>NZ_JBHGAQ010000012.1:142762-160339 GCF_042610505.1 Chryseobacterium sp. sg2396 | reverse complement strand
ATTTGAAAAGCTTGAAAACATTTTTAAAATTTCTTCTTCTTAAGAACTTAAAATCTCCTATGGATTTTCACAGATCATGACGTGGTTTGGGCTCCGCTCAGCCATCGGACGGCCGTTCCTTACGATGATGGTGAATCATAATTTCAACACGCTGTTTGTCATTGACTGCGTCGAATCTGTGATTTCCGTAGGAATCTCAACATAGTATTAGAGAATAGTATGGAGATATTTGTCCTCTACTGTGATGAAATCTCCCACAGATTTGCGCAGATTTTCACAGATGACAGCGTTTATGTTAGCACATAAGTCACCGAGAAGATTTGAAAAGCTTGAAAACATTTTTAAAATTTCTTCTTCTTAAGAACTTAAAATCTCCTATGGATTTTCACAGATCATGACGTGGTTTGGGCTCCGCTCAGCCATCGGACGGCCGTTCCTTACGATGATGGTGAATCATAATTTCAACACGCTGTTTGTCATTGACTGCGTCGAATCTGTGATTTCCGTAGGAATCTCAACATAGTATTAGAGAATAGTATGGAGATATTTGTCCTCTACTGTGATGAAATCTCCCACAGATTTGCGCAGATTTTCACAGATGACAGCGTTTATGTTAGCACATAAGTCACCGAGAAGATTTGAATAGCCTGAAAATATCTTAAAATAAATCAGGTTATTTAACTTTATTCGCAGGCATCAGTGTCTTTTGTGACTTTTGTAGTTCAGTAAAAAAGTTTAAGCAGATATAAGAAGAAAGCAGTACATTCGTAAACGATTAACAAAATAACAAACAAGTAAATAAAAATAGTATGAAATCCATCCTAAAATCGGCGACCGTGCTCGTTGCGGCCATGACGATCTCTGTAAATGCCTTCGCGCAGGAAACCAAAAAACCGGCCAGCCCACCGATGACGGCGACGGGAAAAATCAAAGATGCCAACATCACCATCGCTTACAGCAGCCCATCCGTAAAAGGACGTACCATCTGGGGCGGCCTGGAAGCATATGACAAAGTATGGAGAGCCGGAGCCAACGAAGCCACCACGTTCGAAACGGATAAAGATATTACCGTTCAGGGCAAAAAACTGCCGGCCGGGAAATACAGCTTCTTCCTGATCCCGAAAGCCAGCGGAACCTGGACCGCCATCTTCAACAAAGAAGCCAAGCAATGGGGTGCCTACAAATACGAGCAGTCCAAAGACGCGTTACGGGTAGACGTAAAAACAAAAGCTTTACCAACCACCCAGGAAGCCTTAGTCTACAAAATCAACAAAAACGGTTTCACCATGGATTGGGATAAAATCTCCGTTCCTGTGGAAATTAAGTAAGTTTGAATTTGAAAAGTTAAATCCCGGTTTTGGCCGGGATTTTTTTATCGTAATAATGATTCAAAAATGTGAGGCATTTTATAGAAATGCTTAACTATTCAAGCGGAATTTGCAGAACAAATTGAAATTACTTCTTATAAATTATCATGAAAATAAATTTAATTGGTTTTATATTATTTATCTTAGAATATTAATTATAGATCTCCATAACATTTTTTAGTTCTGTTAGCTTATCAAAACTAAATTTAAAATTTGATATCTTCTATAATAACTTGATATTCACGGAAGTGAAAACAATAAAAATTTTTAACTAAAAAGTGAATTTTAAGATTTAAAACTTACAGAAAATAGCTGTATAAAAATTCGAAACCCTTGTTTTAATTTAAGAAACTTATAGCAAAAGAGAAAATGATTTTAGCACTAATTATTCAAAAAGCGAATTTGATTGAGCACTTTTGCCTCTAAATATTGATATATCATCTAACTTGACTAATTGAATGATTTAAAATTTCAAAGTAAATAATAGAAATCCAATTGATTAATTCCTCATTAATAAGTTTAAAAAATATATCACTTTCAACAATTTCAGTACTTTTGATATTTCTTTGACCTCCTACTGCAAAGTGAAAATATCTATTTCTTATATCTACAATTAGCTTGAATAAGTATCTATATTGAAAAGACAAACTAACATTTTTTGTGTTTGTAATTAGGTTTGATTCACTAATATAATTTTTTATAATTTGGTAGTAATTTCTAGCTAGCAATGATGGTAATGATGAAAAATTAAAGTCGATTTCAGAATCTAATAAAGTATCATCTAATGTTTTTTCTAAAAAAGCATCAAAAAATAATAATTCATTTTTAGATGTATCAAAATAATTTTTTAACTTACCATAAGTTCCGAAATAATCTCTTGAAAATGAAGAGTATACTAAAGGAAAGCTATAAGATATATATTCCAGAATTCTATATAAATGTAAAAAAGCTTTAGTATATGAATTTCTTTGTTTGCTAATAAAATATGCACAGAATTCTTCGATTAATAAATTATAGTAAGAATCATTATTATGATTTGTTTTGACCAAATAATTTTCCAAATCATTTAATTTAAGAGGATTTGATAAAGCGTTTCTAATTGGTTTTGTTGACGGTGTCCTTTTAAATTCTTTTCCTAGAATAGCATAATTCATTTGTTGTGAATATTCTTCATTAGTAAAATCATTTCTAATTTTAAGATTTCCCGTCAAAAGCCGAATTAAAATAGCTTCTTTTGGAATGGTTGTAGAAATAATTAAACTTGGCGTTAATTTCTTTTGATAAATAGGTGCGATAATTTCTAAGAAAGTATGGTTCATTAAAGTATATTGTCATTAAAATTATCTAATAATTCTATTTCATCTAAATCTCTTAATTCTTTAAATTTAGAAATATAATACTTTGTAAGATTTCTTCTTTCTTTACTTAATTTTATTGACGATAAATTCAGAGATTTAAACGCTTTTTCAAAAACTTTGATATTTTCATTAAATTCTATGTTATTTATATTTTTTATAAAATCATAAGACTTTTTTATACCAACACAAAAGCCAATTATATTGTTTGAGTTATCAAACCAACTTTTTAATTCTTTAGTTTCTGAAAAATTATTAATTAAACTGATAACATCTGAAAATTCTAAAGTCAAATTAGTAACCTTAGATTCCATTATCTTTTTCGTGATTAAGTTATCCATTTTTTCATCAATAATCTTTTTATTGTCGATTGACGTACTTTCTGTAATAAATGCTAAATAACCTTTTATAATGTTTGATTTTTCAAATGTATTCACATTTTTTTTATTCTTCCCTTTTTCCTTATCAGTAACTATTTTGATGGATAATTCATCAAATTGATAGATGTTACCTAGCAATATCTCAATTTGATGATTTGCTGACATCGGCTTTTGTCCATTATTTAAGGTAATCATACGATATAATAAATTATCCATTGAACTACAAACCAATATATTAAGAAATATTGGATGACGTAAATCGAGATTTTTATCCGATTCAGGATGTAAATATGCTGTATTTAAAGTATTTAATCTTTGGATACCATCGAGAATAAACATATTTTGAATATTATCTGTAATAAACTTCACTGCATCATCTAAATCGTCTGAAAATTTTGTTACATCTGTTATTATTGCTAATGTAATTGGAGGCATGATACACCCATCTAATAAATCATCCTTTAATCTTCTATAAAATGATGCATTTTGTAAGTTTCTTTGGATATCTAATCGATTAATGAGAGGATAAAAATTGTCAAGGGCGAATTTATAATTTGTTTTGCCTGTTATAAATTTACTTTTTATAACTAAATCATCATCTATTGTCGATAATATAATCATTTTAATTTTTTTTATGTAATGTACCAAATATACAAAAATGTAATATGTGGTGTTAATTTTAAAATTACGTAATGTATGCTAGTTTACACCAAAGGTATAAATTAAGTAAAAATATAAAGTAGACGTTATATGTATCAAACTTTGTAGAGACATGCAAAAAAAAGATTTAGACTTTATCTAATCCTACCCAAGCTGATCCATCATTACCAGTAACAACAATTTTAAAATCTTGGCTAACGTATTTGATAGTTTGTCTAACTAAATCTAATATGTCTTCTTTATTTTCAATTAAACCAATATAATGATATTGTGATCTTGGTAGATTAAAGAATTCTTTAGTATCAATATCTTGAATAACTTGAAAAGCTTCTATATTATACATAACTTCATGAAGTTTATTATATACTTCTGAGCTTGCTTTATGTAGTTCAATATGAATCATGAAACGCCCCATAATTTTTTATCCAAATATAGTGAAAAAGGTATTAGTTTTATATTTTGATAAGAAATTAACAGACTTAAACTATATTTCAAATAGTTTAGTATAGGCTTTTTGTTTATGATAATCCAAAGCCTTTTTTATTAAATAAAAACTACAAATAATAACTTCTTTAATTAATGTAATTATTTATACTTTGTTTTCAATTAGATTAATCAACTAAAATTATTATGGAAACAGATATTATAGACAAAATTTGTCATTAATACAAATAATAAAACTCTAGTCAGTATTTTTCAATTGTAAAATTCATCAAATCTCTAGGAGAAACATTCAATCCTTTGGCGAGATCAATCAATGTAGTAAACGCAAAGTTTCTTTTTCCATTTTCTATATCGCTTACGGTGCCTTTGGTCAATTTGGAACTGTTAAGGACAACTTCATCTTGGGTAAGCCCTGATTCAAGTCTTATTTTCTTGACGTGTTCTCCAAATTTTTTTAATATTTCTTCCTGTAAAGCATCCATGTATTACCACTTTATACAAAGGGCGTAATTTTTCCAATAAATTTTGTTACAAGAACTTGTAACAAGAGTGAATTTTTATATATTTGTAATACAGTAGGAAGGGATCATTTATAAATTATATTACATCTGCAGAAGAACAATTCCTCTGTATGATTAAAAAATCAATAACACACACACTTATGAAAAAGAACAGCATAAACTTTGAATCCCGGTTTTGGTCCGGCCGGAGCAAACTTTCACCCGTCGCTTTAGGGGACGTATTTTTCCAGTTCCATGACCTGCCCACGGCAAAGGAGCGGCTCAACCTGATGATGCAGTACGCGGTACAGGGGAAAACGCGGATCCCGGAAGATCCTTCGGTGGTCTTTCACTTCCACCAGTCGCTGCGGTCGCTGATCCGGGCAGGGTGGTGCCTCCGGAAGAAATCCGCGAAATGGGTAGGGGAGGCCGTTCCGGAGACCGGCAATCCGTTGCTGTACGGTTCACTTTCTGAGGAAGAATACCGCGAGCCGGTACGGGTGTTCCGCAAAGCTTTTAAGCAATACCGCCTTGAGGAATTAGAGGACTTCCTTTCGGACATCGTGTATTTCTCTCTCGGGACGTTCAACCATTTGCCGGAACGTGATATCGTCGGCCCATACCTTCACCTCATCAAAATGCTGGACGCCGCCTGGCTGATCGTGGAGCGGAAGAATAGGAAAAAAGAGCTTTTTCAATCTCTGCCACAGAAAGATGAGGTTTATATACCGTAGAAATCCTGAATCTTTCCAAACGATTCTCTAATACTAAGTTGAGATCCCTCCGGGATGACAAAAGGAATACTGAAATTATGTACATTCGGTGCCTGCAACCCTCAAAGCCTTTACCAGCGTGTTAAGAAAATCCTTCGAGAGCCTCAGGATGACATAATGGCAATATGAGTCTGCTTAACAAATTATTATTTTAATTCAAACTAAACAGTAGATGCGCACTGTCAGGCTGAGGCTCGCGAAGCCATGCCGCCATCTATGTCAATTTGCGGGAGAATTTTTTACCACAAACTAAAAATTTGTACAGGCATACAATAGAAAAGAGTAAATGAAAAATCCTGACATGGGCCAGGATTGTGTTTGAAGTGTTTTTTGATAAGCTTATACTACGGCAGACCTTATTTATGTTTACCATACCGGTTTGCTGTACTTGAATTTTTATAGCTGCCTCCTTTGTGGGAACTTCCGCTGCCACCTTTATAAGTTCCTCCGTGGCTTGAAGAATGTTTACTCCCCGAATATCGTTTCTGGGCATTTACGTTTTGAGAGGAGGCCATCAGCACTACCGCTGCGGCAATCGCCATTAGTTTTTTCATAGGTTCAATTTTTGAGTTTAAAAATAGATTTTATTTTTTTTCGCCCGGCTTGTGAATATGGGGTTTAAGCGCCGGATGTTTGGGTTGTGTTGCAGGTGTTACCCTTCTTCTTTCATCAGAAGTTCCGTCGCTCTTGTCCGGTTTAGGTCCGGGTTTAATGGATTCTACGTTGTTCATAATGAATATTGTTTTTAGTTACGGATGTAAAACTAAATCATTTTGATGTCTATTCCTTACGGGTTACCGTAAAGCAGATTCGTTCTAAAAATATTTTCAAACTATTCAAATCTTTTTCGTTACTGATGTGTTAACAGCATATCATCATCCGTAAGAATTCGTGCAATTTGTTTCCAAAGACAGTGTGTCTTTTTACTTGATCCGATCATAAACCCGTTGCGGTACTTTTGATAGATTTTTATTCTGGGATTTCATTAATGACAAATATTTTGCGTAATGTATTTTCGCCTGATCGTGATCCTGAATTTTCCAGAGCACATCTGCCAGATTAAGATAAGCAACAATCCGTTCCGGAAATTGACGAATGATTTGTTCCAGCAGAATTTTTGATTGTTGATTCGCGCCAATTTTTTCCAGATTGAAAGCCTGATTGTTCGCTGATTCTACATTACTGATCCTGAGATTACCGTTTTTTAAATCAGGATAACTGATAAAGAGATCCTCTGCAGAATATCGGAAATTTTTTGTCGCAAAAGGTATATTTTTAGAATCGTAAATGGACAATGATGAACCGTCCTGCTCAAAGTGATCCGGAAGTTCTGCCCCTAATGACTGTAGCTCTTCATAGGTTTTATTTAACAGGTTGAAGTTATCAAGGTATAATCTGGTCATCATCAATCCATCCTGTCCGAATTTTATGATTTCTTTATCTACTAAAAAAATTCCTGTATCCGAATAGATAAAATCATATTTTTCTTTGATCTTTGTTGAAGAAGCATTTTGGTCATAGAATAGTGAAAAACCGCGGTCATTATTTTGAATAAGCTCTGTAGAAACAGACATCTCATTGACGATAAGATTCTTATAAACGGTTTTTTTATTTTTATAGACCACTATTAAATCATCACCTTCGATTGTTACGTTAGGCGTCTGATCATTCTTGTCAGAATTTTGAGTCTTGCTTATGGACTTATGATCAATACGGTCGTTGACTTGTTCCTGGTGTTCTGATGGCTTTGCACACGAACTTATAAAAAAGCTGAATATTAATGTTAATAAAAAATGTTTTGTCATAAGTACTTATTTAAAATTTAAATGCTCATCATTTATTATGCTGTAGATCAGAAATTTTCCTGAATTATCTTTTTTTACTAAAACATCAATATTTGTTTTTGCTTCATCTTTCTCACCAAACTGTAAAAAACTTACTCTATACTCATCATTGTTTTTTAAAGGTTTTATTTCCAAGGATTTTTTGATGCTCTCGCCATTATAATCTTGCCCTTTTATGAAAGGGTCATAATCAATAATTAAATTTTCTGGATTTTTAGTTAAACTGTCAATTCTTTTTAAAACCCTGCTTGAAACAAAATCTTTCATTGATTTTTTTTTATCAAGAGGTTCGTCTGAACTGTAAAAATTAAGGTAAAAATCCTTGAGCATCTTAATAGCTTCTTCAGAATGTGTATTTTTCTGTACCATACTTGTTATTAAATACGGATTTTTCGTTTCCTGTTTACAATGGATAAAGAAAAAAGAGATAATTAAAAATGATATTATTTTCATATAGTTTTGCTTTTATAATTAATTGTTCCAGCGGTATATAGCATATTTTTTATCTATTGAATATTGGTTTGCAACCCAAAATGATTTCTGTTTAAAATCAGAAACCCATTGTGTGCCGTTCCACATAGCAACATGGCCATAAGGATGTCCTTTCACAGAACCGAAAGCTACAATATCTCCTTTTTTTAGAGTTATTGAATTTATATCGGTGCCCACCTTAGTGAATCCGTATTTTACCAATTTATCCGTATCGTAATATTCTGTAGCGTGTCCGAAAATATTCTTTATTCCTCCTGCATTTATCGCTTTTCTGACGTATTTTGCACAGGCACCTTCTGATTTGGGCAAGGCATTTTTATTTATGTAATCTACAGCAGACTCAATATTGTATTTTTCCTTGGTTTGTGGTTTTGATGTACTAGAGTTTTCCTTACAGTTGCATTCTTTGACTTTGAGGCATTTTTCTATTTTTTCAGCATATCCCTGTATTTTTGAGGCCTGATCTACACCATTAATAACCCTTCTTGCATTATAATAGTCCTTACTGTTATTGGTAATATAATCGGAAAGTTTTTTTCCTGTGAAAATACCTTTCTCACTACCATAAATCATAATCTTCACTGCTAATTCGTGATTAAGAGCATTTTCTCTGTTATCAACAAGATTTACACCAAATTTCTCCTGCATTTTTCGGTAATTTTTTTTCCACGTAAGCTGTACATAGCCTCGCCCATAGTATTTTTCACCGTCACCCTCTTTGGTATTTTCATTATCTTTAGCCATCTTTTTACGTTTGTCATTTTTACCTAAAACAGGATCGTACATTTCCTGAAAATATTTTTTTCTGACATTTGCGCTTAGCCAGTTTGCTTCTTCCACAGGGTCAAATGTATGCCCGGTTTCCAGTTTAGCAGTAGCTAATAGATAGGCAATATGATATTTATTGCAGCATCTTTTCTCATTAGAATAATATTCGGAAATGCTTCTGAACATTCTTCGGAGACTATTTTTAACAGAATTTGAGAGAGGGATTAATTTTCCCTGTTTATTTTTTTTAGGAAATTCTAACTCGTAATTTTTAAGGAAAAATTCTTCATCTATTATACAGCAATCGGTTTTTTTATCATTCTTCTTAGGTGTAGCATTAACTATCGTCGGGCTCTTTACATTTTCCACCTCCATCAGTCCATCCGAACTGACACCGAATTTTTGAGATTCAGCAGAGATATCAATAGGGATTACCTCAAGGAAATAATTCTGCTTTCCGGAGTCGGAATCCATACTCCCGAAATCTATTCCTTTGCTGAATATTCTCTGACTGATGGTAAAGCCGCCGGTAAGAATAAGATCGCTTACGACTTTAATTTTTCCACTTTCGTATATAAGGTCATTACTGCCCAGATCATATTCCCAAACTTTGTACTGGATATGTTTGCCCACCATTCCGCTCGTCTTGATTTTCACCTGGACTTTCTTTCCGACCTGAACTCTGGCTAATTTGCCGCCGCTGGCATCTGCAAAATAGGCATCCAGTATTTTTCCTTTCGCATCGGGTTGTTTCGGTGCTTGGTCGATAGGAGTAGCCGGGAATTTCGGGGAATCTGTTTTTGGTCTGGGTTTATAATCAGGATTAGCCACCAATACATTTACATGGCTTGCTTTCTCACCTTTCCCAAGATAGGTTGCCGTGATATAATACTCGTGGTTGGCCCCTTCGTCCCTGTCACCCCTCATCAGGAATTTGTCGGCGATCTGGCGCATAATCTTTTCATCTGCGCTTAAGGATATTTTTACTTCTGCAATGCCTTTTTCATTGACAATTGCTTTAAAGGTATGCGGAATTTTATTATTTTTATTAACCGCTGCATCATGTCCTTTACCGGGAGCATCATCTTCCCAAAGCTGGAATTCGATCTCCTTACCGAATAAGCCTGTGCAAAAAGCCTGAGCCACCAGCGTATCCCTGTAGCTTGCCTTGTTGACATCTTTCTTTCCTCTGTTGAAGAGAATAACTTTGTCGATCTGTGCGTTTTTATTGGTGGTAGGCGTTACTTCCAGTTTGCCGAATAGCTTTTTTGATGGTTCCACACTAGGTAAAAGTCCCTGTACAACCTCAAAAACCCGTATCTCGAACAGATCTCCGGCCACAGGTTCAAAGAACTTATAATCTACATTGTTTCCTTTTTTCGGAATACCGTTTTTTGTAATATCGATCCAGCTGCCTCTTTTCTGTTTTTTAAAAAGATACCATTCATAGCTGCCGGCGGTACTGACGAAAGGGATAGCACCAAAAAGATTGATCGCATAAGAATTAGTCTCTCCGACTATTGGATTTTGATTACCTGTAATCGTTCCCATATTTATTCGTAATACAATTGATCCGACTCATTCATTTCTTCCTTAAATTCTTCAAAATCCATCACGGGATTATACGTCTGCTGTTCCCTGGAATCCGCGTTGTTCACATGGCTTTTTCCGGCTTCACTCTGCTGTCCGTGTTTCATCACCGTAATCTTCCCGCCTGTTGTGCACATCAGTTCGGAACGTTCGGTCACGGCGCTTTTGCCCATCACCTTTACTTTTTCGTATGTTTTTGTCCATTTTCCGGCAGGGGAGTAAGCGCATGGATTACCGTTTTTTATACTGCAGGTGCCAAAGGGCGTAGTTGCAGGATTAAAGGTGAGATCGTCTTCCGTTACCGCGAGATAATCATGTTCGCCGTTCTCATCATTCCAATAGTGTTTTTGATGACTGGTCACTTTAAAGTTCGGGAACTTGGAGCCTTTGTCGCAGCAGGCCGTTCCTTTCTGGACTACAAGGTATTTCCCGTCGTGTTCATTGGAACTGCTTTCAGTCTTTTTATTTTCCTCTTTTGGGTCATCAGTTTTCTCAGTCGGTTCCGTTTTTTCTTCATCCCCAGCATCAGGTTCTTCATTGACCTCTTCATCAAAACCATTCATATCACCGTCAACGAGGTCATGATCATTCAGGAATGTTGAAAAACCGGATTGAAAAACAGCCGGGTCTTTTCCGGATTTATTATTTTCATCAGGATATTTTTTCATTGGAGATCAGTTTTATTGTTTGTTTCCGGTAGAGTTCATCCTCACTGTTTAAAATAACGAAAGCCTCTGCCTGAAGCATTTTTTTTGTTTTCTTATCGGTGCGGTAACGGAATTCTATTTCACCGTCTGCCGGTTCTTCTGGTTCTTCGGTGAACCGTACCCCGCGCAATATTTCCTGTATACTGAGAGGTTCTTCAATATAACCTCTGAGCAGAGTTTCTGCTGTTTCAGGTTCCGCATGATGATATTCCGCATTCATTCTGCATTTTACCGGAAAAGAATTCTGAACAAAACAGAAATCTTCCGGCCAGTTACCGGTTTTATGAAACCATTCCATCTTCGGAAAAATCAACTGATAGAGGAGGGTAGAGGAAAACTGTTTCAGGATATACTCCCGATTTCCCAGATTTGCCTGGAATTTGTCAAGGTAAGCCTTATAAACCTCGCCGATAAAAAAGTTTTCCAAGTCAGGTCGTTTTTCCTGAAATCTCTGTTTCAGCTTTTCAAATTCAAAGATCCCGGAGAGTTTTCCCGCAAAAGTAATAGTGAAAAAGATAGGAGAGATACTTTCCATACAGGCCAAAGAGATCTCGCTCATTTTATCATCAGGAACTGTTCCGTTTTTTTTGAAATCATAACATCGTACTTCTGCAATATAATCTGCAATACCGGTTTCCTGAATTTTTTTCAAACCGATATCCACTTGATAATCAATTTCAAGATCGTTTCCGGAAAGACCCGAAAAAGTTTCTTTCACAAAATAACGGTCTGCATAGAAATCTTCAGTGAGGTGGAGTGGAGGAAGGTCTTTGTCGGCTTCCCTTTTCAGTTGTTCCGGGCTTTTGTATTCTTTCGGAATGATAATTTGCTTTATACCAACCAGATTATCGAACCACAATCTCTCCATTTTCCCACAATGGGCATTGTGGAAATCCTTCAGCTGATTTCCCGTCATTCCGATGGTACCTCCGATTTTGTCGAGGGTATCTCCGGGCTTTACCTGGTAGAGCAAAATATTTTCATTCATGATTGGATTTGTTGTAACACTGATTTCAGCATGATAAATTTAGTAAATAAAATATCACCATTCAAAGAATAATCGTTGTTTTGAAAAATTTTCTATCAGTCATTTTCGGATGAGCAGATAATATCAGAATAATCATAACTTTTTACTAATTAAATAAATATGATTACCTGAATAAGAGAATACAAAAGCTGAAATGGCAGCCTCGATAGGATTAAAAACCTGTAAACGCTCACTTTGCTTAAGGCATAAATGAAAAGTAAATATAAAATAAAATCCCGGATCAAATTACTTATTGGGCTTAATCTTATGATTTGCTATTAAAACAGTCAGTCGTTATTTTAACAGGAAAAACTTCCGGTACATGGCTTCCAACTTCCAGCCTTTTAAAGTGGTTTCGACTAATTACTTATCAATCAGGATAAAAGATTCGTGGCATCTGAAGATTTTGTACGATAATTGTATATCCTATACCATCACCAATCTAAAATAAAAAAGTATGAAAAATTTAATTGCAGCAGCATTCGTAATAGGCGGTTTTGTCACGGTGTCTGCACAGACGACGACAACCACCACGACCAGAACAAATATCGGAACGATGAACAGCGGTACCGGAATTATGAATAACGGTACCAACAACACGTTGAATGGCAACGGCCTCCTGAATAACGGAACTACAGGAACTATTAAAACAAACAGTTCCCTCAATACCGGCTCCGGTACCCTGAACACAGGAACCAACGGGACTTTAAACACCAACAGTACCCTTAATAACGGAGCCACCGGAACGATGAATAATAACGGTATGCTGAATAATGGCACTACCGGTACATTGAATACGGGTAACGGAGTATTAAAAACCGGAACCAACAATACAGTAAAGTATGGAACCACGGGTACCTTAAATACCAGCGGAACCATGAATACCAGTACACCCAAATAAAATACCGAAAAATAGAGAACAAAGTAACCTGTAAATATTTGAGAGGCTGTCTAAAAAATTAGACAGCCTCAGTTTTTTCTTTTGTGATATGCCGGTTTAGAATAAAATCTTTGTATTAAAAAATTCCCACGCGGACTTTGCAGATGGCGCAGATTTTCTTTGTGGAAAGTTTTTAAAAGCAAAGGCAAATAAATTTGCTGCGCGAAGCTTGAACATGCACTTTATCAAATCAGCCTGCTGATTCATTCTTTGCTCACTTTAAATATGCAGGTTTTTAAACAAAATCTTTGCCTTAAAAAAGCCTCACGCAGATTTTCAGATGGCGCAGATTGCGTTATATCTTCACCATTCTTATATAAATCTTATATAAACTGATCATTTGAAAATTCCCGTGAAGCTGTCTTTTTCCAGCTTATCCAGAGAAAAATCAAAATCGGCTTCTTCCCGATGAGGAACAATTTCCGCACCCAGCTCCTGAATCAGATGATTAAAGGAAAGCGGCTCGTACCATTGCTGGTACAGCGCATTAGTGGCCATCACCGAAACTTCCGTATTTCCGGAAACATGCGAGTGTCCGGCACCGAAATTCAGCAGTACAAAGCATTGTTTTTCATTTTTGGGCAACAGCATCCCTACAATGGTCTGCTTCTGAACCGACTGGCATCTGGCTTCCGCAAAGAGATTGTTCGGATTCATCATATAATCGTAGGAAACCGCATCGCCTTTTCCGATGATGATCTTGTATCCGCAGTCGCTGTTACCGTTGAAAACATTGCTCATGACCAAAGTCGGTGCGGCCAGTCCGCGGTTGGCGTAAAGGTATTCCACGGCTCCATCAGGGGCATTGGTGATATCCCCGGAGTACATCAGCTGGCCTTCATTCTGATTATAGGCGGCATTCCAACCGATCTTTCCGGCGATATTCAGTCCGGAAAGGTCGAGATCAAAGGCGCCCCAGGCATTTTTCCAGTAAATTCCGACGGCCAGTCTTTCTCCGAAGAATCTGGTTCCTGTCGGAATATTCCCTACGAACATCTTTTCGGAAGTCGGGAGGCCAAATTCCACATTTTCGGGGAAATAGAACTTCTTTCCGGAAAAATTATACTTTGATTTTAAATAGGTTAAAATAAAACCGTAGTTCAATTCATTTACTGAAGTTCCTGTCGACTGCTTCGTCCATGATTTACCGTTCCGGACTCTGTACACAAAAGTATTCTGGCCGTACATCCTTGCATAACATGCGGATAAAGCCTTAAACAAGGCAAACGGCGTTGCATTTTCCATCCAGTGCAGGTCGCTGTTTTCCAGCAGCATATTCGTGGCATTATTCAACGGGTTGGAAACCAACGGCTGATGATGGACTTTGGACAGCTTTGAAATTCTGTTAATCGTTTTCGGAGCCCTGTTTTTATAAGCCAGGAACAGAGGCTTGAAGCGGTTGAAAATCTGAGCCAGCTTTTCCAGTCCGAAACTTTCAAAAAGCCAGGTCGGATTGAATTTACTCTGTATGATCCTGTTGATCAGATCATCATTTTTTATCAGTAATGTTTCCCTGGTCGTTTTATAGACCACATACCGGAAAAACTCAACGGGATTTTCAGGGAAAATGTCGTAACGGTCGGCAATTTTAATGATGGCTTCTTTGTTCCGGATGTTTTCTTTTCCGGTAAAATCGTAATGCAGATCGTTATGTAAAACGGAGAGCACATCATCAATGGTTTCTTCTTTCAGGGCGATGCCTGAACTTAGAAGGGAAAGACATTTTTCAGTCATTTCCTTTTCCGTATAGGCTTTAATAACTTTGAAAGTCAGCTTCAGATCCGGCACATTCAGGACTTCATTCGGAATAAAAATCTCCCCCCTGAAATCACTTCCGTAGGTAGAAATATAATGGTATACCTGCTCCAAAAGCAATTGTGCTCTGGTGCTCTCTTTGATCTTCTGCCAGGATTTATGAAAGGTTTTGTTTAAATCGTTTCCGTTCAGCTTTTCCCTGGCATAATAAGAAAGAATTTGATTCTTTGCCCATAAAGCGTTAGGTTCAATGATAAAACCATCGTCTGAAATAAAAGCTTCTGCAGGAGACTCCTTCGCCAAAACGGCATTGAATAATTGTAGTGTTTTCATGGTTTTGTTTTATTAATAGGTGAGGAGTAAGTTTTCTTTAAGTGAATAATATAGGAACTCCTTTTACCTGTAGTTTGTAAAAAGCGGGGAGTAATTTTCCAAAAATCATAGAAACTCCTTTTGCTTTACATCTTTATAAAAGGCGGAAAGTAAGGTCTAAATATATAGGAACTTTCTGTGCCATAATTTTTTTTGAGGGACAGGCAGGGCTCGAACCTGCGACACACACTCGTAATTTACAGGAACTTTATTTGCCAATGGCGGAAAGTAATCTGTTGCTCTACCATCTGAGCTACTGCCCCTGCCGTATAAAAAGTTTTCATGAGCCCTGCAGACTTTCACATCTGCAAGGCTAGGTTATTAGTTTATGTTTTAATTAAATAAAAATATGTGTCTCATCTTTGAGTTTCAAACGCAAGAATTTTATAATGAAATTTCATTAATTTTGGTTCTTATAAATCATTCTACTTCGGAAAATGGAGCGTTTAAAAAATTAAAATTTTATCCGTTAAAAAATTCCCACTGTTCGAAGCGCGACTATAATTTTGAACCGAAGAATGCCTCTTGAACTCGCGCAAGTTTTGGGAATTTTAGGATGAAGTTTTAATTTTTAGCGGAAGTTTCCAGGTCTTGAATTTTTGTTTCTTTTGTTTGACGATGTCGAATCTTCGATTTCAAGACAAAAGAAAAATCAACTTTTTCTGAACTTCTTCTTTCTCTTCCACGGCGCGTTCTTCTGCACATCCCCCGCCATGATACATCCGTACGGCATCACTTCATCCAGGACTTCACACAACCCGTATTCTTCGATCTGTGCCCTCACGTTCTTTGCGCTTTTATAGGCGGTCGGCAGCTCGGAAATATCGATTTCGTTGGTAAAGAAACGAACATCCAGTCCCTTGGTTTCCTCGGCAAATACTTCCTCAATGGTTTTATGGGCCAGTGATTTTTTATGCTGCGTCCTGCTGAAATTTCTTCCGGCTCCGTGCGGTGCAAAACCGAGGTTTCTTTCGTTGGTGTTCCCTTTCACGATCAGAACGGGTTCTGACATGTTTAAAGGAATCAGCCTTGGTCCTGTAATATCCGGCAGGAACTTATCGTCCAGTGGAGTGGCTCCTTTCGCGTGGTAGAACAGATCGCCGTCTTTGAAGACGAAATTATGTTCGTTCCAGTACCGGTCTTCTTTTTCAATTTCCATTTTATGTAAAACGGCATCGTGAATGGAAGTATGGTTTTCTTTGGTCCAGGCTCTTATCAATTGCAGGGCTTCCCAGTATGATTTTCCTTCTT
Organism: Chryseobacterium sp. sg2396; assembly: GCF_042610505.1. Taxonomy (NCBI): domain Bacteria; kingdom Pseudomonadati; phylum Bacteroidota; class Flavobacteriia; order Flavobacteriales; family Weeksellaceae; genus Chryseobacterium; species Chryseobacterium sp. sg2396. The sequence goes on along the minus strand of NZ_JBHGAQ010000012.1, from coordinate 144,114 downwards.
CGGTATCATACGGGATCCAGGCGTTTTCCCTAAGGGTTTCCGGGGAAATCTCCATCCTGAACCGGTTGGCCACCTTCATTCCTTTATCGTACAGCGCCGCGCCCGGTGCTCTTGATCCGTGGTGGGTCACCAGCATCGTGTTCCCTGTGTTTCTGGAGATCCCCACGAACAGGAAATGGTTTCCGTCGCCCTGGGTTCCCATATGCGAACGGGCAATGCTGATCAGTTTTTCGTCATTCAGGAAGTCGTTTTCCCTAAAGGCATCCATCAGCTCCTGTGACATCGGCATCTGTTCTCCTCTTGGCCTTCCTCCGTACCCGAAATGCGTCACCGAATGGGCGGCATCCAGTACGGTCTTAGGGTCGGCTTTTCCAAAATCCGTCAGCATCACCGAACAGCAGATATCCGCACTATGGAATCCCGGGTGAATGGCATTTTTCGCAACCACGACACCTCCTACCGGAATATTTCCCACAGGGCCTGTAGGACAGGCATCCGGCATAATGGCTCCTTCGATCAGGGTCGGGGTTTTCATCAGCACTTTCATGGTGTTGATCACCTTTTCCACATTGTCGTTCTCGCTTTCGTGCTCTGCTTTGATGTTAATTATGAAGTCCTTTGCTGTTTCGTGGAGTGGAATCAGTTCGGGTTGCCGAAACTGTTCCAGATATGTTTTGATCTGGTCCTGATCCAGATTATTTTCGTTAATGAATTCAATGGCTTCTTTAAACCATTTTGCCGGTCGGTATCCTAATTCGATTAAGTTATTTCCGTTAAATTCCATGAGTTCTTTCATTTTGTTGATGCAAAGTAACGGTGCAAGTATGCAATCTTTTTGCGCAGATCTGTTTTTTTTAATTATTTTTGAAAAAATTATAAACAATGTTATTTGAAAACTTAGAAAAATCAGCGGAAGACATTCAGTTCAAAGATGTTATTGCTTTTATTGATGAACATTACGATTTCACACTGACGAAATTTACCAACGGGAATACGGTGAATGAAGCCGGGCAGAATAACGGTTCGTGCAAAGTTTTCAGTTTTGCGCAGTTAAATGATCTTTCCAAACAGGAAACCCTGAACCTTTTCGGGGAGTTTTACCGGGAAGACGTGCTGAAAAATCCGGAAGGAACCGATCACCAGAATATCCGGAACTTTATGCAGACCGGTTGGGAAGGAATTTCTTTTGAAGGAAAAGCCCTGGAGAGAAGATAAGTTGTTTAATCTTAAATAGGATTGTTGAGTTAAACCTCATAGGTTTTCAAAACCTATGAGGTTTGGAGGAATGTCTCTTTTTACTACACCCCGCGTGAGGGATGTGCATGGCCCGACCAAAGGGAGGGGTTCCGGCG
>NZ_JBHGAQ010000012.1:0-142650 GCF_042610505.1 Chryseobacterium sp. sg2396 | reverse complement strand
TTTTCCCCCCCCCCGGAACCGCAACGAAGTGGAGCCTGAAGCAGCCCGGCTCGGAAAAGCGCTGGCTGTTGTCAAGGCTTCCGGGACACGCCCAAATCTTAAAAATTGAAACCATGTCATCGAATAAAAACGCCCTGATCCGCTACAAAACGCTGGACAAATGCCTGAAAAACAAATACCGGAAATATACGCTGGAAGACCTGATCGACGAGTGTTCCGAAGCCCTTTTTGAATTTGAGGGAAAGGAATCTTTCGTCAGCAGACGGACCGTACAGCTCGACCTGCAGAACATGCGGAGTGAGAAGTTCGGTTACGAAGCCCCGATCGAAGTGTACGACCGGAAATACTACCGCTACAGCGATCCCGATTACAGCATCCACAATATTTCGGTAAATGAAAGCGACCTGAAAGCGATGAACAACGCAATACAGATCCTGAAACAATTCAAGGACTTTTCGATGTTCAGGGAAATGAACGGGGTCATCCAGAAGCTGGAAGATTCCATCCACTCGACGAATCAGAAATCGATTATCCATCTTGATAAAAATGAGCAGCTGAAAGGACTGGAATATATTGATGTGCTGTACGATGCCATCCTTCACAAAAAAGTGCTGAAGATCAATTATAAAAGTTTTAAAGCCAGGGAATCGGATTCTTATGTGGTTCACCCGCAGCTGCTGAAGGAGTTTAACAACCGCTGGTTCCTGATCTGCCTTTCCAAAGGAAAAGAGTACAATCTGGCCCTGGACAGGATGGAGAATATTCAGCCGGAGGAAAAAACAGAATATATCGATCTGAATCTGGACGGCGACGAATATTTCAAAGATATCGTCGGAGTAAGTGTCTCTCCCACAATGGCGCCGAGGAATGTTGTCTTCTTTGTGGATTCTTCCAATGCGCCTTACGTGAAGACCAAACCGTTCCACAGCAGCCAGGAAATCGTAAGTGAAACCGATGAAGGTACCGTTTTTAAAATCTGTGTTCAACTGAATTTTGAGCTGGAACGCCTTCTATTGGGTTTCGGGGAATGCCTGACCGTTTACAAACCAAGAAAGCTAAGGTTGCGGCTTGAAGAAAAATTTAAAGCCGCCGCAAAAAACTATGAAAACCTTGTTGTTGCAGATGAAGATTAGTTTTAGCATGCAACTTTTAAAAAGAAAACTAAGTCAGTAACGATCCATAATGGCTCAGAAATTGTATTGCTAGCTTATTATAAAATAAATAGTATGAAATCTAGAATATTAAAAGCAGTGGTGGCGATGGTAGCACCTTTGGTTATTGAGTTTATCGTTAAAAAAATATCGGAAAAAATTGACCAGAAAAGTCAGCCGAAAGAACCGAAAAAACTGCCTGCATCCATACATTAATCTGAATTAGTTTTATTTAAAATTATAGTAAAGAGGCTTTCCTGATCGAAAGCCTCTTTTGTCTTATATTGACTTACACAAAGTCATAGATTCCGTTTTTCCAGCCCAGTACTTTAGACGAATCCGCTTTCAGCCAGTTTTTAAGAATAGTGGCATACACTTTCCTGAAATCTTCAGAATAAATAAGATCGCCTTCGTTGAGGTTTTGCAGATCGGGCAATGCGTTTAAAACACCCTTTCTTTTCAGGCCTCCGCTGATGAAGAACATCTGGTTGGCCGTTCCGTGATCGGTTCCGTCACTGGCATTTTGGGCCACTCGGCGCCCGAATTCCGAAAACGTCATCAGCAGGATATTCTCGAAAAGCCCGTTGCTTTTCATATCGGCCACGAAAGATTTTACGGCTTCATTGATGTCCGAAAACAGTTTCTGTTGCCTTTCGTTCTGGTTGACGTGGGTATCAAAACTGCCGACCGACAGATAATACACCTGGGTGTTGATGTCCGATTTAATCAGCGAAGCTACGGTTTTGAAATCTTTTCCAAGTTGGGAGTTCGGATATTCCTGGGTGGTCTTTTTGGCCTGGCTTTTCTCGAAAATATACCCGGCATTGCTAATGGTGGAACCTAAGGTTTGATAAAGATAGGATACCGTTTCGTCATCGTGATGATGATCGTACAGCGATTTGAAGTATTTTTCCTGACTGGTCTGGTACAGCCTTTTCGGATCTTTGAAAGCGAATGCTTTATTGTTTTCTCCTTTCAGCGCCAGGCTCAGCATATCGTCTACCTCAAGGGCCTGGGTAGGATGTTCGCAGCGGTAGCATTCTTCATCAAGGTATCTTCCCAGCCATCCGGTTTCAAGGTATTCATTGCTTTTGCTTGCGGAATGCCAGATGTCCATGCTCCGGAAGTGGGATTTGTCGGGATTCGGGTAACCGACGTTATTCATTACCGAGAGTTCACCTTTATCGTAGAGTTCTTTAAAATAGGAGAGGGCAGGATTGATCCCCGCTTCATCCGTTAAGGGCAAAGAGTCTTGGATGGCAATTTTTTTCCTTTCGCGGAAGTAAATGTCGTTCCGGGAGGGAATGATGGTATTGAGGCCGTCGTTTCCGCCGGTAAACTGCAGGACCACCAGGATTTTCTGGTTAGGTTCCAGTGCGTCGTCGAAGGTAATGGCTTTCAGGAAATTCGGCATCATGAATGACGCTGCTGCCAGCGAGCTTATTTTAAGGAATTCTCTTCTTTTGATCAACATACAAATCAGGTTTAAGGTGAAAAAGATGAATGTGAAAATGTTAAATGTACCGGTTTACATTAGTTGGTATTCCGGAGTGGACATCAGGTTGATGATATTCATTTTCACCGAATGGTCCGAGAAGTTTTTTACAGAAGCCAGATCGAGCGACCTGCCGTTCTGAATGAGGTAATCTTCCGGATTCTTTCCGCTGAAAACCTGCTCTACCCGGGACCAGTCGATGGTGATATTCGGGTTTTTGAAGCTTTTGGCCAAAGCATTGGGATTATTTTTCAGTCCCATATCCAGGTCATCATCTTCTTTCGGATGGTAATCCAGGGGTCGCAGGCCTGACCAGATCTGCGGGATCTGCAGTCTCAGCATTAAGGTAGAACTGTCGATCCAGGATTTTCCGTTCGGCCATCCTGCCACATTTGGCGGATACAGCAGCATTTGGCCCAGCAGCTTTTGGTAAACGATCAGGTTTTCCGGATTCCGGATATTCATCGGAAGTGCCCGCATCATTCCTGCCATCAGCTCAATCGGCGACTTGATTCTGGTGCCGATATTTTTTTTGTCGTAAAACCATGAACTCGAAAAAATAGTTTTCATCAGCTTTTTGATGTTATAGCCGGACTGATAGAAGCCTTCGCTCAGGTCGCTTACAATCGCATTATCCACATTTTCATTCACAAAGAACCTGTAAATTTTGGCAGTAATGAATCTAGCCGTGGTTTTCTGCTCAAGAATCATATTTAAGACATCGGCACCCGTAAAATTTCCCGTGTTTCCTAAAAAGGTTTTGCTTCCTTCGTCGTGGACTTTTACTTTTTCGGCAAAATTTCCCTGTTTGTCATAGCTCCAGCCGGTAAAGGCACGGGCGGCTTCCCGAATATCTTTTTCGGTGTAATTTCCGCGGCCCATGGTGAAAAGCTCCATCACTTCGCGGGCAAAATTTTCATTGGGGTGGTCTTTTTTATTCTGCTGGTTGTTCAGGAAATTCAGCATGGCCGGGGTCTGGCTTACTTCAAATAATAAATCTTTGAAATTTCCCAGCGCATTTTTACGGATTACATTCAGGATTTGCCGGTTGAATTTCGGATTCTGAACCCTTGAGGCGAAATGCCCATGCCAGAAAAAAGCCATTTTTTCCCGCATCTGCTCCCTGCTGGTCACCATCTTGCTCAGGAAATTAAGATTCAACTCTTCAACCTGCTGGCGGTAGATCTTCTGCATCTCTTTTTTCTTTTCGGCAGGAGAGGCTGCAGTCATTGTATTCATTGAATTGGCACTGGTCATCATGGGGTCGTCGGTTTCAGGAAGGTCAGGCGTTTCATAATTAATGTACTGAAATGTTTCTTCATGAAAAAGATCATTCAGCAAGGCTTTCGTATCTTTTTTTGCGAGATCCCCGAATTGGGCTATTCCCGGTCCGAAACCTGCACGCCACATCAGGTGTTTGTTGTTTAGTAATGAGGGAGCATCCATACAAGATTTGTTTATCTTTGGATAGGCATGCTTCTTCAAGGTTAAAATTAATAATGGTTAAGAATTGTTAATCTTGAAACTGTTTCGATTTAATCGATCATTTTTATGAATTTGTAGATAATATGCTTTATAAAAAATTGAGATCTATGGTTACCTTCCCTTTTTCCATCCGATAACCTGATCAATACTTAGCGTTTCTTGTAGGTTGTTTTAATTTTTATTAAACACTTATTTAATTTTTATTTAAAATAATTCGCTGAAATTCATTAGTTTGTATTTCTGAATGGCGCTAAAGTGTGATGAAAGCCTTTCCTTGGCACGATTTTTACATCTTCCAGCTTAGTAAAATTTAAAATAACATCGTTATGAAAATGTTTAAACAAGCAATTTTATTTGCCGGAATAATGACTGCAGGAGCATTGAGCGCACAAAGTGCCCAGATGAATAATATGATAAAGGTAGGAGCAAATGTTGGTTTAGCAGTTCCTTCCGATAATACTTCAATGGCCGTAGGGGTGGACGTAGCTTATCAGAACCTGATCACTCCTGGATTCGGGCTGGGTGTTGCAACAGGATATACCCACTATTTTGGAAAAGACAACAACGGTTATACCAATAACGACGTAGGTGTGGTTCCGGTAGCAGCCCTCATCAGAATTTATCCGAAACAGACCGGATTTTATTTCGGGACCGATTTAGGATATGGAATTTTAGTAGGGGATAATAAAGTGGCTTCCAATGCAGGATTGGACAGACCAAATGGTGGATTCTACCTGAAACCTGAAATAGGATACCACAACCAGGACTGGAATTTCTTTGTACAATACCAGAAAGTATTTGTAGGAAGCAACGGCGATTTGCCGAATCAGGACTACAATGTGGGCAACATCGGTGCAGGATTTTCCTACAATATTCCTTTGGGAAAATAATCAGAAATAGTTAGATTTTTATATAAGCAATTATTAACCAAACCTTTTCGAAATTTTGAAAAGGTTTTTTATTTCTAACGAAAATTTACGAAAGTTATTATTATATTTGATAAAATTTGAGGTTATGATTTTGAATCCAAAATTTCCACTCTATTTACCAGGAGTAAAGAACGGCAGCAATGATAACATTTCGATCATCAGTGCAAACCTACGCGAAGATATTACAACATTAGGCTATTTTGTTTCCGCCAGCGGCGGTCTGGAGGTTAAAATCCAGAATAATTACCCTACCAAGGAATTTGCTTCTTTCACGGATATCCTGAAGAAATTCATGCAGGATAACGGGCTGGAGAATGTAAAAAGGCTTGGAATAGCAGTTCCCGGACCTGTACTGTATGGGAAAAGCTCACCGGAAAGGCTGGGATGGAACCTGGATGTCGAAGATTTCAAAAAAGATTTCGATTTCGAAAGGGTGGATATGCTGAACGACCAGGAGTCTTCTGCATACGGAATGGGACTTTTGGAAGACAGCGACCTGGATCCGATCTATACCAGCGGATATTTTGAAAAAGGAAATATGGCCATTTTAGCGCCGGGGAACGGGCTTGGAGAAGCAGGATACTTCTTTGACGGAAAATACCTGCGTCCATTCGCGACAGAGGGTGGGCACTCCGAATTTTCACCGCGAACCAATGTGGAGGTAGAGTTTTATCAGTTCCTGAATAATCTATATGGTATTGTAAGCTGGGAAAATGTACTGTCGAAAGGCGGATTATTCAATATTTACCGATTCCTAAGAGATGTGAAGAGGCATCCTGAACCGGAATGGCTTTCTGAGCGACTTTCCAACGGTAATTTTGTTGAAGAATTATACAAAGCGGCTGTAGAAGAAGACGTCCTGATCTGCAAAATCGCTCTTGATACCTTTATTGAGTTCCTGGCAAGAGAAGCTAATAACTTAACACTTAAATTAAAGGCAACGGGAGGATTGCTGATTTCAGGAGATATTCCGCAGGCCATCGCTGCTTATATCAACAAAGATAAATTCTACGAAAAATATAAAATCAGTGACAAGATGGAGGAGATGTTGAAAAACATCCCTATTTATCTAAACAAAAACGAAAATACGGCATTAAACGGTGCAGCACTCTACACCGCTTATTATCAGGAATAAATACAAATCAGGCTCCGAAGAAATTCGGAGCTTTTTTATGAATGATATTTTTCTTGAAAATAATTGTATTTATTGATGTACATCAACGTGATCTGTCATTACAGTTAGCTACATTTGCATCAGTAAATAAAGAACAAGTAAAATAACTTTTATAATGAAAAAAATATTTTTATTAGCCGTATTGGCAAGTGGTCTTGCATTCGGACAGGCAAAAAAAGTAGTTAGCTCCGATGTACAGTGGTGGGGATACAAAATCGCAAAATCTGAGGCCAGTTCTCACAACGGAACCGTGAAAGTAAAATCCGGAGACCTGGTGATGAAAGGAAACCAGTTGGTAGGCGGAACTTTTGTATTGGATATGACTTCTATCAATGCAACAGACCTTTCCGGGGAATATCAGCAGAAACTGAACGGTCACCTGAAAAACGGAGACTTCTTCGAGGTTGAGAAATATCCTACGGCAACCTTCAAAATCACCGGTGTAAAGAAAAACAACGACAAGGTTTACAATTCTTTGGTAACCGGTAACCTTACCGTAAAAGGAAAAACCAACGCGATTTCCTTCCCTGCAAAGATTACTTATGCAAACGGAACCGTAAGTTTGATGTCTAATAAATTCTCTATCGACAGACAGAAATTTGATGTAGCTTACAAATCTACCATGCAGGATGTTCTTGTGAAAGATGATATGGATTTGCTGGTAAAGGTAACGGCTAAATAATTTAATCAAAAAAAGATTGTTAAAAGTGTAGAAGTTCTACACTTTTTTTTATTTTTGTTGAATTGTAAATAAAAAAGAATGAAAAGATTACTATTGTTTGCGATGATGTGCGTAAGTATGTCATTTGTTTTCGGGCAGAAGAAAGGAGATAAAGTGGTAAAGGTAACCTCATCGGAGATCAGATGGTGGGGATATAAAGTGGTAAAAACGGTTCCTACGACACATTCCGGAACGATAAAACTGAAAAGCGGAAAGTTTACCTTTGATAAAACGGTTTTGGTAGACGGAGAATTTGTAATCGATATGAAGTCGATTATGGCAGGAGACGTTTCAAGCCAGGATGAAGATATGGTAAAACTGACGAACGATCTTAAAAGCTCCAACTTTTTCGACGTTAAAAAGTTCCCGCTTGCCAAATTTCATTTAACCAAGATTATTCCTCTGGCAAACAGCGACTATAACTCCACCGTTTACGGAGACGTAACGATCAAAGGCGTGAGAAAAACCATCACTTTCCCGGCAAATGTGTACATTACTCAGTTTACGGTAGTGATCGAATCTGCAAAATTCTCATTGAACAGAAGAGATTTCAAAGTATTCTACCAGTCTTCCCTGAAGGATTACTTCATCAAAAATGAAATGGATATCCAGTTTAAGCTTTCCACAGCGGTATTGGATAACGAAAACAGAACACCTGTGAAAAAGAAAAAATAAGGCATTGGTCCTTTAATTAATAAGAATGAGTGGTTTTTCAGAAAGCCGCTCTTTTTTTTGTTTGAATTTTTTATTTTAGTAATATGAAAATATATGTCGTAAGCGGATTAGGCGCAGATTTTACGGTGCTGGAAAAAATCCGTTTTCCCGAACGTCATGAAGTGGTTTTCATAGACTGGCTGATTCCTCATCGCTATGAGGAATTTTCTGACTATGTAAAACGGATGGCCGAGAAAATAAACGATTCAGAACCTTTTTATCTCGTAGGATATTCTTTCGGAGGATTGATGGTGCAGGAAATCAATAAGCTAAAGCCGGCACAGAAGGTTGTTATCCTGGGAAGTATTAAATCGGATAAGGAAAAATCCCGGTTAATCAGGACCGGCCAGCTTACCAGGATCCCGAAGATTCTTCCGGTTACTTTTTTCAACGAGAAAACCACCAATATGTATTCGGTTGTCCGTAAATTCTTCGATCCGCGGAATCCGAAGGTTCTGCAGTATTTTAGGGTACGCGATCCGTATTACCTCAAATGGTCGATTGAAAAGATCTCTGACTGGAAATTCGATGAAAATCCGGAAGTAGTGCAGATTATGGGCGACAAGGACATCGTATTCCCGATAAGGAATTCCAGACCCGATTATATTATCAAAGGCGGGACTCATTTATTTCCAATTACAAAATTCAGAGAAGTTACCGATATTTTAGAGGGGGTTTTGGATTGAAAATTTAATTATATTTTAAATTTTTATTAAAATTAAGGGGGTTGTTTTTATTTTTATATTGTTTTTTTTAAATTTATGCTTACTTTTGAAGGGGTAAAACATAAATTGTATGACAGTAGGTTTAAAATGGATCGTTTCATTCATCCTTATTGCATTGGTTGCAGTAGGAGGATTGTTCTGGAGCCCCATTGTGGATTTTCCGAATACGGGAGAATTTTTAAGTGAAGACAAAATCGTAGGCGCAGATGTTGCCTGGATTTTAGCGGCTGCTGGCCTTGTTTTGCTGATGACGCCGGGCCTTTCCTTTTTTTATGGCGGAATGGTGGGCAAGAAGAACGTTATTTCCACCATGCTTCAGAGCTTTATTGCGCTGGGGGTGATTTCCATGCTGTGGGTTGTAGTCGGGTTTTCCCTGTCATTCGGAGATTCGATAGGATTTACGATCAACGGAGAACATTACGGCATCATCGGGAATCCTTTGAGCTATCCGTTTTTCAGCAGGGTAGGGGTTTTGCCGCATAAGGCAATGGCTTCCACGATTCCTTTTATCCTGTTTGCCCTTTTCCAGATGAAGTTTGCGGTCATCACACCGGCTTTGATCACAGGTTCTTTTGCAGAGCGTGTGCGTTTTATCTCTTACCTTTTATTTATGGTGCTTTTCAGCATCTTTATCTATACCCCGCTTTGCCACATGGTGTGGCATCCGGATGGCCTTCTGAATAAATATTTCGGCGTGAAAGATTTTGCCGGCGGGACTGTGGTCCACATGAGTGCGGGTTTTGCGGCATTGGCTGGAGCTATGGTTGTCGGAAACCGGAAAAAGCCACACCATGATCCGTCCAATATTTCGTATGTCATGCTGGGAACAGGAATGCTCTGGTTCGGCTGGTTTGGGTTCAACGCAGGCTCGGCTTTAAGTGCCAATGCCACAGCAGCTACGGCTTTCGGGACAACAACTATCGCTTCGGCTTCCGCGATGATGACCTGGATCTTTTTCGACCGGATCAATAAAAGAAAAGTTTCTGCATTGGGAGCCTGTATCGGTGCGGTAGTCGGTCTGGTAGCCATTACACCGGCCTGCGGTTTTGTTTCGGTTTCGGAAAGCCTTTTCATCGGATTTGTAGCAGCCATCGTCTCCAATCTGATGGTCAACTGGAAAGCATTGAAAAAAATTGATGATACACTGGATGTTTTTGCCTGCCACGGAGTAGGCGGTATTGTAGGGATGATCTTAACGGCCATTTTTGCCCATGGTGAAAATGCCAGCCTGCTTCACGGTGGGTTTGAAGTATTTGCCCACCACATGATGGCACTGGTTCTTGTTTCCCTGTTTGCCTTTTTCGGTTCCCTGTTGTTGTATAAAATTACCGACAGCATTATCACGCTGAGGGTTTCGGAAGAGTCTGAAGATCTGGGGCTTGACATTTCACAGCATGAGGAAAGGCTGTGTTAAAGTGAATGGTGAATGTTTCTTTGAAAGTGAATTTTGCTACACAAGTCAATGGTGAATTTTGCTGCGCAGGTGAATTTAAAAGTGAATGGTAAATTAAAAGAACCAAATTGACAATTGACCCGAAGGAATTGACCATTCACCTGTTAAAAATCGTTGTTCATATATAGTTTTAAAAAGCCTGAGCGTGATTTTTCACCTCCGGCTTTTGCATCTCGATTTATCGTGTATCTTTGTGCTTAGGAAAAAATGATGCATTTTCTATATGGAATCAATATCGGTTTTTGAGATTATTAAAGTAGGTATAGGCCCGTCCAGTTCGCATACGATGGGTCCATGGAACGCAGCTTCGGCATTTATCAGGATTATAAAAAGAGAGCGTTCAATCGCTGAGGTAAAGGAGGTTTTCCTGGAATTTTTCGGTTCACTGGCCAAAACGGGAATCGGGCACGGAACGGATATTGCCGGAATGCTGGGTTTAAACGGCGAAGACTTCAAAACCATTGATACCACGAAGATCGATGAGAAAATTAAGAAGATTAAAAGTGCGAATACGCTTGATTTGGGAGGTGAAAAAGAAATACCTTTTATCTACGGGCATCATCTGGTGCTGAATATGCAGAAGTCTCTGGATTATCACCCGAACGGAATGATTTTCAGGGCCGTTTTTGAAGATGGGACCGACTTGGTCCAGGATTTCTATTCAGTAGGAGGCGGGTTCATCATGAGCCAGGAAAAAAAATCTATTGATAAGCATTGCATCCGTACATTATATCCTTGTCATAGGTCGTCGGATATCGTTAAATATTGTGAAAAACTGGGACTCAGCAGGATTTCCGACCTGATCCTGATGAATGAAGAAAGTTGGAGAACACAGGACGAAACGAGGGCTGAGGCACTGTATATCTGGCAGCAGATCAAAGAATGTATTTACAAAGGCGTCAATAAGGAAGGTATTCTGCCGGGCGGACTGAATGTTTCCCGAAGAGCGGCCGGAATGAACCGAAAGCTGTTGGGTGATAAAATCTACAAAAACAAAGACGAATGGTTTCAGCAGGTCGTGGAGGCTGAAGAGAACTTTACCAATATCAACAAGTGGATTTCCTGTTTTGCCCTGGCGGTGAATGAGGAAAATGCAAGTTTCGGAAGGATTATTACGGCACCAACCAACGGGGCCAGTGGAGTAATTCCGGCTGTGCTGATGTATGCTCAGGCGTTCACCGGTTTTACCAGCGATGATGATATTGTGCGTTTCCTGTTGGTTGCAGGAGAAATCGGAACATTATTTAAGAAAAATGCTACCATTTCTGCGGCGATGGGAGGCTGTCAGGCGGAAGTCGGGGTTTCTTCGGCAATGGCGGCGGCCGGTCTTACGGAAATTCTCGGCGGAAGCGTAGGCCAGGTTCTGATGGCTGCCGAAATTGCGATGGAACATCATCTGGGACTTACCTGTGATCCGATCAAAGGCCTGGTGCAAATCCCATGTATCGAAAGAAATACGATGGGTGCCATCAAAGCGATTACCGCTGCCAATATTGCATTGGAAAGCGATCCTGCCAAAGCCAAAGTAACGCTGGACGAGGTGATCCAGACGATGTGGGAAACGGCCCTGTCGATGAGCGACCGGTTTAAGGAAACTTCGGAAGGCGGACTGGCCATCGCAGTGAATGTTCCGGAATGTTAATCTGAAAAATTTTGTGGTTTTCAATAAAACAGATATTTTTGCCGGAAATTTTATTGAAAACCATGAAAAAGATTTTTACTCTCCTTTTTACTGCAGCTTCCCTGGTTGCTTATTCACAAATCTCTATTCCTGCAAATTCGTCCAAAGGAACGATTGTCACTCAAAACAATACGACCATCGAATACCGAGATCTGAAATATGAAAAAGGCAAAGTGACCTACAAAAACGCGCAGACCGGAATTGAAGAGTTTCTGTACGATAATTCCATAAAGAGTATTCAGGAAAATACGAATCCTGAAAATAGGTTACCAACCGAAAATACAGTTGCAACGGTTCCCGTTCCCACTAAAAAAGAAGAGAAATATACTTCCATTTCGGATATCAGAGGATATCTCAGACAGAATAACCCCCAATACAAATCCGGAAGAACGTTGAGCGATGTCGGAAGCGGACTGATCATCGGTGGTGGGGCCGCCTTCCTGATCGGAGGTCTTTCCAATCTGTCAAAAGCAGAGAAATCTACACTGTCATCAGGCCCTGCAAAAAAGGGTTCCTCAACGCCTCTAATCTGCGGAATCGTTGCCATGGCAGGGGGTGTTGTTATGAAAATAGCCGGCGGCGCTCAAATGAGAAAAGCAGTGAGAGAATACCAGAATGCGGATGCCGGGAAATTTTCACCCAGCTATTACGTCGTTAATGACAGCAATGGGGTAGGGATGCGGATGAAATTTTAAAGATGTTCACTTTTTATTTAAGCTAAAAAATTTCCTTAATAAAGATAGAAAAGTCACATGGAATACATGTGGCTTTTTCTTTAAGTGATTAAGCGCCTGTTATTTTATGATTTCTTGACATTAAAAAAAATTAATTTCATCCTCATTTCATCTTAATAAAGCCATTATACATTTGTATCAGAAAATAATCAGAAATGTATAATTTAAATTGTAAAGAAATGAATAATAATGTTTTAAAATCAGGAAAAAAAATAGTAGCGGTTGTATTTTTAATGACTGCCGCAGTGGTAAACGCACAGGCTCCGGTTCCTCCATCAGAACCCCGTCCCGGAATGGAAAGACCCAGACCCGATGCACTGAAAGAAATCACTGCCCTGACAGGAACCGTTTCTAAAATGGCGGTGAACGACGATTTTGTCTATGATGGATTTTATCTGACAAGTAATGGCGAATCTGTTTTGGTGAAATTCCCTCCGTATCTGGGTAGCCAAATTACAGCACTCGCTAAGCAAGGCAGCAGCATAAGCGTCAAAGGTGTTTCGGAGGTGGCACCGAGAGGAGAAAAATCGTTCCGGCTAAAAAGCGTCACATCTAACGGGAAAACGATTGAAGATTTTCCACCGGCTGTTTTGCCTACACCGCCACAGGAAGTTTCCGTTACCGAAAGCGGAACTATAACGCAACTGCAGAAAAATAAAGAAGGTGATGCTGTAGTTGGTATCTTTATTGGTGATACCATTGTGAAAATACCGCCCCATATCTACCAGCAGCTGGGACAGTCATTGGTAAATGGTGCAAAAATTTCTGTTACAGGTTTTAAAAAGCCGGAAAATTCCGGAGAAGCAGTAGAGAAAAAGTATAATATTGTACGGGCCAGAACGATCAGCATAAATGGTAAAGAATATTCACTTTAAAAAGTAACCGAAAACAATGGAAACCTGGGCGGATTTTAGCAATTTGCCCAGTTTTTTTTTGATTTATAAAACAATGATTTTCAAAGCAAGAACATATAATTTATTGAAAATAAACTTTATTTTTTTATTGGGTTTTCTCCTCTCCGGATGTGAAAAAAAGCCGCCTGTTCCGCCTCATTCCGATCCCCGGATTGAAAAACAGAGTCTGCTAACCGGCATTGTACAGGCCTATGAAACCAATCCCGAAGGTGACATTGATAAAATCGTTTTGAATCTGGATTCGACGAAAGTCAAAGTACATTTTCCACCGCATTTCGCAAAAAATATACTTGAAATTGCAAAAAAAAATTCAGCGGTTAAAGTCAAGGTCTCCTCAAGAGAAGACAATTTTGAACTGATTTCCATAGCCGGAGAAGATCACACGCGTTTTTTTGATGCGGGAAAAATATTACCGCCGAAACCCAGCCTCGGCAAAGACATCGTGATAAAAGGACATATTTCAGACTTCATAAAAAATCCTGAAAATAGAATAACAGGGTTTGTAATGGATAGAAAAACAGTAATGCTCGATCCTGAAGAAGGCAACATATTAGCACCGTTATTAATACAAGCTCATCAGGTGGAAGTTACAGCCCGGGAACGTGATAAGAAGGAAGGGGTTATCAATATACTGAAATTTCCTCCTGTCCGGATAAAAGAAATTAAAATCGACAGTATTGTTTATAAATTGCGCTGATTATGAGAATATTGATTGTAGAAGACGAAAAAAAGCTTGCCGGTTTCATGCGCCAGGGACTGTCCCAGGCAGGATATCCCGTAGAAGTCTGCAACGACGGTTCGGAAGCTTTGGAACTGGCCGTTAAAAATGATTTCGACCTGATCCTTCTCGACCTCATGTTACCCGGGATCAATGGTTTTGATTTTATTAAAAACCTGAGAGTTTTCGGAGCAGAAACCCCTGTTATCATTATCAGTGCGATTGTGGATTCCAGACAGGTGGTGGAGGGACTTAATTTAGGGGCGGTAGATTATATCAGAAAACCTTTTGAATGGGATGAGCTGTTGGCAAGGATCAGAACAGTAAGCCGTTTTTCGAGCCGGTCTGTTCAGCAGAAAATCAGAATAGAGGACCTGGAAATCGATATTCCTTCAAGGAAAGTGAAAAGAGGAGGGTGTGAAATAGAGCTTACTTCCAAAGAGTTTATTTTGCTGGAATATCTGGCCAGAAATGCAAATCTCGTCCTTACGAAAAATCAGCTGCTGGAAAATGCGTGGAATATGAACTTTGATCCGGAAAGCAACATCGTTGAAGTGTATATGCACCAGCTCAGGAAGAAAATTGATAAAGGTTTTGAAACCCAGCTGATCAAAACGGTTATCGGTGCCGGCTATATGTTAAAAGGCAATAAATCATAACCATGGAACGGCAGCCGTTGTCATATTTTTATCAAAGTCTCAGGTTTCGTTTCGGATTGCTGTTTAATTCGTTGCTTTTTTTGTGTGTCAGTGTTATCATTTATTCTCTGTATAAGAATGCGAAAACAGAGCTGGATAAAAGTTTTTCCATTCAGCTGAGATCATCTGCCAGTACGATTCTTCAAAAAACCGATATTGATCCGATCACTTTACCATTGCCTAAAAGCGGGGAGTTTTTCAGAATTGTCTATGATAATAAGATCAGAAAAACAAAACTTTTTGACAATCTTCCCAAAGATATTTCCGACAAAAATAAATGGCGGCGGATTGCCGTGAAAAAATATCCTGAAAACGGGGGTATTATTTCGGTAGAATATGCATTATCCGCAGAACAGTACCATGCCGGAATCCAGAAGCTGAGAACGCTTCTCTACATATATCTTCCCATAGCTTTTTTGGTGGCATTTTTAGGCGGATATCTGCTTTCCGGATTTTTCCTCAGACCGCTTCGACGGATTGTTAGCAATGCCAATAAAGTTGATCTGGAACATATCACCTTTCTTTCCGAACCTACATCCAGAGATGAATTCTATCATCTTACGGATGCATTGAACAGAATGCTGATGCGGATCGATGAGCAGGCAAAACAGCAGGCTGCATTTTTTACGATGGCTTCACACGAACTGCGGACGCCCATCAGCAATATGCTTACGGAATTGCAGATCTTTGAACGGGATTCGCTGGATGAAAAAACAAAGCAACTGCTGGATAATCAGGAGCAGGAAGTGAAAAGAATGAAAGGACTGGTCGATAATTTTCTGTGGATGAGCCAGATAGAGTCGGGAAACCTACGTGTGAACAGATCCGAGACCGATCTGGCAGATTTGGTTCTGGAAGTTGCAGAAAGCTTCAGAAAACAACTTCTGGCCAAAAGGCAGAAATTTAAAATTGATTTTCTGCCAATGGACGGGCAGTTTAACATTATGGCAGATAAAAATCAGATTGAGGTCATCGTTAATAATCTCTTATCCAATGCTATCAAGTACGGTCAGGAAAATTCTGTAATCGGAATAGAAGTTTTACAGAAGGAAAAGACTGTAATCGAAATCTCCAATATAACCCATCAGGCTGTAGAAAATCCGGAGAATCTGAAAGGCCGGTTCCTGCGGGATTCTTTTCATAAAGAGGGTTTCGGACTGGGGCTCTGGATCTCTGAAGTATTGAGTGAGAAGAACAATGCAAAACTTTCACTTCATACATTTGATAAAAGATTTTTCGCAAAACTCGAATTTGACAGACTTTAAATGACGTAAACGCGAAGCAGAGGCCAGGTTTGAAAAGGCCGGAAGAAGAAAGCTGGATGACGGAAGCTCTTCTTTCAGCATATCGGTAACAGTCTCAAATATCAAATGATCCTGTTTGCACTTCGTGAAGTGAAAACTCGATGTAAAATTGCTGATTACTATTTTTAAATAACTGAATATAAATTAAATATCATCTGTTCTGGATTATTTGAAGTGAACTCGATCGTATTGAAATCGTGTCGGAAGCGTTATGCTGAATTCAGTCTGCCTATACATTTATTTCTCCAGGATCCCCCGGATCTTATTCGCATTGGAAATCAGTTCGCCCAGATATTCAAAATTTTCTTTTTCCAGGGCGGATTTAAACTTCCTTAATTGGGAAATGTGCTCATTCAGTACATCCAGGACATTTTCTTTATTTTGCTTAAAGATCGGAACCCACATTTCGGGATGGGACTTGGCAAGGCGGACGGTGCTGGAAAATCCGGAACTGGCCAACTGGAAAATGGTTTCCTCTTCGCGTTCCTTTTCCAAGACGGTATTCGCTAAAGCGTACGATGTAATGTGGGAAATGTGGGAAATGTAAGCGGTGTGTACATCGTGGCTTTCGGCACTCATATAAATCAGGTGCATATCAAGGCTTTCGACGATTTTTTCTACCAGCAGCAGGGCATCTGCTGCAGATTCTTCTTTATTGCAGATAACGCCTGCTTTTCCCGCAAAACTTTCGGAAACTGCGGATCTCGGTCCGTTGTTTTCTGTTCCCCACATCGGGTGAAAGGCAACAAACCGGGATCTTTTCGGATGGTCTTTCACGGCATTCACAATGCCGGCTTTCGTAGATCCGGCATCCATAACAGTCTGTTCGTCTGAAATTAAATCCAGGATCTGCGGCAAAAGTTTTTTTGCCGCATCAACGGGAACGGAAAGAATAATCAGGTCCGACTTTTTAATCGCATTTTCCAGATCGGCTTTTTCATCAATTATTTTCAGGTCCAGGGCTTCGGTGAGGTGCTTTTCGCTGTTGTCTGTCCCGTAAATAAAACCGGCCATTCCTTTTTCCCTTAATTTCAATGCCATTGATCCACCGATCAGTCCGATTCCTATGATACTTATTTTCATCGTTCAATTTTAAAATAAAAAACCTCGTCTGAGACGAGGCTGATGTTATTGATATACAAAATCCTTATCCCAGAGCTGAGGTAAAAATTCCGTAATAATATGTTCCGTTGTTTGTAATCACAGAACGAAGATAGGTAATTTTTTTTAATTGAAAATGAAAAAGTGAATGGTTAATTTTGCTATGCAAGTCAATGGTCAATTTTTAAAAGTCAATCCGCTTCGCTGTGAATTACCAGGGTCAATAGTCAATTCCTTCGGGTGAATGGTCAATTTCAATTTACCCTAAAATACACTTGCGCAACAAAATTGGCCATTGACTTGCGAGGCAAAATTCACCCTAATTTTGGTCAATGGTCAATTCCTTCGGGTGAATGGCCAATTCTAGTTTACCCTAAAAAATTCACTTGCGCAGCAAAAATTGACTATTCACCATTCACTTTTTAAGGATTCGAGATAATCAAGGTAGAGGGAATATCCGAAAGCCAGAGGCTTTTCGTGTCGATCAGGTTTTTCCAGCTTTTGCTGCTGATCAGCATCAGATCCTGTGATTTCAGGAATTCTTTCTCGATTTTTTTCTCGTTATATAGGGTGATGTGGTTAGGAGCGACCTGTTCGATACTTCGGATAATTTCTTTTACTTCAATATTATTCCTGATCTGTCCTGCCGCATCCAGGATAATGATCTGTGAATTGTTGTTATTGATCAGCCTTTTTGCATATTCCAGCAGATAGAAGTCGCTCAGGTTAAAAATCGGAACAAAAACCCTGTCGGCGGAAATAAATTCTTTTTCTACCAGAACACCCACAGGAATATGTGTTTTGTCCAGGATCTGTAAAGTAAAATCGTCAAAAGGCGAATTGTTGAAAATGTTGCCTTTTCCTTTTACGGTATTGAGTAGTTTTTCAGGATTGATGATCTTTGTCGTGAAACCGAGTAACCTTCCCAGCAGGCTGCCTTCGTACATCGATTTTCCGAGCATGATGAGGAGAAGGTCATAATTTCCCTTATTGGTAATATTCGTAAGATCGTTTTCAATATCCGTGGAAGCTTTAAAAAGGGTGGTTACTTCAAGCTTCAGGTCTTCGGAGGTTTCTATAACATTTCTGAACTGCTCGTTTTCATATACATCCATTTCATAGGCGTGCATTTCGTTTACAGGGGCGATATTCATGGCTGTAATGCTTTTATTGCCGTTCATCTTACGGGTGAAATCATGAGCCAGTTTCAGCAGGGTGCTTCCGGATTCAGGATTATCGAAAGACAGTAAAACCCTGTACTTTGCATCATTTTCCCGGGAATCGGGCTCATCTTTTTTAGATTTGAATATAAAATTGATGAAATCCAGCATAGGCCCAGTCATAAAAGTAGTGAACAGTGCCATAATGACCATCATCGCAAATATTTCAGGACTTAAAACGCCTAAATCATACCCGATATTCAGAACGATAAGTTCCATCAGCCCTCTTGTATTCATCAGGGCACCGATGGTCAGGCTTTCTTTCCAGTTAATCCCTAAAAACTTCGCCGTCAATGCGCTTCCCGCAAATTTTCCGATGACGGCAGTTAAAATTATAAATCCTGCGGTTATCCACAGATGGCTGTCATTCAGCAAACCAATCTGGGTACGAAGTCCCGTAAATACAAAAAACAGAGGAAGCAGAAGTACCAGGGCAACATCTTCCACCTTATCGATAAAAAGCGTTCTGAATTTTGCATTTTCCGGCATGATCGCTCCTGCCATAAATGCTCCGAAAAGCGCGTGGATACCGATGACTTCCGTGGCATACGCTGAAAGGATGAGGGTTAAGAAGAAAATAGCGACCATCGGTTTGTTAATGGTATTTTTCCCGGCCTGAAGATCCCCGATTCTTTTCAAAAACGGCCTTACGATTTTAATCATCAGGAAAACATAGGCAATTGCCATCAGAATTACGTAGATCGAACTTTCAAAAGAACCTGCCTTTACGATTGCAATCACAGCTGCAAGAATACACCATGCCGTTATATCATCGGCTGCGGCACAGGTAATGACCACGGTTCCAAGCTTGGTCTTCTGCAGGTTTCTTTCCTGTACGATCCTCGCCAAAACAGGGAATGCCGTAATACTCATGGCAATAGCGATGAAAAGGGCAAAGGAGGTAAACGGAATTCCCTCCGGAGCAAATTCTTTATAAATAAAATACGAGAGGCCAATGCCCAGTGCAAACGGAATGATGATGCTGGCATGGCTGATCACCACGGCGTCATGCGCTTTTTTTCTTAAAACGCTCAGATCGAGTTCCATACCAACAATATACATGAAAAGGATTAACCCGATCTGGCTGAGGAACTGCAGGTTGCCCAATGATTCCTTTGGAAATAGAAATACAGAAAATTCAGGAAAATACATCCCCAGCAGGGAAGGACCTAATACGATCCCGGCGATCATTTCTCCGATCACGGACGGCTGCCTGATCTTCATGCAGATCCATCCGAAAAGTCTTGCTACCAAGATAATCGTAACGATCTGTGCCAGCAACAGTGCCAAAGGATGATGAAGGTTGGTTTTGAATGATTCTGAAAAATTTTCCCAACTCGAACCGCTGTTTGTTTTGGTAATGATGTTTTCTCGGGCTTCCAGCGTTTGTCCTTCGATAATGAAAAAATACATCAGACACGAAAAAACAATGATGGTGGAGATATAAAATATGATGTTTCTGTATTTTCCCAGGTTCATGATTCCGAATTTTCTACAAAATTGCTAAGAAAATCAGAATAAAACCGACTGCTGTTTTTCAAATGTAACGAAAGGGATGAATTTTGCAGCCAAATTTACCGGCTCAGGAGGTCGGATAATGTTTTTCTGTATGTTTCGCCGATCTGTACCTTTAAAAAATTATCGTTTTCCACAGGGATGGTAGTAATGATTTCATGGGTAGAAAATACTTTAACGGAAGAAAGGGCAATGATCTCTTTTTTGTTGACTTGGGCAAAATCTTTTGCAGGAAGCATGTCGAGGAGATTTTTGAAGTTCAGGTTTTTTAAAACGATATTGCTGCCGTCGTTCAGCAGGATTTCTTTATCGCGGCTGTCGATTTCGGAAGTTTTGATGTAGGCAATCTGGTCGGTAAAGATCACGGTCTTGCCGATGTTGGTATTCCATTCGATGAAATCTTTCTTCAGGGATTTTTGCAGCAATTCCGCTGCTTTTTCGAATGCCCGGGCGAGTCTTTCTTTTTTGATGGGTTTCCGTACGTAATCCACGACATTCAGGTCGAATGCTTCAGCAGCGTATTCCTTGTAAGCGGTCGTGAAGATGATTTTTTTAGATCCGGAAATCAGTTCGGCTACCTGTAATCCGTTTATTCCCGGCATTTCAATATCCAGAATGCAGACGTTACATTCGATATTTTCGATTTCCTGTAAGAAGATTTTGGGATCGTTGAATGCTTTTACCACTTCCACATCTTCGATCTCCTCACACAGCAGCTTTAAATAGCTGATGGCCAGCAATTCATCATCAAGAATAACGCATTTTATCATAAAATTCACCTAAATTGATTGTCAGTTCCGCCGTGAATATACCGTTTTTTGAAGTTTTATGGAGCGTGTAAAAATTATTGTAGATCATTTTCAGCCTTTGGTCCAGCGATTGGCTTCCGAAACCGCTTTTTTCTTTTTCGAGTATGTTTTTGAGGGAGGCTTTGTTGCTGACTTTCATAGTGAAAACGCGGTCTTCAAGCTCCAGATGAATGGCAATAAAAGAATCCTGCGCGAGAAAATCCGTATGTTTGAATGCATTTTCAATCAGGTCTACCGAAAGGAGCGGGGCGAAAACCTTCTCTTCATAAATTTCGTCAGATTTA
Organism: Chryseobacterium sp. sg2396; assembly: GCF_042610505.1. NCBI lineage: Bacteria > Pseudomonadati > Bacteroidota > Flavobacteriia > Flavobacteriales > Weeksellaceae > Chryseobacterium > Chryseobacterium sp. sg2396. Next base: position 121,825 of record NZ_JBHGAQ010000012.1, on the reverse strand, counting down.
TTGATCTTCGATTTGATCCTGAAATCAAAAAGCGGGTTGATCTTGATTTTATTGATCTCGATTAAGCTTAAAGCAAAATTCAGTTCTTCTTTCGGGCTTACGAATTTATTATTGCTTTCGTACAGGATATAATCCAACACATTTGCGAGTTTGTCCAGCGACATATAGGTATGATAAGCATGCGACTGAACGGAATTAAGGATGTTCTTAAATAGATGTGGATTTAATTTGGTGCCGATCTGCTCGAGCTGAACTTCTTCCAAACGCTCCCGGATCATTTTATTGGCTCCTGCAAGCCGAGCGTTCTTCCGTTTAATTTTTTGGTTTTCAATAAATAAATAGATGCTTACTGTCAGAAAAAAGAAAATGGCGAATACCCCGACAAAGATCAGGTAATCATAAATCATGTAGTAATTGCCGTCCATCTTTCAGCGTAAACTGTTCATTCTTTTCTATTTTAAAATATAGCATTCACGATAAGCTTGCCTGATGCTGAGAAGTTGAAAAGGAAAGTTTTCTGTCTAAATCGTTTAATTCAGCTTCTTCAGGGAATTCATCGTGGCCTGTTCCTCACACTTCTCAAAGGTGACTTCGTACTTCGGCTTTTTCTCAGGATAGGTCAGGAAATAATCCGGGCATGGCTTTTTCTGGGCGTGGCTTCTGTCAAAATCGATTTTCCCTTTGGTGATGATGCTGTCTTTCAGGAATTTTTCATCGATCTTCAGGGTTGTCATTTCTGCTTTAAACGTGTCGGAATATTTAAAATCTTTTGACAGCGTTTCCGCAATTACCCGGCTGTTGGGAAGATACCCGCTGCAGCTTGCCCCTTTTTTGTTTAATATAAAAAATACGATCACAAGTCCCGGAATGAGACCGATCATGTAAAACTTGAGCTTCTTCATTTAGAAAATTAAAAGATTGATGTCATGATACGTCAGTCCGAAACGGTCGCAGATGATCTTTTTCGTATGTCTGCCTTTGTACATATACAGGCTCTGTTTCATTTCGTTTTTGCGTACCAGCATGTTTTCAAAACCGCCTTCTTCGTCATAATTTAAAATATAGGAAAGGAAAAAGTTGGAAATGGCTTTGGTGGTTGTCCGCGGCATTCTTGATGTAAGATTCGGCAGTCCGCAGTGGATTACGCCGTGTTTGATGATGTAAGGATCTTCCATCGTGGTCAGCTCGGATGTCTCGATTACTTTACCGTTATCGATGGTAATATCGATGATTACGCTGCCTTTCTTCATTTTCATCACCATATCTTCCGTTACGATCGGCGTCATATTTAATCTCGGAAGGGCTCCGATAACCACATCGGCCCTTCTCAAGGCTTTTTTAAGTTCTTTAGGGTCGATAATCGAGGTTGGAACCCTGCTGTCGACCAAAGTGTGCAGTCTTCTCAGCTTGGAAAGGGAATTATCGAATACCCTTACGCTTGCGCCCAGGCCGATGGCTGCTTTTGTAGCAAATTCGCCTACAATTCCGGCGCCGATGATCACGACTTCCGCCGGTCTTACCCCGGTGATCCCGCCCAGCATCAGCCCGTTGGATAGGGCTAATAATTCGGAAGCATACAGGATGGAAACCGTTCCTGCGATTTCCCCGACCAATCGTACCAGAGATAACTGACGGTACTCGTCAACAATGAATTCAAAGGCGATGGCATTTACCTTTTTTTCAGCCAGTTTCAGGAAATAGGCTTTATCCCGCAGGTTGATCTGCAGTGCCGAAACGAGATAGGTGTTCGGGCGCATATAATCTATTTCCTCTTCGGTAGGCGGATTTATTTTAAGGATCAGATCCTGGGAAAAAGCTTCCTTAGGGTCGTTGGTAATCCTTGCCCCGGATTCCGAGTACTGTAAATCTGTAAAGAACGAACCTTCTCCGGCTCCCGCTTCTATGATAATTTCATGACCACTTTCTACTAAAACCTGTACGGCATCGGGTGTTATACAAGTCCTTCTTTCGTTCAGGCAGGTTTCCTTCGGAATACCGATGCTGAATTGTTTTCCTTTTTTAACGACCTCCAGCTTTTCTTCTTTCGGCATCAGTTCCTCTTCGGTAAAAGGAGTAAAAATGTTTGTCGTACTCATCCTTTAAAATAATTAGGTTCTTACAGATCTTATTTTACATTCAAATTCAGTAGCAAAGATACATAATATTTAAACGATTTACCTGAATGTAATTTCGCGGACTTCTCCGGTATTGATGATGCTCATTTCGTGATAGGTAAGCCCGTGAAGATCTTCTTCGTATACCTCCGGCCATTCGATGATGCAGAGGAAAGCATTGTCAAGGTATTCCTCAATGCCGATGTCATAGGCTTCTTCAATGTTTTTCAACCGGTACAGGTCGAAATGATAAACTTTTCCTTTCGGGGTATTGTATTCATTCACAATAGAGTAGGTCGGGGAGTTCACTTCGTCGGGACTGCCCAGGTTCTTCAGCAGAAACTGGGTGAAGGTAGTTTTTCCGGCTCCTAAATTCCCTTTTAGCAATAAGATGTTGTGCTGTAATCTGGAAATGACTGTTTCTGCAACGGACTGCCAGTCTTCCATATGATGAATGGTGAATTGCATATTTTTAAAGCAAAGATAATTATTTAACGGGAATTTGAAGAAGTGATTCGTTGAATAGGCTGGAAGAGAGTTGATGGTGGCCGGAAGTTTTACGGTCGATATCACAACCAGCCGCTTATATAAGATTAGGTGGTATAATTTTATCCGTTTAGGTTAAGAATTAATTTTTTATTTGGGAATTGTTGAGATAAATTTTGTAAAAATGGGCGGTCCTTTTTTCTGTTTTTTCCGGATTCCTGTAACGGTTATTTTTAGCAGGGGCTTCGTAGGCGGCTAAGATTTCTGCCATTTCTACCGGCTGAAAATCCTTAACTTTTTTATGGAATAAAGATTGTGAAACTTGCGATAAGCCTTTTCTTTTTTCAAGGAAATCAAACTTATTGAAATTGAAGGAAAGACATTCCTGCTGGGTGAAATGATGTTCAATGTATCTTGCCGTTAAAAACTGATCGATTCCTTTCTTATTCTGGATTTCCAAAAGAGGAAACAACCGGTAAGCCGTTTGGCTGCAGGGACATTCTTTTCGTGAAGATTGAGGTTTTAGTAAATCATCAATGACATAACTTCATGAATCGGAAAACAGAGAATTCGGATAGACGGTATTATAAAAGGAAGTGAAGTTTTCCGGAAGTTTTTTACAGCTTCTCATTTCGTAAGTGATCAGCTTTTTGTCGGAATGATTAAGAATAAAATTTCCTCCGGATTCCAGGTAGATGGCAAAGAATAAAAATGCTGTAAAAAACAATATGAGCATCCATTTGATACATTTCATCATGGGTAGGCAGTTTGTTTCAAAATTAAATAAAATTCATTTAAAAAGTTGGAAAATAGCATTAGTTGAAAATATAATAGATCGATCAGCAATAGAAGTGTGCATTAGTTTTTTTAATGCAAAGCTTTAATACTAAATTCATAAATTTTGAGGAAGCAAAGAATCAGTAAGCTGATTTGGGGAGTGTGCGTTTTTAGCTTCGCGCGGAAAATATATTTGCCTTAGTCTGAATTGAACCTCATAAAAATTTGATAAAGTCAAATCTTTTCTGCCTTAAAACGCCCGATGTATCAAAGAATTTTGCGTCTTTTGGCAGTCCAACAATCATCCATTCCGTCACAAAACTTCATCCGTCAATTACCGCGTATCTTGCCGGCGAAAACTAAAAATTGTCTATTTTTGCAGCATGATTTCCAAACAGACCATAGATAAGATATTTTCCACGATTCGGGTTGAAGAAATCGTCGGAGAATATGTGCAGCTGAAAAGGGCCGGGTCTAATTATAAAGGACTGAGTCCGTTTCATGATGAAAAGACACCGAGCTTTGTGGTGTCTGCCAGCAAGCAGATCTGGAAAGATTTCTCTACCGGGAAGGGCGGAACGGCGATCTCCTTTTTAATGGAAATCGAAAACTTTACCTATCCCGAAGCGCTTCGCCACGCCGCCAAAAAATACGGGATCGAGATCGAAGAAGATCAGAAAGATTTTTCCGAAGAGGCGAAGATGGCGCAATCGGAGCGGGACCAGCTGTATAAAATCCATGAGGTAGCCAATGATTTCTTTCAGAATTTCCTTTGGGAAGTGGAAGAGGGAAAAGCCATCGGTCTTTCGTATTTCAAAGAGCGGGAACTCCGTGATGACATCATCAAAAAATTCCAGCTGGGGTACTCCCCGGAAAAGAAAAATGCATTCACCGAATATGCCCTGGAAAAAGGCTATTCCAAGGATCTCCTGGAAAAATCCGGGCTTTCGATTTTCCCTGAGAATTCACCGGGCGGAATCGACCGGTTCCGGGAAAGGGTGATGTTCCCGATCCACAGCTTTTCAGGGAGGGTGTTGGGATTTGGAGCAAGGATCCTTAGGAATAATGTAAAAACCGCCAAATACCTCAACTCTCCGGAGACGGAAATTTACCATAAATCCAATGTCCTTTACGGCCTCAACCAGAGTAAGCAGGCGATTTCACGGAAAAATGTCTGTCTTCTCGTGGAAGGGTATATGGACGTGATTTCGCTTCACATGTCGGGCATCGAAAATGTGGTGGCAAGTTCCGGGACTTCCCTGACCACGGAGCAGATCAAGCTGATCAAAAGGCTGACGGAAAACGTAACCATCCTTTTTGACGGGGACAATGCCGGAATCAAGGCCAGCTTCAGGAGCATCGATATGCTGCTCACCGAAGGGATGAATATTCGCGTCCTGCTGTTTCCCGACGGTGATGATCCCGATTCATTCGCCAGAAAGCATTCTCAGGAGTATGTGGAGAAATTCATCGAAAACGAAGCGATGGATTTTATCGATTTCAAGGCGGAGATCCTGTTGAAAGATATTGGCGATGATCCTATTAAGAAAGCCGAGGCGATCCGGGATATTGTAAAATCGGTTTCTTTTGTTCAGAATGCTTTGAAAAGGGAGGTGTACCTTAAGCAGGTTTCCAGTAAGTTTGGGCTTTCGGAACAGAGCTTATTTAACGAACTTAATGTCCAGAAGCAGATCACGCAGGGCCAGACGCATCATGTGCTGCAGCAGCAGCAGCAAAAGGAAGCCGCTCCGGTAAAAATGGATGTGGTTCCTCTGGATGAAGAGAAATCCGATCCGTTTCTGTTTGAGGTTTTGTTCATGGAAAATAAATTGATCGATCACATGCTGATGTTCGGCGATATTGTCCTGAAAAGGAGAAACGAAAAGCAGGAAGAATATCAGATTACCGTTATCGAGGAAATTCTTTACCATTTCGATGAAGAGCAATACCGTTTCCTCGTAAAAGGGAATGAAATTATCATCGGACACGTAAAAGAAGGCATTCATAATGAAGAATTAAGAAGCGGGAATTTTTTTATTACCTTTATGGATGAGGAAATTACGACAAAAGTAGTAGATGCACTGCTTCCTGCAAATGAACTTGAAAACTGGGCCTCCAGGAATATTTTCCCACCGAATTACGGCGATAAAATTGCCGATCAGGTAAAAGGGGATATCTTGTTGCATAAATACCGGTATATCGATTACCTCATTGCACAAACGGCAAAAGATCTTGAAGAGTACCGGGATTCCGACCAGACGAAGTACTATGAGCTTTTGCAGAAGATCATGCTGATGAAGCAGGCTTCCATCAAATTGAGCCAGATGATCGAATATTCGCCTATTAAAGGGATTTATGTCAATAGAAAAAAGTAATTGCAGCCAATCTGATGATTCGGATATGAGCTTCTGTGACAAAAAGTCCTATAAAATTTTAGGAATAAAAGTTGTAACTTAAAAGTCATAAATTGTAATAATACAAACAGAAATATGGACATTAAAAAAGAATTCAGAGATTTCTCTACGAAACATTTAGGAAACAACGGTCTGGTTACCGATCAATATATGAATATGTACGGCCCAACGAATCTTACGCCGTATATCATGGAGGAAAGAAGGCTGAACGTAGCGCAGATGGACGTTTTCTCCCGTCTGATGATGGACCGGATTATTTTCCTGGGTACCGGGATCGATGATCAGGTGGCTAATATTGTGACGGCACAGCTTTTATTCCTGGAAAGTGCCGATCCTTCAAAAGATATTCAGATCTACATCAACTCTCCGGGTGGAAGCGTATATGCAGGATTGGGAATTTACGATACGATGCAGATCATCAAGCCCGACGTGGCGACCATCTGTACAGGGATTGCCGCTTCCATGGGTGCTGTTCTTCTGGTAGCGGGGGAAAAAGGAAAGCGTTCCGCTTTGAAGCACTCAAGGGTAATGATCCACCAGCCATCAGGAGGGGCGCAGGGAGTGGCTTCCGATATGGAAATCAACCTTCGGGAAATGCTGAAGCTTAAAAAAGAGCTTTATGAAATTATTTCAGAACATTCCGGACAGACTTACGAATGGGTGGAAAAAGCATCAGACAGGGATTACTGGATGACTTCCGAAGAGGCAAAAGGCTACGGAATGGTTGATGAAGTTTTACAGAGAGCTAAAAAATCATAATCAGCTTTAGCTGTTATAAAGAAAGCGCACCATGACCGGTGCGCTTTTTATTTGTCTGAACATCATTTTAAAGGCTGGATGTAATAATATAAATTATTTCGAATACGCCGGCAGCATCGGGTTGCTGATGACCGAGCATTTCCTTACTTCAATGGCTGTAGCAGCCGTATTGTTGGTAAGATCGGTATCGGTAATCTGGCTGGAATATACGTCTGAAACCAATTTGAAATTACGGTTGTTTCCTATTCCTTTTTTATAGTATTTCCCTGTAACAGTTATAATACCCGAGGTTTTGGCATTTAATCCTACCGTACCGGTTATGGTATTGGAGGTAAATCCTGAAGTCGGCAGGTTGGAATTCGTAAACCCAACCGTAGAAAGGCTGGTGATTGAAAATTTACTCATATCCAGAACATTGTTGTTATCATCTACTATTTTTCCGTTATAGCTGATATTGTTCAGGGCTGCATTGGTATCGTTGCTTACTTCGACTTTAAAGGTAATGGTGCTGGTATTGTCATTGCAGGTAAAATAGCTGTCTGAACGGCTGTCTACCCTTAGATTACCCGGTGTCGTAAGGATAATATTCCTGATTTCCTGAAAATTGAATCCTCCTCCTGTGGATGCGGAAAATCCAAGCTTAAGATTTGCAGGGATCGGATAGGCAGAGGAACTCAACGTGTAGGAAAGTACCTGGGTAAAATCGTTTTGGTTTTCTTTTCTCCATTTAACAGTAACTACATAATCATTTCCTGGCTTCGTGATGATTACCTGGACTCTCCTGTAGAAAATATTATTTGCAGGTCTTGCCGCCGTAATGATATTGTAGTCGATCTCGTTACGCTGCCTGATATCATCAACTGTACCGCTGCGGTCACCAAGAGGTGTGCTTGCAAGATATATGTTTGAGTTGGTATAAATACTGCTGGTGGGACCTCTTAAGACAAAAGCATTGGGAAGCATTCCTGAATTCAGGGTATTGGCCGGTGCAGCTCCGTTCCTGTTTTCTCCATTGTTGGCATAGTTTCCATAAGCATCAAGGCCGACACCCAGATATCCTCCGGATAATCCTGTGGTTCCGGGAGGATTGCTGTAGGTGGCATATCCCAGAGAACCTCCGTAACCTCCTAATTTGAAATTCGCGTCGGTTACAGTAGCATCGAAAAGATAAACGGAAAATCCGTCGGCCCCAAAATAACTGTCATACACATTACGCCAGTCTTTATATTCAAAATCTGCAATTACGCCCAATGTGGTCGGAAAGCTCTGGAGTACGTACATATATCCTTTCTGGTTGGGTTGGGCTTCCGTAAGTCTAAGCCATCCCGCACCGTTAGGATCTACACCCGTTGTTGCGGTAAGATAAGCATTATCTCCTACCCGTATACCAGTCATATCCCTGGTGGTTAAAGGATTTGTAATCGTAAACTGGCCTGAAACCGAAAGCAGGAATAACGAAAATGCAGCCGTTAAAAGCTTCAATGTATACTTGTGAATATTCATACTTAAGTTTTATTTTACTACAAATACAATATTCATAAAGCTGGCATCCGTAGCATTGTTGGTTACGGTATAATTCATAAAGCCATTGGCATCAATAGATACATTGGTAAATACATTGGTATCGTAATAGGTAATATAGTATTCAAGATCATTTTTACCTAAAACCGGAATTTTTCCTGATGCCCCGGTACTGGATACCTGTGGAGTATTAAACTGGTCATAATACAGCTGATACAGGTCTTTGGTCTTTGCGCCCAAGGTAGTGGTATCAAATAAAATAGAAGGCATATAAAAGAATTTAGGCATTCTCAGCCCTACCCATTTTGAAATGGCATTATTGTAAAAATAAAAGCCAGGTGTTGTAATATTGGACGTTTTTGGAGTGGAACTACCGGGCACTGCCGTTACGTACACCACCGTGGAATTCTGATCAGCTCCGTACAGGTTATCGCGGGAAGCAAGTTCCGTTCCGCTCATCCGTACTGTAAGCAGTCCTTCTGCTGAAGTTGTAGCCGATTTATTAAGCTCAAGTGTAGATTTTGGGGCAGTTGTATTAATACCTACTTGCCCATACATTTGGAATACAGCCATTAATGTAAGAGTCGAAATTATTCTTTTCATGTTTTTTTTTGGCAAAAATATGAAAATTAGAGAAACAATACTATAAAATTATAGTACTTTATATGATCCTTATCATAAATTGATCAAAGAGCTATATATAATATGTTGTATTCTTATATAATGATTTAATAAAAAGGTTTGTCCAGGGCATTTTCATTTTCAGTCGAAAAAAATGCTTTCTTCCACTTAGCAACACTATTTCTGCTAAGTTTAAAATGTTTTGCCAGTTCGGTATTGTTAAGATTATATTTTTTCTGGTAGTCTAAAATTTGAAAAATCGTTTTCTTATCGTAAGATTTCAGTTTTTGGTTACTCCGGATTCTTTCCCTGTTCTCGTTCCCGGCAATAATTGTGCTCAGGCAGATTATATCCAGAGGTTCAATATTTTTTTTTGTTAAGATATGACGGCATAATTCTTCTTTTTCAGGATATTTCATCCGGATCATATCCCTATAGATTTTTCGGTAATCAGGTTTCATTCTCATCAGGGAATTCCGTGTTTTCTTTGCTGATCCATTTGTAAAGTGTTGTTTTCGGGATGCAGTATTCCTCTATGATTTCCGATTTTGTTTTTATACCGGTGTTTATAAGTTCAAGAATGAAATCTATAATTTCGCGGGTATAAATGTTTTTTCTGAATACCGGAAGCTCGGTCTTTTTAGCTTTTTCTTTTGGTTTTACCGGCGGAGAATACAGAATGAGATGCTGGGTATAGATTCTGAAAAAATCATAGTCCAGCAGTTTGCTCCATTTCAACAGTTTTTCTGTGTCAATTTCTCTGGAAGAGTAAGTTGTGTAAATTTCATCTTCGGAACATTTCATATACTTTGAGATGCGTGATATTTCTATACCATTCTCTGCAACCCTTTTTTTTATGAAATGTCCTATATGGATACTTTTGAAGTCCATGCTGTTATATCAGATGTGTCAGGAAATTAATTAAAATGAAACTATTGCTTAAATTCTAGGATAAATTCCCATACATGATCTGAAGAGTAAAATGAAAAAAACTTTTGCCGATATAAGAATTTTCAGAAGTCGTGTAGAGATTAGCTTTTGAAACATCCTTATTAATAGCTTTCTGGGAATAAGCAGCATCCGAAAAACAGAAAGCATGGGCAACAGATAAATTTTTTTTCATATTTAAATTTTACAAAAATTGAATTTTTCGAAAAAAAATCTTGTTTATCATTGTGTTTTGTAAGCTCTGAAAAAGAATTACGTTACAAATATAATAATTAAAATTTGCTGCACAAATAGATATATGTAAAATATTGTAAAGTAATAAACTGTAATAGTATATTAATGGTACGTCCTGAAAAAGATGGCTGAAAAAAAATGTTCAAGATGAGATCGCAATATAAAATGATACTTATATAATGTTCTTATGCATAGATTAATAAATCTAATGACTTTCAGCAGGATGCTACGTGTTTAAATGAAGATTATAACAGAGGGTTGCCATAATTTGCTGAATATTAATAATATATGAATGTGTATCGCTTTTACCATAAGCAGGTAAGCTTACCTTGATATTAAATTGTTGTGATAATTTTAGGTAAAAAAATAGTTGGTAGCGAACTGTTTTATATTTAGAAGTTTACGGCAATTTTTTAAACTAGGGGAAGAATAGGTAGAATATATGATGAACAAAATCACGATCAAGCATTATTATGTCCCACAAATTTTCCTCTCAATTTATAACACTTGTGGGAAGTTTATAAGACTACAGATGCGGGATATCAGGATCCCGCTTTCTGTAATTCTTATTGGATGAATACTCCGATGGAGTTGTAGATTTATCATAGTTTCAGTTATGGCTATGATACTGCAGTTATTGTTTAATTATACCCGAACATTTTTCTCAGTTCATCCTGATTTTTTGGCAGTTTCTGAAATTGATGTTTATCATCTAAAATGATCATAGAAGGGGTTGCATAAATATGGTATTGTATGGCAATATCACTGAAATACCCTTTATCGGCGTAGATATTCAGAAGATTGGGAGATGTATTCAAGGCTACAAACTCATGCTTTTCCCAGTTGCTTTTATCTTCATCTAGACATACTCCTATTACCTGAACCTTTGTACTGTCGTTTTTCTGTAAAATCAATCGGATTTCAGCAAGCAGCTTTTTACAGAACGGACAGTCCGTTTTCCAGAAAAAAACGAGCGTATGCTCAGATTTGAAATCATAAAGATGGACATTGCCAAAATTATAATTTTCCATCAGGTTTCCCGGACGGTACATCTGTGAAAATAAAGTTTTCCTGCTTTCCATTTCCTTTTGCAGAAAATCTGCCCCACAGTCTCCGGATTGTCCGGAAACTGAAGAGCAGAAAGCTATTAATATAATAAGAATTCTATACATCATTATCTTGCCCAAAGAATGGCTTTGTAAAAGCCCCTTAAATTTGCTCCTGTAACATTTGGACACCCAAATTGACCTTGGTACCCATCTGTGAAGCAATTACCTGATCCATAATTTATAATATTATTATTCAAGTGGCTGTTTATACCTATTCCTATAGAGGAGTCATATGACCCAAACAGTTCATTATTTTCATTATTATTAATTACACAGAATCTACAATTACCATAAGTGGATGACATATTTATACCGTTTCCTATGGCACCTCCTTCTCTGGCGTAGGCATCGCTAGGAGTATAATATGTACTTGGAACATTACTGCCGCAAGGCTGGTTCAGATACTGATTTGCAATATTGGAATTCACTGTTGAATTAGCCAACGCTTTCGGTGTTCCTGCTGTTGGAATGCTGAAAGGAGTAAGATCAGGTGTAGTAATAAAATCTACCCAGAATTCTTTTGCCGATAAATAATTATAAGGCTTATATAAAGCATTGGCTGTGCTGGTGTTGCTGATATCGAAATCGGAAGTATTAAATGTCGCTCCCGAAGCCCAGATTCCTGAATTGTACAGGAAGTCACCGTTGTTATTCATGGATTTCAGGATCAGGGTCCACCCGCCTCCGTTATCGGTCATGTTACAGTATACCTGTTCGGCACAGTACGCATTTCCGCTTCCGTCCGGATCGACCCAGTAGGTTCCGTTTCCGGTAGATAATCCAGAATCCAGGATCTCTTTACACGAAGATTTCAGGTTTACTACACTTACTCCTGAAGGAACTACGGTAATGGTTTTGGTAAAGGTCTTTGTTCCGCACGCAGCACTGGAAAGCGTTGCCGATACGGTGTAGGACCCTGTTGCTGCAGTTGAAGATGCCGTCAGGGTAGTGTTAGGCGTATTGGTACTGCTGAAAGTCATTCCCGTAGAAGGAGATATGGTCCAATTGGTTACAGAAGATCCTGTATATAATCCTAAAGACAAGGAGGTGCTTTCTCCCGGTGCGATGGCACATGGAGTAGCGGTGATCCCTGAACTTGCTCCGTCTACGGCCATATCTACCGTATTGCTGTAAGTGGCACCGCAATAATTTACTGCCGCTCTCCTGAATTTGGTCGGGAAGGTAAGTACCGGCGGATCGTAATTCTGCACATTGTTGGTTCCCGAAGCAGCGGTCCATGTAGCACCCCCATCGTTACTTTGCTGCCAGGTATAAACTACGGTCCCTCCGAGGCCGGGATCTGCTGCGGAGGAAGTGAATGCTCCCGGATCGTAACCTGAACAGCCGTAAGGCTGGTTATGGGAAATCGTTCCCGGTTTTAGGTTGGGATTACAGGCTGCGGAAGAAGTTCCTGAAATGGAATTAATGCTTCTCATCCTGACCACTCCGGCAGCATCCACGGTAAGCAGGGAATCTGTTTTCTGGGCATTAATGAGTCCGTTCAGCTTTAAAGGATTGGTGGTTGCCACTACGTGAACCTTGTTGGCCGGGGTGATGGTTCCGATACCTACATTGCCTGCAGAGGTAACAACAAAATCATTGCTCTGTTGCAAAGCGTTAGGAACACCGGTAGAAGGATTGTCTTTACCGGCATCTATATGAAAGGTCGTCTGCGGATTTTTTGTATTGATGCCTACCTGAGAATATATATTTATTCCTGAAAAGATCAGGGCGCAAATAACTAATTTATTGTTCATGAGTATAAATTATATGATTGTAAAAACGATGATTATCTTGCCCAGAGAAGTGCTTTGTAAAAGCCTAACCCGTTGATTCCGTTATAATATTCATTATTTATTGGATAGTAAGCGTTACCTGAACCGAAATTCCCAACGGTATTCCCGGTTTGAACCGCTTTATCGAATGCTCCGATACCAATGGACGAATCTGAAGTATTGAAAATTTCATTGGTTTCATTATTGGACAGCATCCCGAATCGTACCGAAGAGTATGCTGCTCCTAAATTAATACCGTTACCGACTCCTCCGGTCTGATAAGAATAAGCATTCGAAGGGGTAAAATACGTACTGTTCATTCCGGAACTCTGCAGCGGCTGATTTAAATACTGATTCGCAACATTCGCGTTTAATGTCGAATTGGCCAGTGCCTTAGGAGTTCCTGCTGTTGGAACGGTGAAGGGGGTGAGATCAGGTGTGGTTACAAAGTCTACCCAGAATTCTTTTGCCGATAAATAATTATAAGGCTTATATAAAGCATTGGCTGTGCTGGAATTGCTGATGTCGAAATCAGAAGTATTAAATGTCGCTCCTGAAGCCCAGATTCCTGAACTATACTGGAAATCACTGTTATTGTTCATGGATTTCAGGATTAAGGTCCATCCGCCGCCGTTATCGGTCATGTTACAGTATACCTGTTCGGCACAGTAATTATTTCCGCTTCCGTCCGGATCGATCCAGTAGGTTCCGTTTCCGGTGGATAATCCCGAATCCAGTATTTCTTTACACGAAGATTTCAGATTTACTACACTTACTCCTGAAGGAACTACCGTAATGGTTTTGGTAAAGGTCTTTGTTCCGCACGCAGCACTGGAAAGTGTTGCTGATACGGTGTAGGATCCTGTGGCGGCATTTGAAGAGGCAGTCAGGGTAGTGTTAGGCGTATTGGTACTGCTGAAAGTCATTCCCGTAGAAGGGGATATGGACCAGCTGGCTACAGAAGATCCTGTATATAATCCTAAAGACAGGGAGGTACTTTCTCCCGGTGCAATGGCACATGGAGTAGCGGTGATCCCTGAACTCGCTCCGTCTACGGCCATATCTACCGTATTGCTGTAAGTGGCACCGCAATAATTAGTGGCTGCTCTTCTGAATTTTGTAGGAAATGTAAGTACCGGCGGATCGTAATTCTGCACATTGTTGGTTCCGGAAGCAGCCGTCCATGTAGCACCTCCGTCCGTACTTTGCTGCCAGGTATAGGCAACGGCTCCGCCGATCCCGGGATCTGCTGCCGAAGAAGTAAATACTCCAGGGTCATAGCCTGAACAGCCGTAAGGCTGGTTATGGGAAATCGTTCCCGGTTTGATACCGGGGTTACATACGTTTGAAGAAGTTCCTGAAATGGAATTGGCGCTGATCATCCTTACTACACCGGTAGCAGCATCCACAGTAAGCAGCGAATCTGTTTTCTGTGCATTAGCAAGCCCGTTGAGCCGTAAAGGATTGGAGGTCGCAACGATATGCAGCTTATTTGCAGGTACTATGGTTGCAACTCCTACATTTCCTGCAGAAGTAACCACAAAATCGTTGCTTTGCTGCGAAGCATTGGGGATACCGGTGGAGGGATTGTCTTTAGCGGCATCAATATGCAGCGTAGCTTGCGGATTGGTAGTATTGATTCCTATCTGTGAATATATATTTACTCCTAGAAAGATAAGGAGGCAAATAACTAATTTTTTGTTCATGATTATGAATAATGAATTATTTGATGTTAAAAAGTGATTATCTGGCCCAGAGAAGCGCTTTGTAAAAGCCTAACCCGTTAGCTCCGTTAAAATATTCATTGCCAATAGGATTGTATGCGTTTCCGGAACCGGAATTACCAACGGTATTTTTTGCTCCGATACCTATGGACGAATCCGAACTATTGAAAATTTCATTGGTTTCATTATTCGACAGCATTCCAAATCGTACGGAAGCGTAGGTTGATCCTAAATTGATACCGTTACCCACCCCTCCGGTCTGATAAGAATAAGCATTGGAAGGCGTAAAATAGGTGCTGTTCATTCCTGAAGATTGAAGGGGCTGATTTAAGTATTGGTTGGCAACATTTGCATTCAATGTGGAATTGACCAGAGCTTTCGGTGTTCCAGCCGTTGGTACGGTGAAAGGAGTAAGATCGGGTGTCGTTACAAAGTCTACCCAGAATTCTTTTGCGGATAAATAATTGTAAGGTCTGTACAGCGCATTGCTTGTGCTTGCATTACTGATGTTCAAATCAGAGGTATTGAATGTTGCTCCCGAAGCCCAGATTGCTGAACTGTACTGGAAATCTCCGTTGTTGTTCATGGATTTCAGGATTAAGGTCCATCCGCCGCCGTTATCGGTCATGTTACAGTATACCTGTTCGGCACAATAAGCGTTTCCGCTTCCGTCCGGATCGATCCAGTAGGTTCCGTTTCCGGTAGAGGCTCCCGAATCCAGAATGTCTTTACAGGAGGTCTTCAGATTGCCGACATTTACTCCGGCAGGAACTACGGTAATGGTTTTGGTAAAGGTCTTTGTTCCGCACGAAGCACTGGAAAGCGTGGCCGATACGGTGTAGGATCCTGTTGCTGCATTTGAAGAGGCGGTCAGGGTAGTGTTAGGTGTATTGGTACTGCTGAAAGTCATTCCCGTAGAAGGGGATATGGACCAGCTGGTTACAGAAGATCCGGTATTCAATCCCAAAGACAGAGACGTACTTTCTCCAGGCGCAATGGCACATGGGATGGCGGTAATCCCCATACTGGCTCCGTCGATGGCAATATTTACCGTGTTACTGTAAGTTACACCACAAAAGTTAGCAGCTGCTCTTCTGAATTGGGTCGGAAGATTAAGCGCGGGCGGATCGTAATTCTGCACATTGTTGGTTCCGGAAGCAGCCGTCCATGTAGCACCTCCGTCGGTACTTTGCTGCCAGGTATAGGCAACTGTTCCTCCTAGACCGGGATCTGCGGCGGCGGAAGTGAATACCCCCGGATCGTAGCCTGCACAGCCGTATGGCTGATTATGAGAAATTGTTCCGGGTTTCAGATTAGGATTACAGGGAGCTGAGGAAGTTCCTGAAAAAGAATTGATGCTTCTCATCCTTACTACACCGGTAGCAGCATCCACAGTAAGCAGCGAATCTGTTTTCTGTGCATTAGCAAGCCCGTTGAGCCGTAAAGGATTGGACGCTGCAACTACATGCAGTTTATTGGTAGGTGCTATGGTAGCAATTCCTACATTCCCTTCAGAGGTGACTACAAAATCGTTGCTTTGCTGCGAGGCATTAGGGATACCGGTGGAGGGATTGTCTTTTCCGGCATCGACATGCAGCATAGCCTGCGGGTTGTTTGTATTGATTCCTACCTGGGAATACATGACTGCCGAGCAAGCTAGGGCAGCCGCAGTTAATAAGTTTTTTTTCATTGATTATAAAAAAATTATATAAATAGATTATGTTTTCCGAATCGGTTTATCTAAAAATAGGGAGGGAGTTATTGTTGTGAAAGTATTAAAAGCTACCTGAGCACGATTGCAATAAAGAAAGTACGGGACTAGACAATACATAAAAATTTTTTCATAGTTAAATTTCTCGAAAAAATTATTTTTATTATTGTGTTTCTAGGTTTTAGGGAAAAACCTATACCGCAAATATAATAATAAATTATTCATGATCAAATAGATATAGGGAAAATTATCATAATCCCAATAATATTAAATTATATTCATAAAAAATTTAGGAAGTACCGCTATAACATATGCTTAAGATGGGATAATATTTTTTATAATAAAATGATTTTAAATATCTATCTATAGATTTAAAAGTTGTTTATATAGAGATTCATTGTACAAATCATCTATTATATTTAATAAAAATCATATTTGTTTAATGTCGTAAAATTCAACAGGAATTTCAAGTGAGAGAATTTTATGAGCATTAAAATTAATGCGGCAAGGTATTTATTTAAAATACATGTAGTATTCCCTTAAACATCAGTTCATACATGATCATTACTTTCGCGTCACAATAAACAAACATGAAAAAAATACTGTTTTCCGCAATTGTACTTACCGCTTTGGTGGCCTGTAAAGATTTTGAAACGGCTGATAGCAGCCAGGATATCAATTATTCCAAGCTGCCTCAGGAATTTCCTTTCAGTACCCTAGCCACTATTAACGGAGTTGCCGTTATCAACGGAGGTTTCGGATCAGGTGCAGCGGCACATCCTACCAGAAAAGGGGAGTTTTACGTGATTACAGACCGCGGTCCGAATACGGATTATCTGAACGGAAAGAAATTTTTAACCCCTTCTTTCACCCCTACGATTATGCATTTCAAAATTAATGCAGAAGGAAATATCGAGGTTATTAAATATATTAAGCTTAAAAATCCCTCGGGGCAGCCGATCACTGGATTACCAAATCCTGCGGGAATGGGGAGTACAGGTGAGATCGCTTATGATGCCAACGGAAATCTGCTGGGAACAGACAATTACGGGCTGGACAGTGAAAGTGTTGTGGCTGCTGCAGACGGCACCTTCTGGGTATCGGATGAATACGGTCCTCACATCGTACACTATACTGCGGAAGGAGTGGAAATGGAAAGAATCAGCCCGATCGGGGTAAATACGGGCACACGAAAGCTGCCGGCAGTACTCGCTAAAAGAAGAGCCAACAGAGGAATGGAGGGGCTTTGTATCACGCCGGACGGAAGAACGCTGGTGGGGACGATGCAATCGATGATGTATGTACCCAGCAAGAGTTTAGCAACCAATAAAACCTTAACGAGGATCGTTACTTTCGATATTGCAACCGGGCAGACAAAGCAATTCCTGTATCAGCAGGACGGCGGTGCTTCTGATTCCGTATGCGACATTACGGCACTCAGCAACACGGAATTCCTAGTGATTGAAAGAGACGGAAACTTCGGTTCTCAGGGGGGAATCAAAAAAGTATACAGAATTAATATTTCCGGAGCTTCCGATGTAAACGGCTCCGACCTGAGTGCGGTCGATGGAATGAAAATCAACGGCAAAGCGCTTGAACAGTGCACCTGGGCTGAAATTTCCGCAGCAGGAATCCAGGCGGTTTCAAAAACCCTTGCGGTAGACCTTGTAGCGAAAATCGGTTATGAGCATGATAAGTTCGAAGGGATCGTTTACCTAGGTAATAATAAGCTGGCTGTCTTCAATGATGATGATTTCGGCATCGTAGACGACGGAAACGGAAATCCGAAAGCGAAAATCCTTCCCAAGACCGGGAAAGTAGATAAAGGAACGATGTATGTCGTCGATATTAAATAGTTTCAATATATGCAGAGTCTCCCGGTTTCGGGAGACTTTTTTTAGATTGGAAAAGCTGAGGAATAATCAGGAATTTTAAATAAAGCCCTTTCATAAAATATAAAAAGACTATCTGATATTAAAACTGTTGGAAATAGGTTGACAAAAGAAACTTCCGGCATTCAGGTTATTTTTCCAGCCTTCTGACCAGGCTTTGCTTAAAATTCAAATTAAAAAAAACCACCGTCTCCGGTGGCTCATGTGTATTTTATTTCACTTATTCTTATGAATTGAAAGCTTCGATGATTTTGGAGAAATCCTCTACTTTCAGGGCTGCACCGCCAATCAGTCCGCCATCGATATCCGGTTGGGAGAAAATTTCCTTTGCATTGTCCGGTTTTACGGAACCCCCGTAAAGGATAGAAACTTCATCCGCTACTTCTTGTCCGTATTTTGCAGCAATAATGCTTCTGATGTGGGCGTGGATTTCCTGTGCCTGTTCAGGTGTTGCCGTTTCTCCGGTACCAATTGCCCAAACCGGTTCATAAGCGATTACTACCTTTTTGATTTCTTCAGCAGAAAGGGTGAAAAGCGCAACTTCCGTCTGGTTTTTTACCACTTCGAAATGTTCTCCCGCTTTTCTCTGTTCCAGTGTTTCTCCATTACAGTAAACAGGGATCAGGCCTTTATCCAGAGCCAGTTTTATTTTCCTGTTGCAGTGGGAATCGGTTTCACCGTGATACTGTCTCCTTTCGGAATGGCCGATCAGAGAACCGGCAGCATCAATGGATTCCAGCATGCCGGCTGAGATTTCCCCGGTGTAGGCACCGCTTTCATGCTCGCTCATATCCTGTGCAAGAACACCGATCTCGTCTTTTTCAAAAATATCTTTCGCCATCATCAGGTATAAAGCCGGAGGAGCAATCCACACTTCGCAGTTCGTTGTATGGTTGTTTTTATAGCTTAATAACTGAACCATCAACTGTTGGGCGTCAATTACATTTTTGTTCATTTTCCAGTTTCCTGCAACTATTTTTCTTCTCATAGAATTTATTTTAGGTTTTAAACCGTATTATATTTTTAATGTTCTGATTTTTCGATATTCCAAAGATTCTTCAAAAGCGTGTAGAAGATATGCTCTTCATCCGTTACTTTATTGTCTGCTTTGATCAGGGTCTTGGCAAACTGGATAAAGCTGTCGCGCTCCTCCTTGGTAGAATCGTCGTAAAAGCAGCGCGCATGGAATTCAAAATGATCTTTCCATTCTTCAGGCTGCAGCAGGGCAATGGTTTCAAGCTCATTGTCAAGGTTCATTTTAAAAGGAAATTCATCCGCCAAATACTGCTGTACCAGCATTCCTTCTTCCGGAGCAAACTCTCCGTCCACAGAGGAAAGGATCATTAACAAGTGGTAACCGGCAATCGGTTTATTGGATTTTTGCATTTATTATATAGTTTTAAGTTTAAGGTTCAAGGTTGGTTTTGGATTTAACATTTTGGCGTTGTTTCCATGCCTGTCGTTTGGCAGTTAATAGTCAGTTTCTTCGAGTCAATGGTCAATTATTTTCGTTAAAAATTCACCTTTCACTTTTAAAATTGATTTTCCCAGCAATATTCACTTTCTTGGCGATGGCCAATCCATGTTTGTTAAAATTGACTTGCGAAGCAAAATTGACCATTCATCTCCCTCATTTCAAATAGTCTTCCGCCGGCTGCTTGTCGATAATTTTTCCGTTTTCCAGAACTAGGACAAACGGATTGCTTCGGGCAATGGTTTTAATCGCCGTACCGTCCATCATGGTGTTTTTAATGGTTTTAAAGGTGTTCGGAAGGGTTGAAACACCGTAGACTACGGTAGCGCCCTGGGCTTTAACTTTCGCTTCAAGCTGCTTTAAAAGTTCTGGGGAAACCGATTGCGGATGATAAGAGAAGATCAGTACCGCTTTCGGGGCATTGATGATCTGTTCTGTAAGGTCTGTCCCGTTGGGATCTTCGATCTTGAATTTTACGATCTCCGATTTGTAACCTTCCCTGATCAGGACGGATTCGTTTTTGCCCTCTTCGATTTTCCAGGGAGAGCCTTCCGCCCAATATTTTGTTTCTTTGATGTAATCATCCTGGTTTACTTTTACCGTTTCTCCGGTTTTGGTATTTTTCAGTGAGTAGAAGGTCTTGTATTCTGAAGGATTTTTACTGATCTTTGCTTTTTCCGCTTTCAGGTCGGTCCCGATTTTATAGTCGCGGAAATCGATGAGCGGTTCATGAACAATTCCGTGTGCACCTATAAGGATCATGGCTACTGTAAAAATGGCCAGCAGGATATATTTGAATTTGTTCCCGGTTTCTTTTTTCGGGCTGTAGCTGTAAGCGTCTTTCTTTTTGAAGTCTTTTCTGTACAGGATAAATACAATGATAAGACCAACCAGCAATACGACATCCTTGATAAAGCTCTGCCAAGGGGTGAACTTAATGGCATCGCCGAAGCATCCGCAGTCTGTTACCACATTGTAATATGCTGAATAGAAAGTTAAGAACCCGAAGAAAATACAAAGGGCAATAAGCACCGAAAGGGTAAATTTCAGCTTTAATTTGATCAGCAGCATAAAGCCCAGCAGAAGTTCCAGGACTACGACGAAAACCGAGAGCGGCAGGGCGAATTTTTCAAAAAACGGCATGTCGAAAACCGTGGGGGAGAAGTATTCTTCCATTTTAAAAGAAAACCCTACCAGATCTATCGCCTTTACAAAACCGGAGAGGATGAAAATGATGGCGATAACGAAACGTAATAAACCTTTAAGCATAACAGATATGTTTTTTATTCTATGTGGCTTGCTTTTTCAGAAAATTTAATCAGGCAGAAAACGGCATAATTCAGCATGTCGAAATAATTGGCATCCAGGCCTTCCGAAACAATGGTAACGCCTTGGTTGTCCTCGATTTGTTTCGTTCTCAATACTTTTTGATAAATCAGATCAGTGATCGAAGAGATCCGCATATCCCTCCATGCTTCCCCGTAATCATGGTTTTTCCGTTCCATCAGCTGTTGGGCTTCGGCTGCATATTTGTCGTACAGCTGCATGATTTCTTCCTTATTTTCGTTAAAATCGTTGGAAAACCCCTTTTCAAGTTGGATCAGTCCGATGATCGAGTAATTGACGATGGCCATGAACTCATCTTCTTCGCTCTCATCTACCATTTTTTTATCGGTCATCTGTAGGGTACGGATCCTGTTTACTTTGATGTAAATCTGGTCTGTAATCGAACTTGGTCTTAAAACCCTCCATGCTGATCCGTAATCCTGTAGTTTTTTGCTGAATAATTCGCGGCACTGACTGATAATTTTCCCGAACTGTACTGAAGTTTCTGACATAAATTTTCTTAATCTTCCAAATATACGAATTAGGTTTTAGGTAGCGGAAATCAGGGCCCAGTTTTTTACCCGGATGTTGGAGTTGGCAGCGGGAAGTCGTATTTTTGCCGGATGCAACATCATGGATCATCACCCGAATATCATACCCTAAACTGCAACGGAAAACTGGTGGATTTATCCGGTCCGAAAATTATGGGAATTCTGAACCTGACTCCAGATTCGTTTTCAGACGGCGGAAAATTCAATAATGAAAAAGCAGCCCTGGTGCAGGCGGAGAAAATGCTGAAAGAAGGGGCAGAAATTATCGACATAGGGCCGCAGTCGACACGGCCGAATGCTCAATTTCTGACCACCGGTGAAGAAATAAACAGGATCGGAAGGATGATTTCTTTAATTAAAAAAGAATTTCCGGAAGTTTTAATTTCCCTGGATACTTTCTATTCCAAAACGGTAAAATATGGCTTCAACGAAGGAATTGATCTGATCAACGATATTTCAGGCGGACAGTACGACTCTAAGATGTTTGATGTTGCTGCGGAAACGAAGCTGCCATACATTCTGATGCACGTCAACCCTTCGTATGAAACGATGCATGATAAAATAAAATTTGAAGACATTACCGTATCCATCAACAGGTATTTTTCTGAAAAAACGGCTGAACTGCTGTCAAAAGGCGTCCGGGATATTATTCTGGACCCGGGCTTCGGCTTTGGAAAAACAGTGGAAGACCAGATGAAAATGATCGATGAAATGCGGTATTTCGGTTTCGGTAAATGCCCCCTGTTGATAGGGATTTCCAGGAAGTCATTTATTTATAAGCCCCTTGGGAAATCTCCGGCAGACATTAACGAAGAAACACAGAAGCTTCATCTGAAAGTCCTGCGGCAAGGTGCCAAAATACTGAGGGTTCACGACGTTGCGGAAGCAAAGAAGACGGTTGATCTTTTTTTGAGTGGAAGAGTTTGAAAGTTATATAGTAAGAGAGCCTGAGAGTGGGAGGGTTTAGAGCAGGAGTGTAAGAGAGTAATTGGGAGAGTGTGTTTGTAAAAGATCTTATTAAAATATATTAAACCTTTGCGTTCCGGAATTTCTGGCTTTAAGAAAACAGGCCGATAGCTCATCAGTTTCTCTATTTTCAATGACACACTACAAGCTCCCACCCTCAAATTCTTAAACTTTCAAATCCTCATACGCTCCGACTCTAAAAACTCAATTCAGATTCGCCAGCTTATCTGCAAATTGTTTTGAAAATTCAGCGCGGTCTTCCTCCAGTTTTTCCGTTGTGGAAGGAAGGATGTAGTTGAAAAGTATTTTCTCCTCATGATCCAGAAAGATGATTTCTTTTTCATTTCCGTCGATCATCTGGGCGAATATTTCCCACATCGAAGTGTCTTTTAATTTTAATAATTCAAAAAACTGGTCTGCCTGTATCTCGATTTTCTGCATGGTTTCTATATTGTTTATTTAATTGATTTATTCTGAATGTTTAAAGAATTTGTTCCTATGTATTCATGAAAAGAGGTTAAAATTCCAATAGTTTTAATTTGAACTGGACGGCAAAGTTCTGCTTAAAGTGGTGTGTGGTGTAATAGCCTACCCGGTAAAACAGTCCCAGGTTGAAATAGGTGGATAGGAAATTGTTCCACTCCAGCCCGACTTCCTGGTACAGGTGGTTCAGCGGTCTGAATTTAAACTGATGGTATTCCGCATGTTCCATGTCTCCGATCGTTCCGCGCAGTACGAAATCGAAGCTGGAGATGTTCTGACCGAAACTTTTGAAGTACCATGGCAGCTTGTGGGTGAAATAATACGCCACAAACCGGTCGTTGTAATACTTTCCGCCTTCCAGGGTAGCAAATCCGAGGAATGAGGTGAGGTTAAAATTAAAATCCCGTCTTGGCGAAGCCAGCCCGTTCATGGTAAAGTTCTTCCAGATCGGTGCGCCACCGAACACCATGCCGCCGTACAGCCGGAATCCCGTGGTTCCCAGAACCGTCTTAAAATTGTGGACGAAAAGGGCATCGAATCGGATGTAATTGAAATCCCCACCGAAAATTTTATAGCTCTGCTCAAAATTGAAATACAGCTCCGGATATTTCTGGTCGATCAGCGATTTTCCCTGCGGCGTCATGATATTCGTGGAATTCGGGGAATATTTTAAGGTAAACAGGGTGTTGAAATTTTCAAATGAAGAACCTCTTCCGCGGAAGGAATAATCGAACATAGCTTCTTCGAGGTTTCTCCGTGCGGCAAAAACAAGCGTCAGCCCGTTGGTCACATCATTCAGATATGAGACGGAAGCTCCCCGGTAATGATAATACCGGTCGTTATTCAGGTTGTTTCCGTAATTCGCCATCCGCATTTTAAAGTTCCACAGCCTGCGGTAAAACTCACCGGAAGCGGTTACATCGTCGTAGTACTCTATACGGAAATAGGAATCTTTTTCAAGGGTGGTTTTGATGTCCAGTCCGAGCCTGTATTTCCATTTATCATCCTTAAAACCATAAGCGAAAGTATAATCCGGGGAAAAGTAAGGGCTGAAATTTTCATTAAGCTTGGCTTTCAGACCTACTCTGAAACCTTCATATAAATTGTAATTTACGATTTCATCTACGGCAAAGTCCACTGCGCCAACGCGGATCTGCCCGTTCAGCAGACCGCTTAAAATCTGAGCCTTATTGTCGATGTTGTATTTCCTGCCGAGGCTGTCGATGATTTTATAAGTATTCTTTTCACGTTCCGTCAGCGGATCGGTCCGGTATTGTTCCAGTGTATTTCCATGAATGTTTTTTACAGAAAACGTATATCCCTTGAAATCTTCCGGACTGTTTTCTGCGGGGCTTTTGTAATCAAAATAACGGGAGGTCAGCAAAGCGTAAGTTCCGAAAGTCTGTTTCTTTTTCGGATCCGTTTTTTCTACGGAATGCGGCTTGTTTTCTTCTTCCAGCTGCATATTGCTCATTTTCAGTTTCACGGTCTCATGGGCAAGAAACCATTTATTATGGAAGAAAATCCAGGTACTGGTCAGGATTCCGTCGTTCTTATTCTTGCTGAAATTTTCAATTTTTTTTACACCATAGGTCTCGGTATCTACGTAAATAGCTCCGTTATACTTCCTCTTTTTATCGGGATTTTTGTAATTGACTTCCCTGAATCGGATCACGAAGTTTTTCCGGCCATCCATTTCAATGGTGTCGGTGAGGAAAAACCGATAGAGGCCCCTGTTTTCCTGTTTCAGCTGATCGGGAACTTTGTCCCGGTTGCTTTGCTGAAGGGCGATCATTTCGTAAATCGGCTGTTTCAGCCCGGAGATCCGGTTATCAAGGATATTTATTTTTTCACCGTATTGCCTGGAATACAGAAATTCCTGTGCCCTTTCCCAAAGGAAAAGTTTGCTTTTCGAAAATATTTTCCGGGCGGAAATGTTATTTAAGGAATCTTTTTTACGCTTTTCCCGGAACATTCCGGTTTCTTCGAAAAACTTATTGTACTGGGCTACGCTGTCTTCGTCGATGTCGAGAGAAATTTTTTCATAGGATTTGTAAGAATAGGAATCCAGGGTCTTCGGTGAGTTTTCGCTGAACATCCGGTTTACTTTTTTCAGGATTTCCAATGCTCTCGGATCACTTTTGTCTTCGATGGTAATGCCTTCAATAGCGGTAACTTTCGATTGTGAGAAACCAAAAATCCAGAATGAAAGACCTAAAAACAATAAAATCCTTTTCATAAAAACCTTTCAAAATTAATAATATTTCTCCGCACAGGAAAGTTTTTAGTGCCTGGTTTTAACCTGTTAACAAAATTTTATTTAATTAAAATTGATTGAGGATTCGTAATCTGAGTTTGAACACAAAGTCCATTGAGATTTAAAGTATTAGTAACGATTTTTTTTGTTTCACAAAGCCGCAGGTGCTTATAGAAAATTTTTCGTTAAATGTAGTTAGCATCCATTGGTGTTGTAGAAATCATCATGAATTCTCAATAATTGCAAAATTTTCAAGTCACAAAAAATCCCGGGATTTTCCGGGACTGTTATTTAATGATCGCTTAATGCATTTAGAAAATCAATGATTTCCGACATTTCCTTTTCTGATAAATTCAGCGGAGCATCAGAGAGCGTCTGGTTTTCGGTTCTCAGTCCGAATCCTTTTCCGCCGCCTTTGTTGTAGAATTCCATGACTTCCTGCAGGGTTTTATAACCGCCGTTATGCATGTACGGACCGGTTTTGCCGATGTTTCTTAGTGTCGGGGTTTTAAAGGAGTGCTGTAAAAAAGCTACTGTTTCGTGGAATTTGCCTCGCCCCGGATCTTTGTCTGCCGTCCGGTTGGATGAATTTTCAGCGATTCCCAGGACTTCCTGTTCGGTTTTGGTGTAATTCGGCGGGACCGTCCCGTTGAAAAGCGGTAAAAAATGGCAGATGGCGCACTGCGCTTTCCCCATGAACAGGTTGAACCCTTTCTTTTGACTTTCCGTCAAGGCATTTTTGTTTCCTTTCATGTAATGATCAAAATCAGAGTTGAAAGAAGCTAACGAACGGATATAGCTGGCCAGGACATTCTGCAGTTGCCAGATTTCGGCATTCTTTCCTTTGTAAATCGTTGCAAATGCAGTACGATACTTTGGATCGGCATTGATTTTAGCGATAATTTTACTGAGGTCACCATGCATTTCCTCTTTATTGGTAATCACAGCGGAGCTTTGTCCTTCCAGGTCGTCCTTGCGCATATCCCAGAACTGTCCGTGCTGGAAGGCCGAGTAATTCAGGGAAGGTGTATTTCGCTGCAATGGTGAGTCGGTCAGGGACATGGATTTTTCCCGTCCGTCGGTGAATGCTTTTTCTGCTACATGGCAGGTGGCGCAGCTTCGGGAATTGTTGTCGGATAAAATATTATCGTTGAAGAGCTGTTTCCCGAGCTTCACTTTCTCCGGCGATATTTCAAATTGCTTTCCGGGAACAAAAGCATTCGGATTAAAGGCATTTTTCGAATAAAATGTGCGGACGTTCTTATTCAGTGCCGAAGTAACTTCTATAGCCGGAATGTCCTCCTGTTTTTGGAAATCGATCATCATGGAGGTAATCTTATTCAGATGTTCAGGAATAAAATTGATGTAATCAAATGTATTTTTATCCGTATTCTTTTTCATATACGTTATGGATGCTTCAATTTCCAGGATGATCCCTGCCAAAGCTTTGTCTTTTGATTTTTCCGTGGCAATCTGCTGAAGTGTTGTCTTCACTGAATTTAAAGCGTATGGGATTTCTCTTAAAAATGTTCCCGAAACCGGCGTATCGAAACCGGCAATCCCCAGGCTTGAAATTCTGAAAGTTTCCTGTCTCAAGGCATCGAATACCTGGTCTCTGGAAATGGTGATAGCCTGAAAGTTTACTTTAATCGTATTGCTTTTATTGGTCAGGTTTTTAAGCATGCGGACGACTTCATCCCTGTTTTCCGGATCGTAAGGGTACAGCATTTCTTCCAATACCTGCAGGCCTTCGGGCTCTATTTCCGTGTGCTCCTGCATTTCGATTTCAGGCAGGGCAGGACCGTTAATAAAACGTGCGGTCTGGGGAAGGAAATATTCTACCGCCCATTCCATCTTTTTATACGTTGTCCTAAGCTCTTCAAATTTTTTCTGAAGCTTCGCCTGATCGGGATTTGCGGAAACCATTTGCATCAGTTCGCTGGTCCGGTTCAGAAAATCGGCATTGTTCCTGAAAAGGTCTTTTTTTACCTCTGACAGATCATCCTGTAACGGCTGATGGTTCTGGGTACACTGCAATGTTCCGAAAATGGCAAAAACAATGAGCAGAAAAGCAACAAAAGGATATTTAAGAATGATTTTCATACGATATGAAAAAGTATCAGCAGAATTTCTCCTACTGATACCCTATTAATAATGATAGTAAATTATTTCTGAACGTTTCTGATGATGATGGTCTGTCCACCTTCTTTGTTGGTATTCACCCCTGCACCGTCTGCATTCGCAAACGCATCTTTCTGCCAGGTGTGGGAGTGGATGTTTACCGCAAATGTGTTAGGTACTCCGATGATATCTGAAATATCGATCATCGCCCCGAATTCCCATGATCCAAGCTTTGTAAGCTGTCCGGATTGGTTGTACGCTGCCTGCCATGCTGCATCGTTTCTGTTGTGCTTCATATTCAGCCACGGCTTGTACTGCTTGGTGCTGATGTTCAGTTGCCAGATGTAGGAATCGTGCGTAGCGGCAGGGTAGTAAGAATCACCGTCTTCCTGGATGTATACGTAGTTTTCCGTTACACAAAGGTTATCCGGGTTAATCAGGTTGCTTCCCGGATTGGAATCTCCTTCGGCCACCACTTCAAGCTTTCCGGTAAGCATGTTGCTTTCGTTTAAGACAAGCTTGTAGACTCTTCCCCACATGGTAAGTCCGGCTTTCGGATTTACCCCGTCTGAAGATTCTCCGGTAGCGGTAAAGTAGATTTCTCTTCCTTTTCCGGCTCCTTTCCGGTAATCTACGTCCTCAACTCTTGAGAAACGAATGGCGTTGTTATCGATATTCTTCTGGTTGATCTGGGCTCCGGTAAGGTTTTTGGCATTGGAGATTTCCACAAATTCCACATCATACTGGTTTCCTTTCGTCATATTGGTTTCCGTATAATTGTTGTTGGTTCTCTTCAAAGCGTACAATTTTCCGTTGTTTAGGTCGCCTTGAGTATCGGAAACGTACATGATCAGCTGTCCCGCCGATTGGTGCGAAGAGCTGAAAGACTGGTCTTCACCGATCATGATGTATGTTTTCCCGTTGGAAATATCTTTAGGTAGCGGAACGGCATTTTCCATCGATGCTTTACCCAAAGCAGGTTTTACCCTCGACTGGTCTGCAGCCTGTGCCACTGCAGCCAGTGGGTTGATGGCGTGTACCATACTTTCTTCTCCCGATTCCCCGGCTGTAAGAAAAGCACTGAAACCATGCTCTGCCACGGTAGCCAATGTTGCGGAACACAATCTGGTCATTCCCCCGATTCCGTTCAGGATGTATTCTCCTTTTACCGGCTTAAGGGTTTTATCCAGATAAACTCTTGAAACCGATTTTGTAATTTCGTGGTTAGTGATCATCAGGTATCCTTCTGAATTCGGATCTTTCATGATCCCCATTCCGTCCGGCTGCCCTGCGAAAACAAAGTTCGGGCTTCCGGCAAGCACATCGGAACTGGAAATCAGGGTGGTGATGTTCAGGTTTTCAAAACCGCTCATTCCGTAAGCGAAGGCCGGTTCTTTAGAGAAGTTCTCAATTTTGATGTTCTGATTTACCGGATTTTCATTGCTATCCGTCGTTTCATCATTACAGTTTTGTAAAAGCACCGCTGTTAAAAACAGGGCCCCTAATGTTTTGTAGATTTTCATAATTGTTTTATTTCGATATTGCAAAACTAGGGCTCCGTTGTTAACTGAATTTTAAGCACCGCGGTACAGAAATTAAGTTTTCCTTATTAAAAGCGGGGAAATGTTACGGGAGTTTCAATAATTAGAACGGATCAAAATAATAGCGGCAATCTGCAGAAATTTTATATGGTAAAGCGTTTAGCATATAAGAAATATGAGATCTGAGTTTCATACTTTGAAAATATTTTAGATCACAATCAAAAATAAAGATTAAAGATTTTTATTGTATCGGTGAATCATCAATTTGCTAATAAAGCTTTTATAGACAATGAAATCTGCGAATCTGTGCTCATCTGTGGTTTAATTAAAAAAATCTAAACATGACTCTTTCCAGGCGATTCGCTAATACTATGTTGAGATCCCTACGGGATGGACAAACGGGGTGTTATGGTGCGAAAGTGATTCCTGCAAAATCTGCGTTGTTATCTGTGAAAATCTGCAGAAATCCGGGGGAGAAAAAAAAGAGAGCGGACCGCAGCCCGCTCGTGTTGAAATAATAATTGGTCATCAATGAAAATATATTTTAATTCAGGAGATTAAGCTTAACCTTAATTCCGAAATTGTCTTTAAACTGAGGTGTCTGGTAATATCCCAAACGGTAGGAAAACCCGACGCTGTAACGGCTGCCCAGAAAACGGTTCCACATGATACCGGCTTCCTGGTAATAATGATCCAGTACCTGGAACTGAAACTGATGATCTTCCCGGTTTTTCATATTTCCGATAGCCGCCTGGTATTCAATTTCAATGTTGGAATACCTTTTTCCAAGGGTTTTGAAACGGAACGGCAGGTACTGCGATACTTTAAAGGCTGCAAATTTATCGGCGAAAAACATTCCGGCAGGCATAGTGGCAAATCCCAGATTGGAAGGGGTGCTGATAACAGAAGTCCATTTATCAGCAGTCAGGTCCCTTTGTCCGGCAATTTCAAAGTTTTTCCAGATCGGTGCGTCTCCTGAAGAGATTCCTCCGAAAAGCTTAATGTTCGTATAACCGAGTTTGGATCTGAACTGATGGATGATTAAAGCATCCAGCCTGTGGTAATCCAGTTCTCCGCCCAAGGTGCGGAATCCTTTTTCGTAGTTTACGAATACCTGCGGATAGCCTTTTTCATACGTGTATTTACCACTCGGCGTCATGATGTTCTTGTCATTGGGAGAAAATTTCAGGGATAATGTTGCGCTCGTATTGTCGAAAGCATTTCCCAGATCTTTGTACCGGTAATCGAAAAGGGCCTGTTGTTTTTCTTTATTTAAAGCAACTTTTACACTTACCGAATTAGACAGATCATACAGGAACGAAGCACCCCATTTTTGATTTTTATAGAAGGTACTGTTGTGGAGATCAAGGTTCATATCAGGAATTTTCATCATCACATCCCACATGGCATTGCTGAATCTTCCTGCGGCAAAGACATCATCCATATATTCAATCCTGAATACGGAAGTTCTTTTATCCGATAATTTTACATCCAGCCCCAAGCCGTATTTCCAGCGGTGATCCTTGAATCCGTACCCGAAATACCCGTCCGGTGAAAAGGTTTTATTAAATTTTTCATTTAGTTTAATTCCTGCACCCAGGCGTACTCCCTGATATTGGTCATAGCTGAAAAACTTCATGAGATCGAAATCGATGATTTTATACCGGAGGTTTCCGCGTACCAGTTGGGTAAGGGTATTCAGCTTTTTCTCAAAATCATATTTCTGTACGAAGCTGTCGATCTTGGTGTAGGTAGCATTTTCTCTTGCAGTAAGGCTGTCGGTTCTGTACTGATCCAGAAGGCTGCCGTCGGAATTCTTCACTTCCAGCGAATACCCTTTGAAGTCGGATGCTTTTTGTTCTTTATTCAGCTCAAAACCGAAAAAGCGGTTTTTAACATACAGGTAATTGCCGAAGGTTTTCTGGTTGTATTTTTCTTTTTGGCCCGGTTTCAGGCTGTCTTTTTTAGAAGTGTCAAAACTCTGGTCTCCCATCTTCACCCTCATATCTTCGTAATCCAGGAACCACTTTCCGCCGATGGGCTTCCAGACGGAAACGATTTCTCCTTCGTTTCTCTTCTTACTGGCACTTTCAAACTTTTTCAAAGCGTAAGTTTCGGAATCCACATAGATCTTTCCGTTGAATTTCCTGGGATTCTGTTTCTTTTTGTCGGTGATTTCCTTGAATTTGATCACATAAGTCTTTCTTCCGTCGATCTGTAAGGTATCGGACAGGTAAAAATTGAAAAGCTTTCTGTTTTCAGGCCTAAGCTGTCTCGGGATACGGTCGAGGTTGGAAATGTTGATGGCCAGGGCTTCGTAGATCGGGTTTTTGAACCCCGACATCCTGTTGTCGATAATGTTTGTTTTTTCACCGTAGCTTTTGGAATATTTGTATTCGGCCGCCTTTTCCCAAAGGAACATCTGGCCTTCAGCCGAAGCCTGGATAAAATCCTCGGCTGTAAGAGAATCTTTTTTATCTTTTTTGGTCTGCTTTACATCCTTCTTGTCGACTTTTGACAGAGAATCTTTTCTTACCGCCAGAAAATTTTTGTAGATATCCACAGAATCCTTATCAACATCAATGGAAAATTTAGTGTAGGATTTAAAGGTGTAAGAATCAAGTGATTTCGGTGAATTTTCTTTGGCTCTTTTATTAAGCTCATCCAAAATCCTCAACGCTCTCGGATCACTTTTATCCTGAATGATGATCTTATCGATATTGCCCATCTTTTCCGATAGCGGCTGCATGGAAACTTCCATGGATTTTTTCACGTCCGCCGTAACATCCTGGAAATTGTCGGCCAGTATTTCCACCTTCTTACATTTTGTTTTAAAGGAAAGGCTACCGCCGAGATCCGTTTTTCCAAGAAGCTCATCTTCGCAGTATACCGCCGCATTGTGAATGGGTTTTCTGTCGGTTTTGCTTAAAACTTTCAGTTGGCTTTGTCCGAAAAATAATACGGTAAAAAATAAAAATGGTAAGACTAAAAATTTTGTCATTAGTTTTTTTAATAGATAGACAAAACTATTGATAAGAAGGTTACAATACCATAGCAGAAAATATAATCTTTTGTTAAAAATAAATAAAAATATCCTAAAAAATCTATGGTGAATAACATATTCAGCAAAATGAAAAGCTGTCCAACTTTTAGGACAGCCTTTTAAATCGTTATTTTCACAGATGTATTCCTGATAAACCGGAAGAAATTAAGATTTGCAGGTCAATTAAGCTCTGCTTCCGTTTCCTCTAGCAGCCAAAGCGACGATCAGGATTAAAATTAATGCGCCTGCTGCCCATACAATAGGATTGGACATCCAGTCTGCTGAAGAACCTCCGCCTCCTTTATTGACATCGACATCTACTTTTAAGTCTGCTGCTTTCTCCTGTGCATAAGCGTATACCGCTGCAAAGTTGGTCATTAAAATAAGTACGGCAAGCTGGATTTTTGAAAGAAAATGTGTTGGTTTCATAATGTTAATTTTTTGTGGTTGTATTAATATGTGTAAGTGTAATGTTTGTAATAAAAAACGGGTTTTTATATCATGTTATTTATATATTTGTGATATTGATTATATTATGGTTTTATATCCTGCAATACATTGCATTTAGTATAAACCGTAAACTGTTCTTTTTTTCATTAATCATGAATCGTTCCAAAGTGGAGTTATA
This sequence comes from Chryseobacterium sp. sg2396, assembly GCF_042610505.1. Lineage (NCBI taxonomy): Bacteria > Pseudomonadati > Bacteroidota > Flavobacteriia > Flavobacteriales > Weeksellaceae > Chryseobacterium > Chryseobacterium sp. sg2396. The sequence goes on along the minus strand of NZ_JBHGAQ010000012.1, from coordinate 89,350 downwards.
ATTAAAATTCCTGAAAATTTTTCAGGAATTTTAAAAATTTATAAGACTTAAGAAGGTGAAATTCTCAGAGCCTTTGAATCATCATTGCTGAAATGTCTCTTTATTTTTAGCTTATTTATAATAGTTTTTCCGTCCAGATTTTAACCAGAGTTCGGATAGTTAATAAATTAAATTTATTTTATCCTTAATTTTATAGACGCCCAGCATTCCTTTATGACCTTTATCAAAAATTTCCTTTTTAAAAGTATGTAAATCGATTTTTAGAATATTGTACTGAATATCCTGCAAAAACAGAAAATGGTCCTGTCTGTATATTTGGTTCCCTCCGAAGTCATTTGATTTTCCAAATGTAAACAGGGTACGTTCTGTTTTGTTTTCAACATCAAGTTCCTGCAACCGATAATCATACGTATGGTAATATATCTTATTTCCATATGGAACAGGATCTGTAAAAATATCAAATAATGCAAACTGCCTGTAGAGTAATTTCCCTGTATGCGCTTCTAGAAGCATAATTTCTCCGGAGAGGTTATCATTATTATGCAGATTATATCCCAGGAAAATATATTTTCCTGCAACGGTAAAATTATATAGCGCAGATGCAGATTCTGTTTTGCTCCAGATTTTTTTGCCGGAAGAGATTTCATAAGCAGAAATTAATGAACAATTGAAATTTGCCACATAAAAATAAGTTTCATCAAACCCGATAGGACGCGGCGCAAAATCTACCTGGCAGTTTTTATCCGAATGCAGTGGCAATTCATAAAGAATCTTCCCGGTATGGGCATGGATAGCCATTATCCCATACAAATCGATACTTGCAATAATAATATGATTATTTACGATTTGAAATTCTCTTATTCGTCCTGGGGTTGGAAGCTTCCAGGAAATTTTGCCTGTTTTATAATCAACACCGGTAAATAAGTGATCGGATTCGGGAAAATACAATTTGCCATTTTGAGTCCGGGGTTCCGTAAAACAATTATTACTGATTTTTTTTGAATAAATCGTTTTATAGGTTCGTAAATCTTCCAGTTTTATTTCGTAATTACTGCCTTTCGTATAAGAATAGGCGAGCAGGCTATCTTTTGAATTGATAGTTGCAACGGTTGCATAACGGTTTTTGCCGTCATGGTATTCTGCTTTTTTGCATGAGAACAGAAGCAGGAAAAATAATGGAATCAAAATTCTGGACATGCTTTTAATTCTGATAAATGCCAAGATAAAGAAAATATCCCATTAAAATGAAAAGCAGCTGCTTAAAAAACAACTGCTTTATTATATTTTGAATTTAATTTGAAAAATTAAAGATTCAATGCTTTCTGATAGGCATTTTCCAGCCCGTCAAGGTTTTTGCCACCGGCTGTTGCAAAGCCCGGGTTTCCGCCGCCGCCGCCCTGGATTTCTCTGGCTAATTCTTTTATCAGGGCTCCAGCCTGATAAATTCCTGCCAAATCATCTGAAACACCAACGGTAATCATAGGCTTTCCGTCTGCATCGGACAGGATAACCGTGATGGAGGTCGGGATTTCTTTCTTCAACTGGAAGACGATATCTTTTACCGAAGCGGCATCCAGAGATGTTCTTTTTACCAAAAGTAATTTATCACCTTTTTGCTCGTAAGCTGCTTTCCAGTCGCCGATTTCGCCTTTGGCCCTTTCTTTTTTGAATGCTTCCACCTCCGATTTTAAAGAAGCATTTTCCTCCATTAATTTTTCAATCGAACGGATAATATCTTTAGATTTCAACAGTTGGGAAAGTTCCGTCATCTGTTGTTCAAGGTTTTTGAAATACTTTTCAGATTCGTCTCCCGAGATGGCCTCAATTCTTCGGATTCCGGCTGCTGCAGAGCTTTCGGAAACGATTTTGAAATGACCGATTTCGCTGGTGTTTTTCACATGCGTTCCTCCGCAAAGTTCCTTAGAGCTTCCGAACTGGATCATTCGCACGCTGTCGCCGTATTTCTCGCCGAATAAAGCCATTGCACCTTTGTCCAGTGCTTCCTGAATCGGTATGCTTCTGAATTCCTGCAGCGCAATGCTTTCTTTGATTTTTGCATTTACTTTATTTTCTACCAGGGCCAGTTCTTCTTCCGTCATTTTATTGAAATGGGAGAAGTCGAAACGAAGGTAATCCGGACCTACGTAAGAGCCTTTCTGCTCGACATGGGTTCCCAATACCTCTCTTAAAGCTTCATGCAGCAAGTGGGTCACGGAGTGATTGGCCTGGGAGTTTTTTCTATCCGAATTATTTACCTTCGCATAGAGAAGAGCCCCGGCATCTTTCGGAAGACCGCTGATCAAAGAAACGATCAGTCCGTTTTCCTTTTTCGTTTCCAATACTTCAAAACTTTCCGCAGCATTTTCCAGGATTCCTTTATCTCCCACCTGGCCACCGCCTTCAGGGTAAAAAGGCGATTCGCTGAGAACAACCTGATAAAATTCCCCGTCTTTGTTTTCTACCTTCCTGTATCTGGTAATGTAGGTTTCAGATTCAAATTTGTCGTAACCTACGAAGTTTTCAGGTTTTTCTTCAAGGGTTACCCAATCATATACTTTTTGGGCAGAATCTGCTTTGGAACGTTGTTTCTGTTTATCTAATGCCTGCTCAAAACCTTTTTCGTCAATGGTTAAACCCTTTTCTTCAGCAATAATGCGCGTCAAATCATCCGGGAAACCATAGGTGTCATATAATTCAAAGACCTCTTCTGTAGGCAATACCTTTTGATTATCAGTAATGGTCTGCTGAATGAGCTTTTCAACCCTGATCAGTCCGTTTTCTATAGTCCTTAAGAATGATTCTTCTTCACTTTTGATCACTTCAGTCACCAACGTTCCCTGTTTCTGAAGTTCCGGGAAGAATGTTCCCATCTGTTCCTGAAGAACGGCCACCAACTTGTAAAGGAAAGGTTCTTTCATGCCTAAGAACCGGTAAGAATAGGAAATTCCCCTTCTTAAAATTCTCCGGATCACATAACCTGCTCCTCCGTTGGAAGGCAGCTGTCCGTCGGCAATTGCAAAAGAAACGGCCCTGATGTGGTCCACCACCACACGGATGGCAATATCTTTTTCGTCTGCTAAAACTGCGGTATATTTTTTTCCTGAAAGTTCTTCCACTTTAGCGATCAGTGGCGTGAAAACATCGGTGTCGTAGTTGGAAGATTTCCCCTGAAGTGCCATGCAGAGACGCTCGAAGCCCATTCCGGTATCGATGTGCTTGGCAGGAAGATTTTCCAGGGAACCGTCTGCTTTTCTGTTGTACTGCATGAATACCAGATTCCAGATTTCCACTACCTGCGGATGATCGTTGTTTACCAGATCCAGTCCTGAAACTTTTGCTTTCTCTTCTTCGCTTCTCAAATCAACGTGGATTTCGGAGCACGGTCCGCACGGTCCGCTGGCTCCCATTTCCCAGAAGTTGTCTTTTTTGTTTCCGTTAATGATCCGGTCCTCGGAAATAAGGGATTTCCAGAAATCATAGGCATCATGGTCCCTTTCAAGGTTTTCGGAAGCATCGCCCTCAAAAATCGTAACGTACAGGTTTTCTTTCGGAATTCCATATACTTCCGTCAGCAGTTCCCAGGCAAAAGCAATAGCCTCTTTTTTGAAATAGTCGCCGAAAGACCAGTTTCCCAACATTTCAAACATGGTGTGGTGATAGGTATCCCTGCCCACATCATCCAGGTCATTATGTTTCCCGGAAACCCGGAGACACTTTTGGGTATCGGCAATTCTGGAAGCTTTAGGCTCTTTGTATCCTAAAAAATAATCCTTGAACTGCGTCATACCGGAATTGGAAAACATAAGGGTAGGGTCGTCTTTCAGCACGATGGGTGCCGAAGGAACGATCAGGTGGTCTTTGCTTTTAAAGTAATCTAAAAATTTCTGACGGATCTCTTGTGATGTCATGATCTATATGCTTTGCTTTTTTACAAATTTTGATAAGATGCAAATCTACTGTTTTTTACTGAAAACCGTAAGCGGGAAGCCGTAAATTTAAGGTGAACCCGGAGTGGCATTAAAAGGCTGGAAGAGAGATGCTGGATGCCGGGAGTTTTTTTGTACAATTAGTGGCCAATTGACAAAATATTTATTTCCAATTATAAAATGCCAGGTCCGCATTTTGAAAATCAGATAAACTTATTCCGGATGAAGAGGTAAATCTTGCTATTGTCAAATCCATTTCCCTATATTTTTCGTAAATGATAGTGTAAGGTAATCCTTAAGACATGCTATCATTGAGATAGAGATTATCTTTGAAATAGTTTGAAAATAAGTCCGAAATTTGTTATCTGAAACGGGCGGTTTTAATGAAGAAAAGTAAGATTTGAAATGGATATAAAATTAAAAATGAAGAACATATTAATATTGCTCAGCGTTGTTCTGGGTATTGCAGTTTTTGCGACGAGCTGTGGAGATAACAAGCCGAAATCCACGGAGACAAAGAAAGAAAATGAGACCATTATGGACAATAAAAATGTAAAAGAAATCTATTTTGCCGGCGGATGTTTCTGGGGAACCGAGCATTTTTTCCAGCAGATCAGAGGCGTTGTAGGTACGGAGGTAGGATATGCCAACGGAAACAAAAAAAATCCGACGTATGAAGAAGTGGTAAGCCATACCACAGGTTTTGCAGAAACAGTAAAAGTAAAATATGATCCTGAGATAGTTGATTTGAAACTTTTGATCGATCTGTATTTTAAAACCATTGATCCGACCAGCATCGACCAACAGGGAAATGACAGAGGAAACCAGTACAGAACGGGAATTTATACCACCGATAAAGAGACGGAAGCCGCAGTAAAAGCCGAAGTGGCAAAACTGGCTAAAAATTACAGCAAGCCGGTAGTCGTAGAAACGATTCCTCTGAAAAATTTCTACCGTGCCGAAGATTATCACCAGGATTACCTGGACAAAAATCCGGGAGGCTACTGCCACATTGAACCGGGATTGTTTGAAATGGCAAGAAACGCCAACCCGCCGAAAAAAGAAACAAAGGAATCTAAAGAAACCAAATACCAGAAGCAGGACAAAAAAGTCTTAAAGGAAAAACTGACTGCCGAACAGTACAACGTAACCCAGGAAAACGGGACGGAAATGGCTTTTAAAAATGAATATTGGGACGAAACCAGAGAAGGGATTTATGTAGACATTACTACCGGAGAGCCGTTGTTTATTTCTACCGATAAATTTGAATCCGGATGCGGATGGCCAAGCTTCTCCAAGCCGATTACCAAAAAACTGGTAGAAGAAAAACTTGACCGTTCCCACGGAATGACCAGGGTAGAAGTAAGAAGTAAAACCGGGGATGCGCATTTGGGACATGTCTTCAACGACGGACCTGCCGATAAAGGAGGACTTCGTTACTGCATCAACAGTGCCTCGCTGAAATTTATTCCGAAAGCGGAAATGAAAGCAAAAGGCTACGGAGAATATATAGCCTTGCTGGATAAAGATAAAAAATAAGTGTTTTAAAGTGAAGAAGTGATTGTAAGGGGGCTGCCGAAAGGCAGTCCTTTTTTGTTGTATATTTTGCCGGTTATTAGTTTAAACCTTCAAGGTTTGATAAACAGTTATACTATATTTTTCTTCATCTGAAGATTTTCTTTGATGCTGAACATCGAGATGTTCAGAAATAATAAAAATCCGAAGACGATATAATAAGCAGGCTTTGGAAGATTCAGTAAAATTTGTTTTGATATTTCGTAGAGGTTAGGGCTGTACTCTCCATATGAAAGTGATCCGTGATCAATAGGAATTATAACGGTATCATCACCAAAAAAATTGGCCTGTTCGTCCGTATCAATATAATTGGTCACAGCAAACAAATGTCCTGTCTTTTCCAGATCTAAAGCATATGCTTCCTGTTTTGCAGTGGCCATATCATTCAATAAAGAAACAAAATCGCCGTACGTATTATTTTCATCCAGAATAAACTCAATTCCGGTTTCTTTTTGGTTTCTTTTCTTAAGTGATTTTAATTCAGAAACATAGAGCGTGGAGTTTTCTTTAGCAGTTAAAGGATCAACTTTTATTTTCTTATAGTTCCAATTTCTTAAGGGTTCAAAAGTGTAGTCGTAATTGCTTTTATCCTTTGCCAACTATATTATAAACCGTTCGATTGTTATAGGACTTTACGCAATACCAGAATAAAACCGGTATCAACAAAGCACTGATCATTCCCGGTACATAAAAGATTTTCTCATGGCTGTAATTTTGGTGTAATTTAATAAAAATTTAAATTGGAAAAACAAAAAAAGTGACCCAAAATGAGTCACTAAAAAATAATCTGAATATATTGTGTTGAATGTTTCTAATCAATTACCAGTCTCTCTTTCTGAGAATCCAGTAAGATCCGAAGATGAAAATGGCACACCACACCAGACAGGCCACTAAGCTTTCCGTAGGGTAGTGGAATTCGTATTTCATGCCCATCATTTTGGCCATATTCAGCCTCATCATCGGATTTGGGATCAGGCTCGACATGCTCTCCAGCGGCAGAAGATGCGTCACGAAAAAGTCATTCTGCAGGATCTGGTTTCTCTGCTCGCCTTGTAATCCTTTTACCTTCATGAAAACTTCTACGGCTGATAAAATACCTTCGCCTATCCAGAATACAAAAAGTGCCAGGAAAACGAAGACCGATTTTCTTAGTAATACCGAAAGAAACATCAGGAAGCAGAAGAATGTAAACAGTTTTACAAAGTAATTGCCGATGAAGAAAATTTCTTTGAAAACTTTTGCTGATTCTGTAGTATTTGAATACCGGTAACCCAGGAACATCGTAATACCAAAAACAATAATGGTGGAAAAGATCGTGAAAACGCTTATCGTTAAAAGTTTTGAGGTGATGAATTCTTTTCTGCTCAATCCGTCAATCGTGTTCTGCTTGAACATCCGGTTGCTAAATTCCTGTGAGATGGAAAATACAATGATCAGTCCGAGAAAAATTTTCAGCAGGGCTACGATCCAGGTCGTAAAGTTCCAGATTTCCGGAAAGTTGTAGATTCCCTGTTCCTTCAGATTGACCTTTCCGCCGAATAGATCAAAATCCACCAGTCCGATGAAAAGCAGTGCAATAAGAATCGCGAAATATAAGATCGTGAAAACCTTGAACGGCCGATAGTTCAGGTTTTTGTAGTATTCCAGTTTTAGTAGTTTGATCATGATTATTTTGTGTTTTTTACAAGTTCAAGGAATTGGGACTCAAGCGACAATTTTTTCTTGGTAAGATGCGAAAGGAAAATTCCTTTTTCAGATAGCTTCTGATTCAGTGCTGAAGCGGAAACCGAGGCATCATCCCGGATCTGAGCTTTCAGCAGGTCGCCGTCATGGTTAATGGCCGTAAACCACTGAAGTTCATTCAGTGCATTCAGAAGCAATGTATTGTTGTCTGCCTTTAGCTCAAAATACCCGTTGTTGACAGTCATTTCATCCACCCTTCCGCAGTACAGCGAAGTTCCTTCTTTCAGAACAATCACGTGGCTGCATATCTTTTCGATTTCATCCAGCAAATGGCTTGCGATAATAATCGTAATGCCCTGTTTTGCAATATTGCTGATGATCTCACGGATCTGGATGATTCCTTCAGGATCAAGCCCGTTTGTCGGCTCGTCCAGGATCATCACTTCGGGATTGTTCAGCATGGCAGAGGCAATCGCCAGACGTTGTTTCATGCCCAGGGAATATGTTCGGAACAAGTCTTTCTTCCTTTCCAGGAGGTTAACGGTTTTCAAAACCTCATCAATTCTCGAATAAGGTGTTCCCTTGATCTCTGCTACGATTTTCAGGTTGGTTTCCGCATTCAGGTACGGATAAAAATTTGGCTGTTCGATAATGGCCCCGATTTTCTTCAATGTATCGGGATCGGTACCCTTCTTCCCAAACCAGTACCATTCGCCGCTGGTAGGGTTGATCGTTGAAAGCAGCATCCCGAAGGTTGTGGATTTCCCGCTTCCGTTCGGTCCAAGCAGTCCGTAAACATTTCCTCTTTCCACATCGAAGGAAATATTGTTCACTACCGTTCTTTTGAATTTTTTCGTCAGATTCTTTACGGATAAAATTTTTTCCATGTAATTTGTTTTACATAGTAGTAGTCTATATAATTTAATTTTTGTTACAAATAATAGTGAAGATCAGTGAAATTTAATTTTTAAAAATCTTAAATTTGGTAGAATTAATCGGGAATTATGAAGTTAATCGAACTGGCCAAGGAACTTAATGTTTCCGCCGAAGCTATAAAGCAGTTCATTCAGGATTTTGATCTTGAACTTACGGATTGTATCCGTACGAATTTTGAAGTAAAAAAGGATTTTGAAAAATTTGCCCGCGAAAATGCTGAATTTTTGAGGATTTATGAAAAAGACCTTGATAAAACCAAAACCCTTGAGCAGATCGCTGAAACTATCAGACAGCCGAAAGATAAAGTAGAAAGAGCAATTAAAGAAAAAGATCCTAATATCTTCGATAACGGTTTCTTTAAGTCTTCCGTTTCCAGTTATGGCATCGATAACCGGTTAGGCGGCAACTACAAATTCGTTTACGATTATTTCGGACATAAAACCAGTCTTCAGAAAAGGGATTTCATCGGTTACCGGGACCTGTTTTTTTACATTTCAGGTATTCTGGAACCCTTTTTAAATCCGCAGCAAATTAAAGACTGGGGCATCAACAAGCCGGCCGGGATTATCCTGTACGGTCCTCCGGGAAGCGGCAAGATCTTCTGGGCGAATAAAATTGCGGAAATTATCGGCTATGCGTTTAAAGAAGTGAAAAAGCATTACCTCGGAACCTCTTATGTCGACGGCAACCGCACCAATTTCAACGATTTTCTGGTAACGATGATGAAAGAAGACAGGGTATTGTTGTTTATGGATGATTTCGATGAGATCATGATGGCAAGAAAGGCTGAAAACAACGTTGCTGCCTGCAATCTTGAAACCCAGGAAATCATTCTTCATCATATCTCAAGATTTGAGCAGGAAGAGCTTCTGATGATAGGTTCGGCAAAATCCGTTTCGGATATCGATGAAGAAATTACCGCACCGGGAAGATTTGATGTGATGGTTCCCGTTTTCCCTCCCAATGCGGCGGAGCGGGCGGAAATTATCCTGTATGCCATGACTAAAAATCTGGAAAAAGACTCGCTTTTGTTTAAAATCCTCAAAAACAATAAAGCCGATAAAATTCCTTTCTGGAGTAGCGTTTCAGCAAAAATGAAAGTCTTCAGCAACACCATGCTGATCGATTTTACCCAAAGCCTGAAAAAGAGGATCAAGAACCTTTACCAGAAAACCCGTAACGAAGACCTGAAAATAGACCAGAACCTTCTGAACGGAGCTTTGCGGGATGCTGCCGGAAAGCTGACCGGAGAATACCTTGACCAGATTGCCGTTTTTTTAAAGGACGTTACCATCAACAATTTCGACCAGTTTCAATCCCGCATCAAAGAACTGAAGAAGGAGCTGGATTCGTACCGCGCAGTAGAAGAACCTCGCCGGATTATCGGTTTCCATCACAATGAAGAGGAAGGAAGCCAGGGGTGAATGGTGAATGGTGAATTTTGCTCCGCAAATGAATGGTGAAAATTTTATAAATTAAATCTGATTATAAAGGAGAAATTGAAAAACTCCAAAATGTAAATCTTTTACAGTAAAGAATGGTTTAAGCCGCAAGGACTTTATTTTTGATAAGATAGTGGATTTTCTAAAACACGTTAACCGCAATTCCCCTCCTCTGGAGGGGTGGCGAAAATTCAAAGAATTTTTGACGGGGTGGTTTGAGAATTAATTTGCTCTGTAAATAAATTGTCAGTTTTTATGATGACTTGTTGGGAAATACCCAGGTAGAAAAAGTTTTTAGTATTTTATATAATTGGTTATCAATTAGTTATATTTAATAAAATTAAATAGCCCTTATCAATTTGAAATTTCAACAACAATATTCTCAGTGGTATGAAAATTTGACGCTGTCAAATTCTTTGAGCCATTCTGTACTGCCATCATCAGATTTCTTGCGCCTTTGTACAATCCAACCATAACGGAATAAAAATTTCTTATTTTTGCAATAAATAAAAAATCGTGATCAACAACGACCAGATAAAAGAAATCCAATCAAGGATTGACGACCTCCATAAATATCTTCAGATCGACAAGAAGAAGATTGAAATTGCCAATGACGACGAAAAAACGGCTGCGCCGGAATTCTGGGACAATCCCAAAACAGCGGAAGCCTTCCTGAAGCAGCTCCGGTCCAAGAAAAAATGGGTGGAAGCCTACGACGAGATCAATACCCAGTTTGAAGATCTGCAGGTGCTGGTGGAGTTTGCCAAGGAAGATCCGGACTCTGAAAAGGAACTGGATGCTACTTTTCCGCAGCTCGTGGAAAAAATCGAAGACCTGGAATTCAAAAATATGCTTTCCAATGAAGGGGATGAGCTTTCGGCGGTGCTTCAGATCACAGCCGGAGCCGGTGGAACGGAGAGCTGCGACTGGGCTTCGATGCTGATGAGAATGTACACCATGTGGGCCGAAAAGCAGGGCTACAAGATCCGTGAACTGAACTTCCAGGAGGGTGATGTGGCCGGTGTGAAAACCGTAACCCTGGAAATCGAGGGCGAATTTGCTTTCGGCTACCTGAGAGGGGAGAACGGAGTTCACCGGTTGGTAAGGATTTCCCCTTTTGATTCCAATGCCAAGCGTCATACCAGCTTTGTATCGGTATATGTATACCCTTTGGTGGACGATACTATTGAAATCAACATCAATCCGGCCGATATTTCATTCGAGACGATGAGGTCTTCGGGAGCGGGAGGGCAGAACGTAAACAAGGTGGAAACGGCAGTCCGTCTCCGTCATGCGCCGACAGGAATCATCATTGAAAACTCCGAGTCGCGCTCCCAGCTTCAGAACAAGGAAAAAGCCATGCAGTTGCTTCGTTCCAGGTTATACGAAATGGAACTGGAAGAAAGGCTGAAAGCCCGTAACGAGATCGAAGCCAATAAGATGAAAATCGAGTGGGGAAGCCAGATCAGAAATTACGTCATGCATCCGTATAAGCTGGTGAAAGATGTACGTTCCGGCTTCGAGACTTCGGATGTGGATTCCGTAATGAACGGAAACCTCACGGCATTCCTGAAAGCCTTCCTGATGGCGGATGGGACGGCCGTTTCGGACGATGACATGGACTTGTAAAGATCATGTTTAAATTTCGTTAAAATCTTATAATATATTTCCTTTTGACGTTTATTAATCCTATTTTTGTTGCTTATCAAAAGGTATGGAAGATTACAACAACTGGAGAGATTTATTAAATCCCGAGTTCTACATCAAACTGGGTGGGTTCTGGCTGATTCTGTTTATTATTTTTGCCGAGACCGGTCTTTTCGTAGGATTTTTTTTACCGGGAGACTCGTTGCTTTTCGTTTCGGGAATTTATTCGATCGATATCATCCAGGCGACTTTCGGATCTACGGGAAGCGATTTTCTTGATACTTTCATCCTGGCTTCATCCGTAGCCTTAGCAGCCATTGTGGGTAATGAAGTAGGCTATTACTTCGGAAGAAAAGCAGGTTCTACGTTGTACAAGAAACCGGACAACTGGTTGTTTAAAAAGAAATACCTGTATCAGGCGCATGACTTTTTTGAAAAGAACGGCGCACTGGCGATTATCATGGCGAGATTTTTACCGGTGGTAAGGACATTCACCCCGATTGTGGCCGGGATCGTGAAGATGGATAAAAAAGACTTTCTGAGAGATAATGTGATCGGTGCCGTACTGTGGTCGTTTTTACTGATTTTTGCCGGGCATTATCTGGATAAACTGTTCATCGACCAGTTCGGAATCGACCTTAAGAAAAAGCTGGAACTGATCATCATCGTAATCGTCCTGATCACCACTGTTCCGATTATCATTAAATTTTTATTCGGTAAAAAACAGGATTTCTCAAAATATGAGAACCATAATTTTGACGAGGAGGAGAAATAAGAATTTTCTTTAAAATATTTTACAGCCCGCTTTTTGAGCGGGTTTTTTAATAAAGCAACAGAATATTTCTTCTGTATTTTAGAGAAAATTACACTGACCTTTTTTAACATTAAGAAATCAAGATACTTTGGCTTGAAAATATCAAGGTATCGTTTGTCCGGTGGTAATCATCTAATCAATTAATCATTGTTTTAAAGTGAAAAATAAAGAAAGTTTATTTAATTCAGAAAATGAAGTGAAATAAAGGAAATCCTGCCGAATCAAAATTTAGACAGGATCTTAATTAAAAAAAATTATGGAAAGAGATTGTCATTTAATGGTTTCCGGTCATTTGTCAAAGCAAATCAGCCATTACCGGTCCTGATAGCTTTGATAAATATTCAATAGCTCCACAATGTTGCTGATTCCCAGTTTTTTGAAGATTCTTCTTTTATAGGTGCTTACGGTAGGTACTTCCAGCTTTAGCAGATTGGAGATTTCGAGAATCCCGTTTCCTTCAGCCAGTGACATAAAAACCTGGAATTCCCTTTCGGAAAGCTTATCAATGGGTATTCCTTTCTCGCTAAAATGCGGTGCTCTTTTTATAGAAGGATAATACAGGCCTTTATTGAAAAGGGTTTCCACGGCCTGTACCAGGGTCTGTTCATCGGCCAGTTTGTTTACAAAACCTTCTGCGCCTTCCCGGATGTAGTCGGGAGCATAGATTTCTTTCATCGATGAGAAAATCATAACGATAAGATCATTCTGAATGGTTTTCAGCTCGCTTACCATAAACTTGAAAGTACTGTCCGGCATTCCCACGTCAAGCAGGATCATATCGAATCTTTCATTCCTGATCTTCAGTTTTGACTGTGCGTAGCTTTCTGCGTAGTCTACGCTGATGTTTTCCAGATGTTCTTCCAATATCATTCCCGTACCTACGCGTACCACACAATGGTCGTCGGTAATCAGTATTTTTCTCTCAGTGTTTTTCATGTAAATCAATTTTTATTAAGGTACCGTACGGCGAATTATTTTCAAAACGGATAACGGCTTTGATCTTTTTGATCAGCTGAATGACCATGTGTAGCCCCAATCCGTAATTTCTCAGCATCATATCGTTATCGCAGTCACTTTTTGCCAGTTTGCTGTAATAGAGGATCTGGTCTTCCGCCATTCCTTTTCCGGTATCTGAAACGGTGATGGTTATTTTATTTCCCGAATTTTCCGCTGTGATGTTTATTGTTCCGTTCACGGTATATTTCACGGCGTTATCAATGAGGTTGTGAAGGACGATTCCAAGCATGCTCCTGTTGATGCAGGTTTCTATAGCCGAAGGGCAGTCTGTGAAAAGGTGTACGCCCCGCATCAGTGCAATCTCCTGAAAGAGTGTTTTTTTCTCTTCGATCAGTTCCGTAAGCGCATATTTTTCACCGTAAATCATTTCTTCCGCATAGAGTTCGGAATACTTTTTCAGGCCCTGGGTGAATTTATAAAGCTGTTCGGAGCTTTTATAAATGCTGTCAAAATATTTTTTCTGGAGCTTCTGATCATCGGTTTTTGCGATTTTTTCGGAAAGGAGGGTGATGAACTTTACGGGAGTGGTAATGTCGTGGCTGATGCTCTGTACCAGCTGCTGCTTATAGTCGGATTCGGTTTTTAGCCTGTTTTTTGTCGTTTCGAGATCGGCACTGGTTAATTTCAGCTCATGGTCCCTGTGGCTGAGGTCTTCTTCCAGCTTCCGGTTTGTATTCCGGAGAAAACGGGTCCTCAGATGGATCAGCCATGCGATGATCAGGATCATGAAAGCAATCACCAAAGCCTTAAAAAGCAGGGTCTGGTAGAAGAGAGGCGTTATCATAACGGGAATCTTTTTATAGGCAAAAGTTCCCCGGGCGGAAGTAAGGTACCTGAAGACCAGGGTATAGTTTCCGGGCGCGATATCGCTCAGGGTATACATGCGGTTATCCGGTAAAGTTTTCCACTGCTCATCGTCACTGTTTTCCAGTTTTGCCTGGAGGGCAATATTTTCCGTAGAATAATAGTACGGAATATCCACATAAATTTCAACGGGCTTAAAATTACCGTTCAGAAGGATTTTTCCGGGGATGGGACTGTTTTTATGGCCGGTCTTCATCCGCTCTATAAAAAGCTGGTCTTTTCGGGGGTAATACGAGCGGATGCTCTCCGGGATGAAGAAAACGAAACCTTCCATTGAAGGAAATACCATTTCTCCGTTTTTCAGAAGGTTGACACTCGGGTTTGAGCTTCCGTTAAACTCATTATTGTACAGCCCGTACACTTTGGTATACCGGTAATAGGGGATAAAAGAACGTTTCCGGTCCAGATAATCCAGTACGGCTTTTTCAGGAACCTTAAACAATCCGTTGTTGGAAGAAATCCAGAAATTGGATTGTGCATCTTCTGCCAGGGTATGGGCGCTGGCAATCATCCCTTTTGAATCGTCCGGCAGTCGGATAACCCGGCTGCCGTTCAGGGAATACCAGCCTTTATTATGGGTCGTAAACCAAAAGCGGCCGTCTTTTGTACGGATGATCTGCTTGACGGGAATATCCCTGGCAAAATGCCGGATGATTTTTCTTTCCGGAAGAGAAACAAGATGGAGGCCGTCGTTTGTTCCTACATACAGATGGTTTTTATCGTAGTGAATAACCGAATTGATATTCTGGTTAAAGACAAAACGGTAACCGGTTTTGCTGAAATCATCATTTTTGAAAATATATAAATGGCATTTAAGATCTTCATCCACCATATTGGCCATATAAAGATTCCTGCTTTTAAAAATAGCATCTATTCTTTTACCTGGAAAAACAGTTGAATCTTTTGTAGCATAATTTGTCTTTTTAAGTCTCCTTATAATACTGCTGTTCGTTTTATATATCAGGTTTCCGGAATTGTCGTATAATAGATTTCTCTTATCATAATTTAAGGATAGCGGGAAAATGTTTTCGGCTTTACTTTTTGTATAAAGTATCCCTTCTTGTGTAATAACGGCATTTTTACCGAATGGAAGAGCGGCGTAAGAGACTTCATTTGCAAACGGGATCTTCTTCTGTGAAGTATAAAATCCTGACAAGGTGACAATATTAAGGCCTCTGGTAAGGCTTCCGAAGTACATTTTATGATAGTCACGGTCATAGAAAAGCGAACAGAAGAACTGGCTTCCAATATTAGGATAACTCAATAAATAGCGTAATATGGGTTTACCTTTATTAAATTCACTTAAGTAGATTTTATCGTGATGAATAACAAAGATCTGGCCGGTAGTCTGATGCCAGTAAATCCGGGAGGTCGGATCATTATACAAATTCGGTTTATTATCATAAGAAATCTTACCGTTTGATAAGATAATAGTTTTTCTTTTTACCGGATCAGCAATAAATATCTGGTCTCCATGTACGAAGATATTTTTAAGCTGGTTAAAACCGATAGGTAATCCCATATTCTTTTTAGGAGAATAAATATCTTTAGAAAAATCTAAGGTATGGTTATTAAAATAATAAATTCCGGTATTGGTCTTTATATAATAATAGTCAACATCAGGATAAAAAATACCCGTAAGACTGTTTTTATAGAATTTTCTATACGTTTTATTCTTATCCGGAAGCTGGAAATATTTTTTATCCAGTAAAGTATCCTGTATCTTCCTACCTGTAATCTTAATGGCATTATTATAATAGTTAAAAGTAAGAATACTGTCTTTTTCAATACTACCCAGAAAATCACTCAGAAAAAGATTATCACTTTTGAAACGATTATCCCGAATGAAATTGCTCCCATCATATCGAAGAATTCCTGATTCGGTAGCCAGCCAGATAAAGCCATATTTATCCTTGATGATATCTTTTACGGTATTCTGCGGAAGCCCGTTGTCCGTACTGTACCAATTAGAAGTACTTACTTGGGCAATTATGCTCATGAAGGGAAAAATAAGAAGAAGAGCAGAATAAAAAAATTTCATCTGTGTTAAAATCTAGGTACATGGCAAATGTAGTACATATATGTTTAAATTTTGTAGTTAAATTATGACAATCTTGTAAACATTTTATTACAAATAATTTTACAGCCAAATAGGAGAATCCCTATATCTTTGAAACAGTAAAACAGATCAGAAAAGATGATTTAATTTTGATACCGTATGATGATGAAAAATATATAAAGGATCCAAAAGATCCGGCCCGGAAATCATCCTCATGATGATCTGCCAAATAAAGATTCTAAAAACACAATGAATTATTGTCATGTTGTATTTAATGCAGCCCCCGTTTCAATGTATTAAATCATCTTTCATCTTTCTGTTTTGCCAAACCGGGTTTATTTATAATGGGGAAGGTATTTTAGATGCATTCATAAATAAACAGGTAATAAATTATCTTCAAATAATACAATTGATAAAAAAAACAAATTATGATCAAAAATGTTTCCATCTTATTTATATTCTCACCAATATTTTTATTCTCACAGGTAGGAATTAACACAAACAATCCGCAGGCCACCTTTGATAGCAAAGAATTATATTCCCTGGCAGCAGAAGTATTTTAAAATTCACACGAAGACCACTCTTGATTATAATAAATTAAAAATTTCAATACATGAAAAAAATTACCCTTTTAACTTTACTGCCTTTAAGTGCAGTATTGTATTCACAGGTTGGGATCAATAACAATCTTCCCAAAGCCACCCTCGACATTACGGCAAAAACCACCGACGGTAGCAAACCGGAGGGAATCATCGCCCCGCGTCTTACCGGCGACCAGATCAAATCAGCGGATGCGCAATACGGTTCCGATCAGAAAGGTGCTATTGTTTATGCCTTGGCCGCAGTTTCTGCGGCAAGTACCAAAACAGCCAATATTACGGCAGAAGGCTATTATTTCTTCGACGGAAACCTCTGGAAAGCCGTAGGATCGGGAATTGGCGATAATCTGGGCAACCATTCGGCAACACAGGATCTTGCCATGAACAATTTTGCCATACAATTGGGTGCAGCAGGCGGAAATAGTAATAAAATTGTTTACAATGCAACCATAGACGGTCCTGTGATTACCGGTAATGCCGGAGGTGTACTGGGTACCCAAAGCGGGGGTGTTGCCAAAAACGTCTTAACCTGGAACAGTGCAGGCAGCGTGGAGGTAAACGGAAACTCTACCAATGCTGTTTCCTACAATGCAGGAACAGGAGTAAATATAGATTATGTATCTAGTAATCTCGCTTATACTACAGCAAATGCCGGAAATACATTTAATCTTACAGGCATTAAAGACGGCGGAACGTACAGCCTTGCCGTAAAAGGTACGGTAAGCGGTACAGCCTCCTTTACTGCGCCTAGCGGCTTTACTGTAAAATATGCCAACAGCCGTCCTTCAACATCAGGAAAAGAAACAGTCTACACCTTTGTGGTCATCGGATCAACAGTCTATGTCTATATGTCTGCAGGATTTTAATTTTTAAAACCTAACAAAGAGAGATGTCAAAAATAAAAAACAGGTTCAGAGCCTTTTATGCAGGAATGGTGTTGCTCGGTGCAGTGCAATACACAACAGCACAGGCAGTGGGAACTCCATATATAATATCTACACAGGATATCCCTTTCAGTTTTCTTTCCGGAGGCACTGGTATAGAATCACCTGCGGTAGTAGAACAAACTGCTGATGGAGGGTATATTACAATGGCAGGAACTAACTCATCTGCAACCGGTGATGTTACAATGACCAGCCGTGGACAAACAGATATGTGGGTGGTAAAATATGACCAATATGGCAAAATAGAATGGCAGAGACTTTATGGAGGGGCTAATTTTGAATATAGCGGTGATCTGAAACAAACAACAGATGGAGGGTATATCATGGTGGCACAAACAAATTCCTCAGGAACGGGTGATGTCATGACTGCTCCGGCAAATCATGGCGGCAATGGTGATGTCTGGGTGGTGAAATTATCTGCGACAGGAGCTATTACTTGGCAAAAGATATTGGGAGGCACCGGCAGTGAGCAGGTAAAAGCAGTGCTGCAGACGGATGATGGCGGATATCTGATAGGTGCAAGCACAAACTCCTCAGCCACAGGAGAAGTTACAAGTACTAGATCGAATTCAGGTGATTACGATTTTTGGGTTGTGAAGCTAACTTCTACGGGAACTCTGACCTGGCAACAGACCTATGATAATCCCGGACCAAAAGATGCGTCAGTAGGCTCAGATTATTTATATGATATTGCCCCGGCCAGCGATGGGACCGGATATATTCTTACGGGTTACGGATCATCATATTATCAGACAACAAATGCTGGAAGTTCTTTTGACTATTTTGTAGTAAAAATAAATCTTACAGGGACTGCGCAATGGAGCAAGCTGTATGGGAGTCCTGGTAGTGAATCATCTTATTCTGTAACCCCGACTTCCGACGGTGGCTGTGTGGTTGTAGGGTATTCAGCAGGTTCTGCTGCCGGTGATGTTACCGGTACCAACCATGGGGGGAATGACATGTGGATACTCCGATTGAACCCGTCAGGCGATATTGTATGGCAAAAACTCTATGGGGGCAGTGGCGACGAACGTGCTTATTCTGTTATAACAGCAGCAGATGGTGGATATATGATAGCAGGCAATTCTACATCCTCTGCCAGCGGTGATGTTACAGCAATCAATCATGGTGGTAATGATGTCTGTGTATTCAAATTAACATCAGCAGGTGTTATTCAAAGGCAGGCGTTATATGGCGGTACCTCCGCTGATGGTAATGTAAGTTCCACTGTTATAAATATAAGACCCATAGCCATAAGACAGACGGCTGATGGCGGCTATGTTGTTGTAAGTACTTCGGGATCAAATAACAGCGGAGATGTTACTGATGCAAATAACGGAGCTGGCGGAGTTACAAATTTTGATCAGTGGATATTTAAAATGGATACCACCGGCAATATTGTCTGGGTTCCGCATACAGGACAAAAAAATTAAGGATTATAATGAAATAATGAGTACCGCCGTACAGGAGGTAATTTGGAATTGTTTACCCGAATAAATTAAAAGCGGTCCGGATTATTTTTGGTAAAATGCAGAAAGTGATGCAAATAAAACAAAGAGTTCGGACCTTTCTGCCGGAAGCCGGCAGGTTATAAAAAAGGCTCATATCAAAAATTAAAAAATCACAGGAAGCAGGATTTATCTATTTTCTGTTTGCCATTCGATAAACGGGAGAGACAATATATTATACTATAAAAATTTCAATACATGAAAAAAAATGCTCTTTTAACTTTACTGCCTTTAAGTGCAGTATTGTATTCACAGGTTGGGATCAATAACAATCTTCCCAAAGTCACCCTCGACATTACGGCAAAAACCACCGACGGCAGCAAGCCTGAAGGAATCATCGCGCCCCGCCTTACCGGAGACCAGATCAAATCAGCGGATGCACAATACGGTTCCGATCAGAAAGGCGCCATTGTTTATGCACTGGCCGCAGTTTCTACGGCAAGTACCAAAACAGCCAATATTGCCGGAGAAGGCTATTATTTCTTCGGTGGAAACATCTGGCAGAGAATCGGTTTTGGTTCCGACACCAGCATTTACAACGGCAGCGGAAGCCTTTCCGGAAATACCATAGTGGCGCAGAATGCCAATACCCTTTCTTTCACGGGAACCGCAGTAAATGCTTTTTCGGTAGACGGCAATACGCTTTCGGTAGATGCTGCCAACCACAGGATCGGAATCGGAACAGCAGCTCCGTCGGTTGCACTGGAAATCAACAACGGAACCACTGCAGGAGCTATTAAGATTACAGACGGCACCCAGGCACTGAACAAAGTGCTTACTTCAAACGGTAGCGGGACTGCCAACTGGCAGTATTCGGCCATGCCGGCCGGGGCAGTTATCTATACGGCATCGGGTACCATTCTCAACGGTTTCCTGGAATGCAACGGGGCCGCCGTGAGCCGTACCACCTATTCCGTGCTTTTTTCTCTCATCGGGACCACCTACGGTTCAGGAGACGGCAGTACGACTTTTAACCTTCCCGACCTCAGGGGAGAATTCGTAAGAAGCTGGGACCATGGCAGGGGAGTGGATAGCGGAAGAAACCTGGGAAGCCTGCAGAACCATATGTTACAAAACCATGAACACGATATTCCTACCCCTACCGGAGGTACCGGGAGCGGAAGGGCTGCCCATTCCGACGATAACGGGACAAATCAGGGAGGAAATAATGTTTTGGTTGCAGGCCAGTATTATACCTATAGTACGGGACCTTCAGGAAATTATGGTCCTGAGACCCGTCCGCGTAATGTCGGATTAACTGCCATGATCAGATATTAAATTCGATAAAGATCAGTTGCAGCAATCCGCATATTTTATAATAAAATTATTGCAGACTTCGCTCAATAATACATATACAATAAATAAAACTTAAGGATATGAAAAAATTAGTTTTCTTTGCAGTATTGCCTCTATCGGCATTATTGTATTCCCAGGTCGGGATTAATAACAATGCACCCAAGGCAACGCTGGATATTACGGCAAAAACCACCGACGGCAGCAAGCCCGAAGGAATCATCGCCCCGCGCCTTACCGGCGACCAGATCAAATCAGCGGATGCGCAATACGGTTCAGATCAGAAAGGAGCCATTGTTTATGCCTTGGCCGCAGTTTCTACGGCAAGTACCAAAACAGCCAATATTACGGCGGAAGGCTATTATTTCTTCGACGGAAATCTCTGGCAGAAAGTAGGCCTGGGTGTGGATACGAGCGTCTACAAAGGCAGCGGAAGCCTTTCCGGAAATACGGTAGTTACCCAGAATGCCAATACCCTTGCTTTTACGGGAACGGCTGTAAATGCTTTTTCCGTAGACGATACCACCTTTTCGGTAGACGCTTCCAACAACAGGGTGGGAATCGGAACGGCAACGCCGTCGGTAAGGCTTGAAATCAATAACGGAAGCACCGCAGGAGCCATTAAAATTACAGACGGTACCCAGGCAGTGAATAAAGTTCTTACTTCAGATGCCAACGGGGTAGGGAGCTGGCAGTATGCCATCATGCCTCCCGGAGCCATTATCTATATGGCAACGAGCACCGTGCCCAGCGGTTATCTTGAATGCAACGGGGCTGCGGTAAGCCGAACCACTTATCCGGAACTTTTCAACCTTATCGGAACTACTTACGGATCGGGAGACGGCAGTACCACCTTCAACCTGCCTGATCTCAGGGGAGAATTTGTAAGAGGCTGGGACCATGGCAGGGGGTTGGATAGCGGAAGAAGCCTGGGAAGCTTGCAGAATCATATGTTACAATTCCATGAACATGATATTCCTACCCCTACCGGAGGTACCGGCAGCGGAAGAGCGATGATTACGGATGATAACGGCGTCAATCAGGGAGGAAACAATACTTTGGTTGCAGGAAGATACTATACCTACAATACCGGACCTTCAGGAAATTATGGCCCTGAGACCCGTCCGCGTAACGTGGCACTGATGCCTGTGATCCGGTATTGATTGTCTCACCGGCAGGCCGGACGTATCTTAAAAACAAACCAATTATTTTTACACAAATGTCAATTATATAAAGTTATGGACTTCAAAAAAATCCATATAGGAAGTCTCATTAAAAAAAAAGTTGCGGAGAGCGGGGTTGAAATGTCCCGCATCTGCAATTTTATGAAATATTCCGAGGATAAAATTTACGGCACCTATCTGTCTGAAGATATAGGAACAAGGGAACTTCTGAAATGGAGCAAGCTGCTGGATTATGATTTTTTCAGGATCTATACCCAGCACATAATCCTGTATTCTCCTCCTTCCGCCCAAAAGGCAAACCAACAGAAAAAGACCGGACTTCCTTTATTCCGGAAGAACATCTATACCCGGGAAATCATCGATTTTATTCTTGAACTTATTAATAACGGAGCCAAAACCAAAGCTGAAGTCATGGAAGAATACCGTATTCCGAAAACAACCCTTTACAAATGGATTAGCAAACATGATAATACCTGATTACCACAAAATATACCGCGACATGATCCGCATAAAGTATCCCGAAAAGGCCGGTTTATGCCAGAAAATTCTAAACAAAAAGACGCTGGAGCTGATGGACATCATCCGTCTGAATGCCATTATCGCCGGAAGCGGCTGTGCGGAAAACGTCAGCTACAACCAGAAGCTGAAATCATACGATAAAAGAGCGATCCTTCAGATCTTAGACCATCAGAAAAAGCACAGATTAAATAACAGCCAACTATCTCGGCATTTTAAGCTCAGCAGAAATACGGTTGCCAAATGGAAAAAGCTTTTTCTCTAATCTAATCACGTATTAAGAAAGTATGTTTTTAGTATTCCTATGGAAAATGATGAAGTTTCTGTTTAGTGACAGTTTACAGAGAATTAATTGGGAACATCATCCTAAACTAAGGAAATATTATATTCATGAAGTAGTCAGAAACATGCATCTGCTGGGCAAAAGCAAGTCTGAAATAGAATCGCTTTTCGGAATTGATGAATCCGGAAAGCATCTCACCTGCAGTTGGAGTTATTATATAGAAACGCGTAAGAAAATGAAATATTACCTCATTTTTGATTTCAAAGACGATCAGGTAATAAAAGTCCGTTATAAATTTAAAAAAAAATATCATTAAGATATATATTATCATCGAAATGGTTTTATACAATATCGAGTTTAAAGGAAATTTATCTTCTTTGCGTAAGTACGGAGAAAGTGGATCAAGTCCGCTCTTTCTGTTTTTTTAATACATTTAAATGATATGATTAATCTGAATACTTATAACCTGTATCATTCCTCTTTATTTTAAAAGGTTAAAGTAAAATAGCAATAAGAGAAGATGGATAAATCAAATTTGGAATTGTTAAACTAAGATAAGTGCGGTCAATTTCTCTAAAAAATTAAAAATAGCGTATTGAATTTCAAATTTGTCAAAGTTTTCAAGATCTATTTTAAACTAATGATACCTCAAATTTAATTGGGATTTTTCCTAAAAATTCCCTCATCCAGCTTCTCTATTCCAGCTTAAAAACTATTCCCGGATCCATTCCAGGATATTCGGATAGATGATGCTGTCTCTTTTCAGCTTATTGAAGAACCTTGGGGCATGGCCGGTTCTGTCCATGTAAATAAATTTGTGGGCAACATTTTGCGCCGTCAGTGCCGAATCAAGGGCCAATCCCTGTTTCTGATTGACCAGAAAATCCCGGTTTCCCTGAAAGAGAAGGGTAGGGACGTTAGAAACATTGGCGATCGGGCTTGCCTTTTTAAATTCTTCGGATAAATTTTTACGGTCGAATTTCGTACCTACCACTTTCTGAATCGTCGGTGAAGAATATTTGGAGTAAAAAGAATTCAGATATTGGGGGGAATAAAAATCAGTCGGCCCGCTGAGGGAGATAATTTTCTTAACCCGTTCGGGATGTCCGTAACCATACAATAGAGCCAGATGCCCACCCGCACTTTCACCCAGAAGAATATAGTTATCCGGCTGCAGTTCGGCATTTTCAGCCAGTGTATTGAACTTCAGCAATGCAGCATTGATATCTTCCAGCTGTTCGCGGTACGTGATTTTTTTAGATCCGGAAACCAGCCTGTAATTCATATTGATGCTGGGGATATTATGCTGAAAAAGCATTTTCTGGATCTGGATCATGTGTTCCTTCTTTCCCATGGTCCAGCCCCCGCCGTGGATCAGCAAAACCACCGGGCTGTTTACGGCATAACCTGAAGGAAGAAAAACATCCATCTTCTGCCTTTCGTGCTCGCCGTATTTCAGATTGTAAATTTTCTGCTCGTTACCCGTTCCCACCCAGACTTTGAATTTTCTCGTATTGCATGAACTGAATACAAAGCCGATTAATACTAAAACAAAGAGATGATAATAAAAAACCGGCTTTTTCATAAATTAAAGATACGGAAAATTAAATGAAGATTCTCTTTTAGCAGAAGCTTTCCCTACTGCTTGTTTAGAATGATTTCTTATCTGTATTTTTTGTTGTTTTACTGCGTGCATAAAATCCTTCGAGATCCTCAGGATGACCTAACACTAATGCTAACTTGAAATATGTTTCCTTGACTGAACAGAACAACCATTTTAATTCAATCAAAAATGCATATGCGCACTGTCGGGCTGAAGCTCCCGAAGCCTTTACTGACGATATATGAAAATCCTTCGAGAGCCTCAGGATGACCTAACGCTAATTCTAATCTAATTATAAGTTGTCAGGATGAGAATATCCAAGCCTTTCCAAACCACTCTTAATAACTTGGCCTATTTCATATTGGTGCATTCTTTGTTAAGTTTTATGCCGGAATTTGTATCTGGCATTACGGAAAACCGAATTAAATAATTAATTTTGCGTTTTAACAATTATTAAAAAAATATTAAAATACTATGGCATCTGGTTTTTTTGCGATTTTGGACGATATCGGAGCATTGATGGATGATGTGGCGGTTACGAGTAAAGTGGCCACTCAGAAGACAGCAGGCATCCTGGGAGATGACCTTGCAGTGAATGCAGAAAAAGCAACGGGATTCCTGTCGTCAAGAGAGCTGCCGGTTTTATGGGCCATTACCAAAGGTTCCTTTATCAATAAGCTTATTATCCTTCCTGTGGTATTTCTGCTCAACTGGCTGTATGCGCCTGCCATTAATTATGTATTGATTCTGGGTGGGCTGTATCTCTCTTTCGAAGGGGTCGAAAAAATCATAGAATTTCTTTTTCACCGGAATAAGAAAGGGCATGAAGTGGAAGAGCAGATCGAGGAAACAAAAGAACAGAGCCCGGAAGAAGTGGAAAAGTCAAAAATAAAGTCGGCTGTCACCACCGATTTTATCTTATCCATAGAAATTGTAATTATCGCATTGGGTACAGTGCTCGAAGAAAGCCACCCATTTATTACGCAGATCCTGGTAACCACGCTTGTCGCCTTTATTGCTACCGTCGGAGTATATGGAATTGTAGCCCTGATTGTAAGAATGGACGATGCCGGATTTAAGCTGATTAAAAAAAGCAATGATAAAGGATTTTTCGGAAAACTCGGACATTTGCTTGTAAAGGCACTGCCGATCGTAATCAAAGCATTAGGCGTTATCGGAACCATTGCCCTGATTATGGTAGCCGGAGGGATCTTTGCCCACCGAATCGATTATTTTCACCATCTATTACCGGAGTGGTCATCCAGTGAAATCCTGACCAAGCTAAAAGAAATCCTGCTTGGACTTGCCGGAGGTATTTTAGGGGTTATCCTGTTTACCCTGGGAAAAGGAGCTGTTTCTTTAGTAAAAAGTAAATAATTTAATTCTTATCTTTGAAACATATAAAGCTTATGAGTACATCGTAAGCTTTTTTTGATCATTCATGCGAAGCTTATCAATAGATATTTTAAAAATTGTGATGGCGGCTTTCGTCGTCTGTCTGCATCTTCATGTATTGAAAGATTCTTATCCTTCCCTAAGCTATGTACTTGTCAATGGGCTTTTCAGGATGGGTGTTCCGGTATTTCTGATCATTTCGGGGTATTTCTTTTTCTATGTGAACGATCTTGCAAGACTGAAAAAATGGTCTTTCCGGATCTTTCTGCTGTATGCTGTCTGGTCGGTTGTTTATATTCCTTTCTGGAAAGATGATCAATACATCATGAATATTCTTTTCGGTTATCATCATTTATGGTATCTGATCGGGACTTTTTTTGCCGGGCTATTGTTATACGTTTTGAGAAATATTCCTGCTAAAACGTTGCTCTTTATTTTACTGATTTGCTTTTCAACCGGTTATACCATTCAGTATCTCGGGAATTCGCATTACTTTAGCGGCGGAACGGATGTTTTTTTCAACCTGTTTCCCGCCTACCGGAACTTCCTGTTTGTTTGCTTTCCGTTTCTGGGAATAGGATTTTTAATAAAGAAACGGGGTATTGATATCAGGCGGAAACCTTCGCTGTGGATGGTGGTTTTATTTGCAGCATTGGTAGTTGCGGAAGCTTTCGTAAATGACAGACTGCTGCATCTTCAGAAAAAAGAAAGCATTGATCTTCTCTTTTCGCTTCTGATAGCCTGCCCGCTGTTATTTCTGTACGGTAAGAGTATTACGATGAAAACGAATTCCAGAGTACTCGCAAGCATTTCAACAGCGATCTACCTTATTCATCCTTTGGTTATGGAATTCGTTTATAAATCCGGCTACTTCAGGTCTTTCCAGGATGTTGTTTTTCTGGTTATGTTAACGGCTGCCGGCTTTATCCTTGTATTTCTGAACCGCAAGTTGAAATACCTGCTGTAACCAAATGGCAAAGAATAATTCCGCAAAACAAAAAATTAGGAGCAGGATCCGCATAAAAACTTCCGGGATTCACCGCCTATGTTCCAGCCTGCCAACCATTACTTTAAAATAAAAGAGGCTACCCGGAAATTTCGGACAGCCTGTTTTATAAGTGAATGATTAATGTAAATCATAATTCATAATAACCAGTCTCAGAATAAAGTGAACCAGATCCTGCTCTGCTTCATTTCGGTTGATCAGGTGATTACGGTACTCATATGATCCTAATACTTTTACCAGTCTCATGTACGTATCGAGATCAGCATTTTTAATTTTTACCCTGGTATTCCCGTCTTTCCTTTGTACAAGTACATCATCAAGGGTTCTTATTTTAAATAAAACCTCACATGATTTCGGAACACGTCCGAAATATCGCTCTACGATATTTACTTTAAACGCATCGAAAAAAATGGTGTTAAAAACAAGGTTTGGGGTAGAATCTGGTGTGCGGAGTTGAAGCTTGTAATTCATGTGAAATTTGCATTAGCGTCTAAAACGCATGTCTTTTTAATTAAATGATTGGAGTCTATTGTAAGTCAGCAGTTAATGTGAAAAAAGAGACTTACAAAAAATGAGCCTCTTTTCAAATATTTTTTTAATTGAATAAATCTTTTACTTTATCGAAAAACGTTTTTTCTTTCCCGGACGGTTCTGCAACCATTTCCCCGCTGCTCATCTGCTTTTCAAAGAAATCTTTCTGTTCCTTTGTAAGCCGTTGGGGTGTCCATACGTTAATGTGGATAAACATATCACCTTTCCCGTAGCTGTCAATACTTGGAAGCCCTTTTCCGGCTAACCTCAGTATTTTTCCGGATTGCGTTCCCGCATCAATCGTTATTTTCACCTTTCCGCCAACAGTAGAAACTTCTTTCTTTGTTCCCAGCGCTGCTTCAGCAAAGGAGATGTATAATTCCTGATGAAGATTATCACCTTCTCTTTTAATTACTTTGTCAATTTCCTCTTCTATAATGACGAGCAAATCTCCGGGAATACCGCCGAAAGGAGCATCGTTTCCTTTTCCTCTCACGTTTAGCTGGATGCCGTCTCTGGCGCCTGCCGGGATATTAATGGTTACTTCCTCTTCATCTTTTATAAGCCCCTGCGCATTGGCACCAGCCGGAATTTTATCCGCTACTTTACCGATTCCCTGGCATGTTCCGCAGGTAGTCTGCGTCTGCATCTGTCCGAACATGGTATTCATTACCTTGAGCTGAACACCGGAACCGTTACACGTAGGACACGTTTTGGAAGTGGCACCTTCCGCCAGCTTCATTTTTTTTACTTTAATGGTCTTCTGGGTACCGTTCACCATTTCGTCGAGGTTCAGCTTGATCCTGATTCTCAGATTGGACCCTTTTACCTGCTGACGGCCGCCACCGCCACCTCCGAATCCTCCGAAACCGCCACCGAAAATATCGCCGAACTGGCTGAAAATATCTTCCATGTTCATACCGCCGCCGAAACCACCGCCGAAACCACCGTTTCCGCCCATTCCTGCGTGGCCGAACTGGTCGTATCTTGCACGTTTCTGTTCGTCGCTCAGCACCTCGTAGGCTTCTGCAGCTTCTTTAAATTTATCCTCGGCATCCTTATCACCCGGGTTCTTATCCGGGTGATATTTGATCGCCATTTTACGGTATGCTTTTTTTATCTCGTCGGCTGAGGCAGATTTACTGATCTCCAGCACCTCGTAATAATCTCTTTTTGACATCTTTATATATGAGTAATTCGTAATGAATAATGAGTAATACCGATATTGCTTATTACCCGTTACTTATTGCTTATGTTTTAATTTCCGGTTACTACTTTCGCAAAACGGATCACTTTATCTCCCAAAGTATAACCCGTTTCAATCACATCTACAATCTTCCCTTTAAGATCCTCGGACGGCGCAGGAATCTGGGTAATGGCTTCGTGGAAATCCACATTGAAGCTGTCTCCGGCTCTTACTTCCATTGCTTTAAGGCCCTTTTCTGTAAGTTTGTTTTTGAATTTGTTATAAATTAATTCAACCCCCTGCAGATCTGCTGCATTTCCGTTTTTCGCAATCTCTTTAATCGCTCTTTCAAAATCGTCCAGAACCCCCAGCATGGAGATCATCATATCCTGATTGGCATATTGGAAGAACTCCATTTTTTCTTTGGAGGTTCTCTTTTTATAGTTTTCGAATTCAGCGTATAATCTGATGTAACGGTCTTTTTCTTCTGCCAAAAGTTCCTCTGCCGTCGGTTTTGCTGTCACATTTTCCTCAGTTGCCGCTTCATTCTGAATATTCGTATCTTCCTGATTGTTGATGCTTTCTTCGTTTATATCCTGGTTTTCCATAATTCAATCTTTATTTTCCTTTTTATTCACAAACATTCTGCCAAAGAAGAAAGCATGACATTTCGTCAGATTATGGGTATATGGGAATGGTGAGAGGTCAAATGTGAATGGTGAATTTTGCTTTGCAAGTAAATGGTTAATCGTAAATTTATACGGTAAGTATTGTTGAAAAAATACAAAGCAGCAAGAATTTTTTAATGCTTCATGTGAAAAAGGGTAAGGATTTCATCTTTAATAAAATTGGATGCCTCCAGAAATCATAAACAGAATACAAACCTTTATCGTATTACGAACCATTAATTACTTATAACTCATCACTCATAACTTCTCCCTTTTCAAACCCCTTCTCCAAAAAACGTCTGGTATAAAAGGTAAAGATTTAACATAATAATAATAAATGAAATAATCCAGACACAAACTTTTAAGAACGGCTTGTTTATAAATTCACCCATTTTAGCTTTATCACTGGTAAACATCACCAGGGGAACTACGGCAAAGCTCAATTGCATGGAGAGAATAACCTGGCTTAAAACCAGAAGTTCTGTCGTACCCTGTTCACCATACAGGATGGAAACAATTAAAGCAGGAATTACAGCAATCAGTCTTGTGATCAGACGTCTCAGCCAGGGTTTTAATTTAATATTTAAAAATCCTTCCATGACGATCTGTCCTGCAAGCGTTCCGGTAAGTGTGGAATTCTGTCCGGAAGCAAGTAACGCAACGGCAAATACAATACTTGCCATTGAAGCCCCTAATATAGGAGTCAGCATCTTATAGGCATCATGGATGTCGGCTACGTCTTTATTTCCTGAGATATGAAATGTGGCGGCAGCCAGAATTAAAATGGCTCCGTTAATGAAAAAAGCCAGCATCAGCGAAACCGTGCTGTCTAAAGTGGCAAATTTAATGGCCTCTTTTTTTCCTTCCGTATCGCGCGAATAATCCCTGGTCTGCACGATGCTGCTGTGAAGGTATAAATTATGAGGCATCACGGTAGCCCCGAGAATTCCGATGGCAATATACAGCATAGCCGGATTGTAGATAATTTCCTTTTGTGGAACAAGGCCTCCTAACAATTCATTAATTGCCGGTTTTGAAATGACCAGCTCATAAATGAAACAGGCAAGGATAATGAAGATCAGGCCGCCTACAATACTTTCTATCCAGCGAAAGCCTTTTGACTGTAACAGCAGGATGAACAGAACATCCACTGTAGTAATCACAATTCCCCAGGTCAGCGGAATATGAAAAAGAAGGTTCAGGGCAATAGCAGAACCGATCACTTCTGCCAGGTCACAGGCGGCAATGGCAATCTCACAGAATATCCAGAGGATGAAATTGGTTGTCGGGCTGAAATGGTCCCGACAGGCCTGTGCCAGATCCCTTTCTGCAACCACACCCAGTTTTACGGAAAGATGTTGCAGCACCATTGCAAAAATATTGGAAATCAGAATAACCGAGAGTAGGGCATAGCCAAACTGTGCACCCCCCGCAATATCCGTTGCCCAGTTTCCGGGATCCATATAGCCTACGGCTACCATAAGCCCGGGGCCTGCAAATGCAAGGTATTTTTTCCAGAAACTTCCGTTTTTGGGAATTTTTACCGAAGAATATACTTCGGATAAGGAATGGGATGTTTTATCCTTTCGCCAGGCAGGTTTTAAATTCAGACTCATAAAATGTTAGAAATGACTAACAAATATAATTAAATTAATGAAAATTACAAAGAACAAAAGAAAATCCCGAACTATTTCCGGGATTTTGTATTATATTGAAAGAAAATTATTTAGAGAACCTTACTGCCATTTTCCGGTCGACCGCTCTTTCTGCATCTGAAGCCTTGGCATCCACTGTGGCAAATTGGCTTCCGTATCCGTCCGCTGATAATATCTGTGGCCCTACGCCTTGTTTTTCAAGCCACGACTTGATAAAATTCGCGCGGTCGGCAGATAATTTTAAGTTGCTGGCTTCATTACCGGTTTTATCGGTATATCCACCAATTTTTATTTTGGCTTCCGGATAAGCTTTCAGAATAGCTACCAAATTCTCCAGCTGCGCTTCGGAACCGGCTTCTAATTGGTTAGCGCTTCCTAATTTGAAATTTACATGGTCGAAATTATACCATTTATCTTTCAGGGCATTGTCATCTGCTGCATTCTGATAGCCTCCGGATTTAAGGAAAGCAATCATCTGATCCTCCATTCCGCCTTTATAGCCTTTTAATGCAGTACCATTCAGATCAATATCCTCATCAACTTTAGAGGTGGCAGTCATTCCCGCCGTATTTGTTGCTACTGCTGTAGTTGAGGTTGTAGTATCAGTTACAACATTTCCGGAATCGTTTACCGTTGTTGTTGTAGTGGTTTCTTTTTTATCGCACTGTTTCCACACGAAAAACCCTGCAGCCAGTAAAAGGAGAAGGGGCAGCAGCCACTTCCAGATAGAGCCATCCTGATTATTTACAGATCTTTCAGGAAAGGTACCTTCCGGTGCTGTACTTCTTGTTACTTCAATCTTGGGTTCCGCAGGTATAGGTTCTTCCTGAGCAGGCATTTTGATAGCATCTTTA
Source organism: Chryseobacterium sp. sg2396 (assembly GCF_042610505.1). Lineage (NCBI taxonomy): Bacteria > Pseudomonadati > Bacteroidota > Flavobacteriia > Flavobacteriales > Weeksellaceae > Chryseobacterium > Chryseobacterium sp. sg2396. Next base: position 58,162 of record NZ_JBHGAQ010000012.1, on the reverse strand, counting down.
TCGTTGTCAAATTTATACTTGGCATCCCAGTCGCCGCTTTCATTTAATGCGGCAAGAGAAAGTCCTGCTGGTAATAAGGTAGAAACAATTCCTTTCTGTTCGTTCAGCATACTGGAGATTCCGGCCTGATCCATATTGTTATCTGCGGCATATTTGCCCAGAGAACCGACGGCAGCACCTGTAATCATATTCAAGAGGGAACTGGAAGAAGAGTTGCTGATACCGGCATAGCCCGAAATGGTTTCGATCAGCCCGTTTAACCGGTCTCCGAAAAGAACGGATAACAAACGGGAAATAGCCGAATCGTTGGATGATCCGCCAACGAGATTGCCCAGAATGCCGCTTGATGAAGCGTTTGAAATCGTATCCAATACTTCAGGATTATCGGCATTGTTGGCCAGTCCGCCCACCACTGCAGGCAATAAGCCGTCAATGGCTTTGGAAACGGAGCTTTCACTTTCCCCGAGCTGTGAGGCTGCCCGGGATTCCAGGGCTGGGCCCAACTGCCCTTTAATTAAATCAATAACGTGTAATGACATAATAAAATATTTTGAGATTAATGTTGGAATAAAAAGTAACAAAAAATAGTCCAAATACCTCCCACAAAAAAATCTGCAGAAATTTCGGGAACTTCTGCAGATTTATAATTTTAGGATAAGCAGCTAAAGAATTTAGCCTTTCATCTGTTTAATCAGATCAAATGTCAAATATTGTTCTAGTACGCTTTTGCAAATAAAACCCTTCTTTGAGAAGGTTTTCCTGAAACCATTGAAACACCTTCTTCGATATCATCATCTAAAGGAATACAACGGATCGTTGCTTTGGTTTCATCTTTAATTTGCTCTTCTTCCTCAGCAGTTCCATCCCAATGGGCATAAATGAAACCTCCTTTTTCCTCCAGCACTTTTTTGAATTCTTCGTATGTGTCAACTTTCGTGATGTTGTTCTTTCTGAATTCAAATGCTTTCGTATAGATATCTTTCTGAATGGTTTTGAGCAACTCTTCAATATAAGAATCAATACCTTCGATCGCGCGCACTTCTTTTGTTAAATTATCCCTTCTGGCAACTTCAACAGAATTGTTTTCCAGGTCTCTAGGGCCCATGGCAATTCTTACCGGAACCCCTTTTAGCTCATATTCGGCAAATTTCCAGCCCGGTTTATTCTGCGTATCGTTATCGAATTTTACGGAAATTCCTTTTGCTCTTAGTTTAGCCTGGATATCCATTGCCACTTCGCTGATCTGTGCCAACTGTTCTTCTCCTTTAAATATCGGAACAATTACGACCTGAATCGGAGCCAGTGTCGGAGGAAGCACCAGTCCGAAATCATCGGAATGGGTCATGATCAAAGCACCCATCAGACGGGTTGAAGTTCCCCATGAAGTCGCCCAGGCGTGCTCTATTTTTCCTTCTTTATTTGTGAACTTAACGTCGAAAGCCTTGGCGAAATTCTGTCCCAGGAAGTGGGAAGTTCCTGCCTGTAAAGCTTTCCCGTCCTGCATTAAAGCTTCGATACAGTAGGTTTCGTCAGCCCCCGCAAATCGTTCGGAAGGCGTCTTCAGTCCCTGGATTACCGGAATGGCCATAAAGTTTTCGGCAAAATCGGCATATACTTTATTCATTTTCTCCGCTTCTTCTACGGCTTCTTCTTTCGTAGCATGCGCCGTGTGGCCTTCCTGCCACAAGAATTCAGCTGTTCTCAGGAAAAGACGCGTCCGCATTTCCCAACGTACCACATTGGCCCACTGGTTAATTAATATTGGCAGATCCCTGTAGGATTGGATCCAGTTTTTATAGGTGTTCCAGATAATCGCTTCTGAAGTCGGGCGTACGATTAGTTCTTCTTCCAGTTTGGCATCCGGATCCACGATTAATTTAGATGGATTATTTGGATCCGTTTTTAAACGGTAATGGGTAACCACGGCACATTCTTTAGCAAAACCTTCTGCATTTTTTTCTTCAGCCTCAAACAAGCTTTTGGGCACAAACAGCGGGAAATAAGCATTTACGTGACCTGTTTCTTTGAACTTTCTGTCCATTTCATCACGCATTTTCTCCCAGATCGCATAGCCGTACGGTTTAATTACCATACATCCTCGTACTCCTGAGTTCTCAGCTAAGTCGGCTTTCACCACCAACTCATTATACCATTTGCTGTAATCTTCGCTTCTTGAGGTTAATTTTGCCATTAATTTTTTTTTAATATTTTTAACTTATTCCAATTATTGTTATCTAAAAATAAAAATCTATTTTTGATAGATTTTTGTACCGGTGCTGATGGTACATTTTTGGTACAGACTGCAAATATAATTTAAATAAAAAATTTTTACGTTATCATGAAAAAAAATATACATAAAAATTTGCTTGGCGTGCTAAAATCCAAAGGGATTCTAACCATAGCAGGCGGATTGATCTTGATGTCCTGCGGTGCCCAGATGGGTGGCTACAGCGAGACCGACGGCGTTTATTACGACCCGAATAAAGATACGCTTCCTGAAGGCGTAATTATCAATGACAGAGGAAACAGGGTAGGGGAAGATTATAATTACTATCAGGACGATTCAAACGTTGTTCAGAATGCAGAAATGAATTCCAGAGAAGGGAAATACGACTCATGGAACAATTACTCATGGAACAATACCGCAACCGATTCAGACTGGGGCAGCTATGCCGGAAGCCAGACCAATTACTACGATAATTCCTGGGGCTGGGGAGGTCCTTGGGGTTGGGGGATGTATGGCGGCTACAATCCTTACTGGGGATGGGGTGGCTATGGCGGTTACGGCTGGAGTCTCGGACTTTCATGGGGAGGCTCATGGGGCTGGGGCGGTTACGGTGGCTGGAATATGGGCTGGGGCTATCCTTATGGTGGCTGGTACGGCGCTTACAATCCATACTGGGGATGGGGTTACCCATACGGTTGGGGGTATGGCGGCGGATACTGGGGCGGCGGTTATTATGCTCCTTACAGAAGAAGTAGCGCAAACGGCAGAGGGTTTAACAGTTACAACGGCAGTTTTGGCAATAAATATGGCGTAACATCCGGAGGAATGCGAAGAAGCAACACCAATACCGGCGGATTCAGAAATTCCGATTCCAATCCGAATTACGGAGGCTTCCGGGGAACAAACGGAGGTTTCCGACAAGGAAATACCAGCGGTGGATTCAGAAGCGGCCAGAACGGGGTAAGAGCACAGGGCGGTTTCCGTAATCAGGGTCAGCCAAGACAGAACTATAACTATCAGCAACCATCGCAGCCAAGATATGATGGTGGATTTAGAAATAACGGCGGTGGATTCAATAATTCCAGCGGCGGCGGTTTCCGCTCAGGGGGCGGCGGCTTTGGCGGCGGAAGCGGCGGCGGCTTCAGATCCGGCGGCGGCGGAGGCGGAGGCTTCCGAGGTGGCAGATAATGTAAACATAATAACTATTTAAAAAAATAATGTTAAAAAAATCTTTAGCAATAATGAGTATTTCTGCTGCATTTTTTGCGCAGGCTCAAGATGTTTCCGTGATTAGAAATACCATAGACGTTTATTCTAATGCACCGAATATAGGTTCTGCTAAGTTTAATGCAATGGGAGGTTCCAACGGAGCCCTGGGAGGAGATGCGAATTCGCTGCTTACCAACCCGGCAGGTCTTGGGGTAGCTATTTCCGGAGAAATTTCAGGAACATTATCCGTTACCAATAATAAGAACACTTCATCTTATGCAGGTTCGTCTTACGGATACAGCATTAATAAGGGGGATTTAGGAAATTTAGGGGCGGTAATGACTTTTCAGCTGATGACGGAAAGTGCATGGAAGTTCATTAACATCGGAGTGAACTATTCCAACCAGTCGGTTGAAAATTATATTGAGACCCCGGGAAATAACAATCTGGTTTATGATTTCCCTGATGCAACCAGTTCATCATTCGGAAGGCATGCTTATGACCGGTACGGGTATTTATCGAAGACAAGTTTCGGAGTAGGAGCAAATTACAATAACAGCTTGTACCTTGGAGCCGGATTGAATTTCCTGAATGCATCGATTGACCAGTCGGATACGGCAATTTTTAATTCTCTGTCCAACGGAAACGCTGAATATTTCAGTAAGCAGAATACGCCATTTACTGAAAAGGCAAACGGTTTCTCCGCTTCATTAGGGGTTATCGGAAAACTGAGCCCGAACTTCAGATTAGGAGCGGCTTTGGAAACACCGACTTTCTGGAATATGGACAGAGGGTATAATTATTACAATGATCCCATTTCAGGAGACGATTTTGCTAGTGAAAACAGAAGGCTGACAACGCCAATGAAAGCTACGGTAAGTGCCGCATTTATTGCCAGTAAAAGCTTTGCTTTAAACGTTGATTATACATTGGGCATTACAAAGCCTAAGTATAAAGTATACGGAGATGCGGAAAGTGAACTGAACGACTTCTTCAAGGAAAATTATAAAAACCTGTCGGAATTAAAAATAGGTGCGGAGTACAGAATCAAGCAGTTCAGACTGAGAGGTGGATATTCTTATGCTTCAAGCCCTATTGACGCACTTACAATCAGTAAATATAATAATGACGGAAGTATTACCGATAATCAATCATACAGCAACCTGATTTTAAATAACAGAAATGCTTTATCGTTCGGTTTGGGATATGATTTCAGATCTTTCTATATCGATGCGTCGTATCAGAACATTTCTTCAAATTACAGCAATCCATTCTTATATGGTAAGGTAGACAGTAATTATGAAGCGGGATATTATTCTCCGAACCGTCTGATCTCAAGCGATGCTTACGCAGTATCGGATGTAAAGAATATCAGAAATAATTTCTTCCTTACTTTCGGATGGAAATTCTAATTTGCAGAAAATTCTGGATATATAAAAAAGGCTTTGAGTAGATTCAAAGCCTTTTTTGTACTATATCGTTAAGTAAATTAATGTGATTTGACAATGTTTATTTTATTTGAGTAAGCTAATAAATAAGAAAAGGTATTATTTTATATTACAGATCATCAAAAGTAAAATAGACAGGAAAAATTCCGGCTCCAGCTTCCTTTTTTCCAGTCTTTACAATAAATTAAGTCCGGTGTGTCCCATATGAGAATGGCCGTGAAACAGGTGCATTACCAATGCCAGGGAAATGCCTAAAATAACCAATCCGATCTTTGTCCAGTCGATGTTATGGTTTTTATTGCTTTCAAAAATAATTACGGATGAAATATGCAGGAAAATTCCTCCGACAATCGCCAGGAAATAAGGCTGCAGGTCAGGGTTAAAATAATTTCCCAACAACATTCCCATCGGTGAAGCCAGCGCAAATAAAGCAACAATCAGCAGGGAAGGATAGGATGGAGCCGATTTGGATTCTTCGGTTCTGTTAAATAAAAAAGCTCCCAGAATAAATGAGATAGGAAGATTGTGAAATACGATTCCCAAAAGGTAAGGTGAAAAATCATGCTCTTCGTTCGCTAAAGGAATCCCCTCGATGAAAGCATGAATAAAAAGCCCCACCATTAAGGCAACAGGCAAAATGTTATGCTCGCTGTGATGATGAAAATGGCCATGCTCGAAACCTTTGGTTAAAGCTTCAAGGATCATCTGTAATAAAACACCGCCAATTACAAAAATTCCGAGATTACTGCCTGTTCCGGAAGTATAAACCTCAGGGAAGACTTCATTAAGACAGATCGTGATCAGAAATCCGGCACTTAAAATGAGTAAATTTTTAGCCAGTTTTTCTTTTTTACCGAAATGCTTTCCAAGGAATACCCCTGCCATTACACTGGCGATCAGTAAAATTACCGTAATCATGATTTTTTTCTGAATAGATTAATGCACCGGGTTGAGGTTTCTTTATCAAAATCGTTGAGCTGATAATCGCCCCATATTTTTATTCTCTCAAAACCACATTCCGTTGCATAGGAATTGATGGCCTCCAGGGTGTGGAGTTTTACTTTTTCAAAAAAATGAAAAGGCTTTCCGTCCGCTTCGAATCTGATGTCTTTAACGATATGGCGTCCTTCTATTTTCTTCATGATTTTAAATTCGATATTTCCTCTCGTTACAGTGGATTCCGGGACAATATTCCTCCTTACGAATTCTTCATTCAGGTAATCGAGAACAAAATATCCGTCCGGCTTCAGCACATTGTATACCGATTGAAATACTTTCTTATCATCATTTTCATTATCGAAATACCCGAAACTGGTAAAAAGATTGAAAACCGCATCCATAGGATCGGCATCGATTGGGTTTCTCATATCATGAACGTCGAAAAGCAGGGTCTGGTTTTCAAACTGTTTGTCATATTCTATGCTTTGTCTCGAAAGATCAAGGCCCAAAACATCATAGCCGAGCTTATTGAGGAAAACAGAATGCCGTCCTTTACCACACGCCAGATCAATGATCCTGGAGTTTTTAGGAAGCTCAAGCTCTTCCGTAAGTTTTGTAATGAAGTTTTCTGCTTCCGTATAGTCTCTGTTGCTATACAGTAAATGATAATAAGGGGTATCAAACCAAGATTCAAACCATTCCATCCTGCAAAAATAGTGTTTTTTGACCGACTGTCCGCAGCGGTTACCCCATGGTTTTCAAAGGTCGCAGCGATTTCTCTTGCCGGCAGGCTGATAACCAACCACTAAAAATCGTATTTTTGCATTATGAATACAGAAAATATACAGATCCAGATAAAAACATTCTTCGGATTGGAGCAGATTCTTGCGGAAGAGATTAAAAAGCTGGGCGGACGAAAGGTTGAAGTGAAAAACCGTGCCGTAAACTGTGAAGGTGATTTAGGCTTTTTATATAAGATTAACTATTCTGCCAGAACCGCTCTGAAAATTTTGGTGCCGATCCACGAATTTAAGGCTTTCAACCAGCATCAGTTCTATGACCGGCTTTTTAAGTTTAACTGGGAAGATTTTATGGATGTGGACCAGTCGTTTGCCATTGATTCGACGGTGAATTCTGAAACCTTCAAGCACTCGCAGTTTGTGACGTTAAAAATGAAGGATGCGATCGTGGATTATTTTCAGGATAAATTCAAAAAACGTCCGAATGTGGAAACACGAAACCCGGATATTAAGTTTCACCTTCACATCGACCGTGAACTGATTACCATTTCTCTGGATTCCTCAGGCGATCCATTATTCAAAAGAGGATATCGCAGAGAGCAGGGGGAAGCACCGATCAATGAAGTATTGGCCAGCGGAATGCTTCAGCTCGCAGGCTGGGACGGAAAAGGAAATTTTCTAGACCCGATGTGCGGTTCCGGAACACTTCTTATCGAAGCCGCAATGATTGCCCTGGACCTTCCTGCACAGATTTTCAGAAGAGGCTTTGCTTTCCAGAACTGGAAAAATTATGATGCCGATCTGTTTAAAAAAATCAAGGAATTCCGGATCAACCGGGTGAAAGAATTTACCGGGAAAATTGTTGGTTACGACATCGATGCCCGTATGCTGAATGCCGCCAGAATCAATATCGAAGCTGCTGAAATGGAAGATGTGATTGAAGTGAAAAAACAGAATTTCTTCGATTCCAAAAAAGAACTTTTCCCATTGCTGATGGTGTTTAATCCGCCATATGATGAGAGAATCTCTATTAATGATGATGATTTCTATAAGAAAATAGGGGATACTTTTAAAACACATTACCCGAATACATTAGCCTGGCTGATCTCATCCGATCTGGAAGCCGTAAAGAAAATCGGTCTCCGCCCGTCAAGAAAAATCAAGCTTTTCAACGGGAAGCTCGAAACACGTTTTCTTCAGTATGAAATGTATGAGGGAACAAAAAAAGTGCATAAGCTGGAAAATTAATAGCTACAGAAACCTTTCGCATTGCGGAAGGTTTTTTATTTTTGTCAAAACGTAAATCATGAATTGGGATTTCCTTGATTTTTTTGATATACTCACAGATGTTCTGGATTTACTGGGGAATACATCAACCTCACCGGAAACAAACTACCACCAAAAGGTGCCGGTGAAAAAGAAAACAAAATACCTTACTGAAAAGATAAGTGCTGTACTCCTATTTTTTTCTTCCGTTCTGCTGTTCTTCGTTTTTAAAAATCCTCCATCTGCTGAAAATTATGTTGCATACTCTGATTGTCTGTTCACTGATCGGATTTTCCATCTCGCTGGTCTTTTTCTTTATTCTGTATTCTTTGGAGAAGTACTATTTTAAAAATGTTTTTCAGTGGATTTTCTTTAGTGTATCGGTCATCTCATTTTTTATTTCATTGGTTTTCTGTATTTATTTTAAATCCGGACTATTTATTTAAACGGAATATAATTCCGGTTAGTATTAGCGTTGTGTCATCCTGAGGTTCTCGAAGGATTTCATACGTCACAAGTATCATTAATCATGATTTCTTTATGCAGTACTTTGTCGTAAAGTGGCTTCGAGAGCCTCAGCCTGACAGTGCGTACATGCAGTTTGGTTTGAAGTAAATAACGGTAGATTTCTATGAAGCATAATTCAGGTAGTATTAGCGTTGTGTCATCCTGAGGTTCTCGAAGGATTTCATACGTCACAAGTATCATTAATCATGATTTCTTTATGCAGTACTTTGTAGTAAAGTGGCTTCGAGAGCCTCAGCCTGACAGTGCGTACATGCAGTTTGGTTTGAAGTAAATAACTGTATATTTGTATGAAACATAATTCAAGTAGTATTAGCGTTGTGTCATCCTGAGGTTCTCGAAGGAATTTCATACGTCGCCAATATTATTGATTATGATTTCTTTCTTTCAAAGGGCTTCGAGAGCCTCAGCCTGACAGTGCGTACATGCAGTTTGGTTTGAATTAAATAACTGTATATTTTTATGAAACATAATTCAGGTAGTATTAGCGTTGTGTCATCCTGAGGTTCTCGAAGGAATTTCATACGTCGCCAATATTATTGATTATGATTTCTTTATTTAAAAGGGCTTCGAGAGCCTCAGCCTGACAGTGCGTACATGCAGTTTGGTTTGAATTAAATAACTGTCTATTTTTATGAAACATAATTCAAGTAGTATTAGCGTTGTGTCATCCTGAGGTTCTCGAAGGAATTTCATACGTCGCCAATATTATTGATTATGATTTCTTTATTTAAAAGGGCTTCGAGAGCCTCAGCTTGACAGTGCGTACATGTAGTTTGGTTTGAATAGAAATGGCTGTTTATTTAAATGGAATATAATTTCGGTTAGTATTAGCGTCATGTCATCCTGAGGTTCTCGAAGGATTTTTCACACACTGCCAACTATTATGTATTTGGTTTTCTTCTTTTTGATAAGTTAGGAAGTTTTTCCCATTCATCATTAATGATCGCTTCTTTCTTTTTTCTGCTCCATCCTTTTACCTGCTTTTCAAAGGCAATGGCTTGGTTCACGTCTTTAAATTCTGTGTGAAAAACCAATTCAACAGGTCTTCTTGAATAAGTGTATGAATTAGGATTGATACCTTCTATATGGTATTGTATTCTCTTTTCAATATCATTTGTAACACCGGTATAATAGGAATTGTCAGAACATTTGAGAATGTAAACGTAGTATCTTTTCATATTGTATTTTTATTTAATTAAAGATATGAATATTTGCGGAAAGGCTTCGAGAGCCTCAGCCTGACAGTGCGTACATGCAGTTTGGTTTGAATTAAAAGGCTGTATATTTTTACGGGACATAATTCAGGTTAGTATTAGCGTTGTGTCATCCTTAGGCTCTCGAATGAATTTATACGTCGCCAGTATTATTGATTATGGTACATATATGTAGATTGTTTTGAGTTAAATTACGATCTGAAGAAATTTTCAGTTTATAAATTATCATAAATGCTTTGCGCATTCCTCCATGAATAAGTAATTTTGAAAAATTTTCAGATTTGAAGCCTACCATTTCCATTGTTGTTGCCATTTTTAACCGCCGAGACGAACTTTTTGAGCTCCTAAATTCTCTTACTGCACAGACGGACAGAGCGTTTGAGGTCATTATTGTAGATGACGGTTCCATGATCGATCTGAAACCTACCGTTGAGAATTTTACCGAATTCTTGAAGATTAAATATTTCCGTAAAGATAATTCCGGACCCGGTTTATCGAGAAATTACGGTGCCAGGAGAGCTGAAAACGAATGGCTGGTTTTTGTAGACAGCGATGTGATTGTCGAAAAGGACTATATCGAAAATATCAAAAAAAATATTCTTGAAATTCCGTGCGATGCTTTCGGAGGGGCGGATAAGGCGCATAAAGGATTCAACCTGATGCAGAAAGCCATTTCTTATTCCATGACCTCCGTTTTTACTACGGGCGGAATACGGGGAAGTAAAAAAGCGGTTTCCAAGTTTCAGCCGAGAAGCTTTAATATGGGCGTGAAAAAAGAAGTTTTTGAAAGAGTAGGAGGCTTTTCCGAAATGCGGATCGGTGAAGATCCGGACTTATCTATGACCCTTTGGGAAAACGGTTTTACAACAGCATTTTTCGATAATATTGCGGTGTATCATAAGCGCAGGGTAGACTTCGGGAAATTTTCAAGACAGGTATATCAGTTTGGTTGTGCCCGTCCGATCCTTAATCAGCGGCATCCTGATTTTGTGAAAATTTCATTTGCTTTTCCTACTTTATTTCTGATCGGCTACCTCATGGGTTTTCTGGAATATTTCATTCTCGGAAAAGGAATTATTCTGGCCTTTTACGGATTATATACTTTCATGGTGCTTTTCCACGCCCTGCTGGTTACCAAAAATATAAGCATTACCGGAATGGCTGTCATTGCCACTTATATTCAGATGTTTTCATACGGTTACGGATTCTTAAAATCCTGGGTGCTGTTGAATATTTTCAGAATGAAACCCGAAGAAGCCTTCCCGAATCATTTCCATAAAAATTAACCGGTATTTTGTGTTCATAAATCTCGATTTACAGAAGTATTCTCGATGGACTACTATTATTAAACAGTTTTATGGACTTAAAAATAGTCAGTTTCCAAAAAACTTAGATGAATTTTCGACATTAAACATCTCGGTGATCTTTTACAAGTGAAACGGTTTTGCGAAACTTAAATACAGTTAGTAGTGAAAAAACTTCGTGTTTAATATCTATCAAATAAAAAAGCTGTCGAATCAACAACAGCTTTCTACAATAATTAGGGTATGGAGATGGTTTCATGGCTGAGAACACCTGTTTTTATCATGCATTCTCTCATCTTTTCGTAGGTTCGTTCGATGTCATGATCCAGTCCTATGGAAAACCGGATCAGTCCGTCGGAAATTCCCATGGCCGCGCGTTCTTCTTCCGGGATTTCGGAGGAGGTGGAGCTTCCGGAGCATGAGAATAAAGTTTTGTAAAAGCCAAGGCTTACCGCGAGATAGCCAAGGTTTTCCTGCTGCATCAATTCCATCAGTTCATTGGCCTTTTCTGTGGTTCCGGCATCTAAAGTCAGTAAACCGCCGAATCCGTATTCTTCATGCATCATGCTTTTCATGAGTTCGTGGTTTTTGTGGGATTTCAGGCCGGGATAAACAACCCTTAATCCGTCTTCTTCAAATTTCCGGGCCAGATACATGGCGTTATGGCTATGCTGCTTTATCCGGATATGAAGCGTTCTGAGGTTTTTTAAAACACTTGCAGAACGCAGGCTATCCATGGTCGGGCCCAGCAGCATGCAGGCTCCGGTATTTACATTTTTGGTGTCGTTAATAAATTCCTGGGATCCACAATAAACACCGCCTACCGTATCGCTGCTTCCGTTTATAAACTTCGTCAGGGAGTGGATCACGATGTCTGCACCCAGTAACCGTGGAGAAATGGAAAGTGGTGAGAAGGTGTTGTCTACAATCATTTTCAGGTTATGCCTTTTGCAGATTTCAGACAACTTTTTCAGGTCGGCAACTTCCAGAAGCGGATTGCTTACACTTTCGCAATATATGATTTTGGTATTTTCGGTGATGGCATTTTCGATCGACTCAAAATTACTGATGTCTACAAAGGTTGTATTGATGTGAAAAGAGGGAAGGAAATTCTTCATAAAGGCATACGTTCCTCCGTAGATCGTCCGGCTGGAAATAATATGGTCGCCGCTCTTGCAGACCTGCATCAGTACGGAAGTGATGGCCCCCATCCCTGAAGCGGTTACGTTGGCTGCTTCGGTGTTTTCAAGTTTTGCCAATGCCTGGGAAAGATACAGGTTCATCGGGGAAGAATGACGGGAATAAAGATAGCATCCTTCTGCATTTCCTTCAAATGTATCAAACATCGTTTTAGCAGACAGGAAAGTATAGGTGGAGCTGTCTGAAATCGAAGGATTTACTCCTCCGAATTCTCCAAAATACTGTAAATCCTGAATTTCGTTGGCTGCATTAAAGTCTTTCATATCACACATTATTTTATGCGGTAAATATGATTAACTTTCCGAATTATTACAATGGAATTTTAAATTGTTAGAATATAAATCTATTATTTTTAAAATAAGAAGAAAAAAAGTTTATTATATTTGAATAAAGTAAAATTTTAACAAAAAATTGTCTATGAATTTCGATGAAACGGACCAAAAACTGCTGCTTTTTTTGCAGGAAGATTCCAAGCAGACCACCAAAGAACTCTCCCATAAGCTAGGATTATCGGTTACGGCTGTATACGAACGCATCCGGAAAATGGAAAATACAGGAGTGATCTCAAAGTATGTAGCCCTGCTGGACAGGAAAAAGATCAACAGGAATTTCATTGTGCTCTGCCATATCAAACTCGCACAGCATAAAAAGGAATATGTTCTTCAGTTTGAAAGAGAAGTCATGAACCTGCAGGAAGTCACCGAATGTTTCCATGTAAGCGGTGATTACGATTATATTTTAAAGATCGGCGTAAAGGATATGGAAGATTACCGAAACTTCATGCTTTCAAAGCTTACGACCTTACAGCATATTGCAAGTACCCACAGTTCGTTTATGATTTCTGAAGTAAAGAATACTACAGCGATTGTTATATAATTTTTAAGAGTATATTTCCCGCGGATTTGCACAGCTTTTAGCGAATATAAATAGATTGTATTTGTTTATTCCGTCGGGATCTAATTGTGTATTAGCCTATCGCCTGAAAATATTGAATTATCTTCTTACTGGTTTCTCATTTTAACTTCCAGCTAAATATTAAAAGTTTTAAATTAAAACTCCATTTTTAGAAGCAATCGGATCCGGCAGGTCTGTTTCGCCTGTCATCTGCAGCAGGTCAATTTCAATGGTCCGGCAGATGGAAAGCATTGGGATGTCAAACATCAGTCCTTCAAAAGGATTTTCGGAATAATCGCCAACCAGTTCCATAATTATATAGATCCATCCAATCGTTATACAAAACGGAATGGAAGCCCAGATTCCCCAGTCTCCCAACTTGGCAAATTCACTCACAAGCCCTAAAGGAAGCAGCATAATGAAAATAATATTAAAAACAAACGCCGTACTTGCGAACTGTCTGGGAAGCGGAAACTTTTTAATTCTTTCGGCCTGTCCCTGCAGGGCATAAAATTCATTTAAACAATCCTGCAGCTGTTTCTGATTAAAATCTGAAATGGCATTCATGTTTTTCAGTTCGTTCACATCCTTTGATTGTTGGGCAATAAGGTAGGTTGCAAAATTTTTGTAACGGGATTGTAAACTTACTTCTTCCTCAGATAAATATTTATTAAGGAAAATAGGTGTTCTGCCATAATCGGGAAATCCTGCTTTAATCAGGCGGTTTCTTTTATGGTCGATATTTTTAAACTGGTCTTCTTCTACTTTAATGTGCTCCCATTCGGTGGGAATCAGAAGCTGCTCGCGCAATTGATACAGCCATGCAATATGACGGCATACTATTTTTTTCCGGCGGTCTTCAAGATCAGATTTTTCCATCTGTTCCTGTTCGGTATGGAAGGCATAGACCATTGATCCCAACATTCTGCTTGAATTCACGATTCCGCCCCAGATTTTTCTGGCTTCCCATAATCGGTCGTACGCCTGGTTATTTTTAAAACCCACCAAAAAAGCTTCTGCGGTACCGATCAGTGCTACGGGAACCCATGGGATAATCATCCAGTCCCAGTGGAAAAAGTGAAAAAGCACCGCAATTAACGTACACCAGATGGAGATAAGAATCACATGGAATCCCGATAGATTGAAAATTTGTTTGTAATTGACGTATTTTGTTGTAATCATGCGCTTTATAAACTTAATGAAGTCAGCGAAAAAGTAAGCAAAATAAATACCATGTTTTTGTGGTAGCTGTCAGGTTACAGAGTACGGATGGATATTTTGAACAAGGCACAAAAAAAACCTCCGAATTCCGGAGGTTAATTATTTTGTATCTGAATTAATAGTTCAGCATTTCTTCGATTTTTGCACCCAGTTTTTCTGCATTCGGCAGCATTTCCTTTTCGAGGATGAGATTAATCGGAACTGCCGGAACATCCAGAGCTCCCATGGTTTCCACCGGAGCATCCAGGTACCGGAAACAGTTTTTGGAAATCCTGTGGGCAAAGGCTTCTGCAAAGGAATTGTTCAGCTGTTCTTCCGTCAGGACGATACATTTTCCATGGGCTTTCACTCTTTCGAAAACCAATTCTTCATCAAGAGGAATCAAAGTTCTCAGATCAATAACTTCAACCCTTCCGCTGAAGTTCTTTGCAGCTTCCTTAGCCCAGTATATACCCATTCCATAGGTCACAATTAATAAGGTTCTCCCTTTTTCGGTTTCGTCCTGATCTGCTTCGATAATCACTTTTCCTTTTCCGAAAGGTAGAATATAATCTTCAGCCGGCTCGATGGTTTTGGCATCTTCCGTTCCCGGAACCTTGCTCCAGTAAAGGCCTTTGTGCTCCAGCATGATTACCGGGTTCGGGTCATAATAGGCAGCCTTCAGCAAACCTTTAAAATCTGCCGCATTGCTCGGGTAAGCAATTTTAATCCCTTTGATATTGGCCAGGATACTTTCCACGCTTCCGCTGTGGTAAGGTCCGCCGCCGCCGTATGCACCGATCGGGACACGGATGATATTGCTGACCGGGAATTTTCCCTGGCTTAAATAGCTTGATTTTGAAATTTCCGTAATCAGCTGGTTGATTCCCGGATAAATATAATCGGCAAACTGTACTTCAACGATTGGTTTTAGCCCAACTGCACTCATTCCCGTCGTAGAACCGATAATATAAGCTTCCTGAATTGCAGTGTTGAATACCCTTTTACTTCCGAATTTCTTTCCTAACGTCACCGTTTCACGGAAGACCCCGCCGATTCTTTCACCCACATCCTGGCCGTATAATAAGGCTTCCGGATGCTTCCACATCAGTTCCTGGATTGCGTGAATCGCGGCATCTACCATCACAATCTTTTCTCCGCCATGAGGTTCCCGGGATCCGGTTTCTTCAATAATCGGTGTCGGTGCAAAAACATGCTGCATCACCGTTTCAGGTTTCGGATCTTCAGCGTTTTTAGCCTTCTCGAAAGCTTCTTCCGCCTCAAGACGCGCTTTTTTCGTAATGTGTTTTAATAATTCTTCGTCAACACCGGATTCCAGCAAATGGTTTCTGAGGATTTCTCCCGGATCTTTTGCCCGGTGCTTGGTCAGGTCTTCTTCATCTCTGTAAAATTCCCTTCTTACTCCGGAAGTATGATGTCCGATCAGAACAGTTTTTGCACATACGACCAAAGGTTTTCTTTCGGTACGTACAAAATCCACCGCCTTCTTCATAACCTCGAAGCTTTCAACAAAATCGGTTCCGTCTACCCTCATTCTGCTCAATCCTGTAAAGCCTGCTACAAATTCGTAGGCATCGCATGTCCTTGCTTCCTCTTTGGTTACGGAAATTCCCCATTCGTTATCCTGAACCAGGAAAATAATAGGAAGCTGGTGCAGGGCGGAAAACTGAAGCGCTTCACTCACTTCACCTTCCGTTACCGAATTGTCACCAAGGCTGCAGACAACCACCGGATTGTTCTCAAACTGCTGTAAGTTAAAATCCTGGATGTATTTGATTCCCTGCGCAACACCTGCTGTCGGAATGGTCTGCATTCCCGTAGCCGAACTCTGATGAATGATTTTCGGCTTGTCTTCATCGCGGCTGGAAGGGTGGGAATAATACGATCTCCCTCCCGAAAAAGGATCATCAGCCTTTGCTAACAGCTGCAGCATCAATTGGTAGGGTTGGAAACCGATACCTAAAAGAATGCTTTCGTCTCTGTAATAAGGAGAAACCCAGTCTTCTTTTTTCAGCTGATAAGCTGTTGCCAGCTGGATCGCTTCATGTCCTCTTGATGTACTGTGAACATATTTGGTAATATTTCGGTTTTCTTCATAAATGTCTGCCATTGCCTTGGCAAGCATCATATGGTTGTAAGCCTTTAGCAGAATATCCTGAGAAACTTTTTCGTGAAGTGTATTTTCCATAGAAGGCAAAGATAAACAAAAAAATAAAACACTAACAACTGTTAGTGTTTTATAGGTTGTAATGTAGTAAATAATTGATTTTCTATTCTTTAATTATTTTTTTTGAAATGATATTGTTACCGGTTTTAACTTCTACAATGTATATTCCTTTAATGTAGGAAGAAAGGTCAAGGCTTTGTTCGTTGCCTTGCACGGTACCTGACTGCAGTTTTTTTCCGGATAGGTCATAAACTGAAAATATGGACCGCGCAGGAGCTTTGAATACTTTTACATAATCTTTGGTAATGGTAGGAGCAATGATGATCCCGCTGTCTTTCGTTACGTCACTTGTCCCTAAAACGGATGCTTGGTTAATACCTGTTGCCATAATGGAATAATTCTGGGGCGCAGGATTGCCGGAATCGTCAACTAATGTTCCTTTATTGCTGATTTCAACCCTGTATACTCTTCCGGCTACCGGGTTATCAAGTACCACCTGCTCTACGTTGTCGACGGTGTTGTCGGCTTTTGTTGCAGGGGTCATCGGGTTATTGGCATCCAGTTTCCATGGATAATATATGGTATTGTTCGTCGTATCAATAATCCTCACATCAAGATCGTTGATCAGTTTGGAAGTTCTGTTATTATAAACATCCGATACGAACTGATAATTAGGTTCATATTCAGGGTCAATCCAGCTGACGGTCACTTTCAAAGGCTCACTTCCGGATGCGGTAATCAATTTATTGTTTTTCACACCGCTGATCAGTGTTTCATCATTAAAAATAACGGTATTGTTCGCTTTTCCGACCAATAATTCTGCTCCCTTCTTTGCATTGATGAATCCCCAGCCGAACCACGGATCCGGACCTGCATTTCCTGCCTCGGAAGCCGAATGTACGGTAAGGACTTTTGCAGACGCCGCATTAAATACTGCATTGTTAAACAGCTGCTTGTAAATCTGTGTCCACAGCCCGATGATCCCCGTTACAACCGGTGCTGAAAAGGAAGTTCCGCTGCCACCTGCCCAGGCGTTGCTTCCTGTAGCAGAAGTGGAAGCATAATATACATCAGTACCTACAGTGGAAATATCGGGTTTTATACCGCCGTCATCTCTCGGGCCTGCACTGCTGTAATCGGAATGTACTACATCGGATGCGCTGGTATATCGGTAATTGTTGGCACCGATAATGTCGGTAGCGCCCACCACGATAATATTTTTTGCCAGGGATCCGGGGCCGATGCAGTCGTACCCGAGTGAGCAGTTATTAGCAGGAACGGTATCGCTGGAACTGAATGGGGCCTGTCCGCTGGAAGTTTTGTAGTATTTGGGAACAGTGGAACCGGTTCCATTAGGGCCCATGCCGAAAGAATTTCCGGCAGATTTCACGATAACAAAAGACGGGTTGTTGTAAACCAGCGCATCATAATTGTAGTCGTTTGAATCATAAGTCCCCTGAAAATCGTAAAACGTACCTCCGCTTTTGGAACCGTTGTAGATATATGAAGAAATATTTCCGCTGCTGTCGTAATTTTCATTCCATCCGGAATTAATTCCATAGGAGTGGTTCGAAATATTGGGTTGGGACGTTTGTATTTTCTGAAACACCGTACTTGTTGAGGTATCTCCGGGCAGAGTAGTGGTGCTGAACATATAGCTGTCCATGGTGGAATTAATGGCCACTCCTTTTGCGTTTCCTACCGAAACGCCGCTGCTGTTTGTAAGCGGAGCGTTTTTTCCTCCGATAAAGCTTCCTACTCCCGTAGAATGATCGGAATAGCTCTGCGAACTGTCCTCTTTGTTCGTAACCCTTCCTGGTGCATTGTTAAAAGCCGTATGGGATCCATAGATCCTTCCGCCGTCAAAAATGGTATATTTGATATTTTCTCCGTTGAATGAACCTGAAAGTCCTGAAATATTTCCGGGCGTATTCAGCAGATCCGAGTTGGCGTTCATCAGCTGCCGGGTATCCTGTTCCTGCAGGAAGTAAGGCACACCGAAATGAAAGCCGCCCAACCGGGATTTTAAGGAATCTATTTTTTTCTGTGTCGCACTGTCCGGGCTTTTCCCGTAAATTTTTTCAGCATAAGCATCGAACTGTTTTTCATTTTCTATTTTCTGCTTTTCGAATTCTCTTTTCAGCTGATCATTGCCTTTTTGTGCATACATGGAAAGGCAGAATAAAGTCCCTGCCAGAATTAGATGTTTTTTCATGCCGTTAATGATTAAGTAAATATTTCATAACAAATGTAGACAAGATTCAGGATTATCGATAACGAATAAGCTTTCAGATAATGAATCTTAATTAAATTTTAATGAATCTTAAATATTTTAAGTTAAAATTTAAACAATGTTATGATTTTTGCCTTCAAGAAGATTTCTAATTGAGACAAACCATAAAGTTTACTGTTTTTCAATGGAGCAAGTGTCGGTAAATCATGTAAAAAGACCCTTGTTTTAACGGTAGGATAAAAAAAATGAAGTAACTTTACATTCTCTTTTTTTAATAAAAGCTGAAATAATACATGTATTTAGTTTTTGACACAGAAACCACAGGTTTACCAAAGAATTTCAACGCTCCGCTATCAGACTCAGACAACTGGCCAAGAATGGTACAGATTGCGTGGCAGTTGCATCATGATGACGGGACACTTATTGAAAATCAGGATTATATCATAAAGCCTGAAGGATACGATATCCCCTTCAACGCGGCAAGGATTCACGGGATTACCACAAAAATTGCCAATGACGAAGGGCGTGATCTCCAAGAAGTACTGCATGAGTTTTCAGAGGTATTGAACAGGGTGCGGGTGGTTTCCGGACATAATGTTGAGTTCGATTACAACATCGTAGGAGCCGAATTTTACAGGAAAAATATAAAAGACAATCTTCAGGAAAAACCCAAGGCTGATACCATGGTTCTGGGTACCGACTTCTGTCAGTTAGGCGGCGGAAAAGGCGGAAGATACAAGTCTCCGAAACTGGAAGAGCTATACGAAAAATTATACGGGCATAAATTTGACGAAGCCCACAATGCCGCGGCCGACGTAAATGCCACCGCGCAGGTTTTCTTCGAAATGATGCGGATCGGGATTATTCCGGCCGAAGTCCTGAAAATTTCTGAAGACCAGCTTACCTATTTCAAAACGCTGCATCCGGATCCGATTAAGCCTTTTAATATCGTTATCAGAAGGCAGGTCGCGGATTTCAATAACAAGAAAAAGCAGCAGGATTTCGGAAGTATTGATGAGATCGATCTCGGAAAATATTTCAATTTCGATAACCACAGTGTGTTCTCTACGCTTACTGCAACGTCAAGCATTAACGATTTAATTAAAAAAGCAACCGATAATAATTTCCCGGCCGTCGGTATGGTGGATCTCGGAAATATGATGGGAGCCTTCAAATTTGTTTCGGCGGTGGAAGGAGCCAATGGAGACCGTACGAAAAAACATAAGGAATATTTAGCCAAAAAGCAGGAAGCCGAAGAAAACGGAACGGAATTCAACGAGCCGGAGCCGGTTTCCGAACCTCTGATTCCTGTCGTGGGCTGCGAGTTCTATATTTCAGACCGATACGAACAGAAGCAGTTTACCAAGGATGATCCCGACCGCAGGACACAGGTGGTCCTGCTGGCCAAGGATTTTAACGGATATAAAAATTTAGCCAAACTTTCAAGTATCGGTTTCCTGAAAGGGTTTTATTTTGGTGTACCGAGGGTAAGCAGAGATCTTATCGCTCAATATAAAGAAGGAGTTATTGCCTTAACTTCCGGAATTTACGGGGATATTCCCGATGCGATTTTAAATACCGGGGAACAGAAAGGAGAGGAGCTTTTCAGATGGTGGAAAGATACTTTCGGAGATGATTTCTACGTTCAGCTCCAGAATCACAAGCTGCCAGAAGAAGAACATTTGAATGATGTTCTGCTGCATTTTGCCGACAAATACAATGTAAAAATTTTAGCCCAGAATGAAACATTCTACACAGATAAAGGCGATTCTAATATTCAGGATATTGTAAGCTGCATCAAAGACGGTGAAAAGCTTTCAACGCCTGTCGGAAAAGGTTTTGGTAAAAGAAGAGGACTGGCTACGGAAGAATATTATATTAAAAATTCGGAGGAAATCAAGGAGGCTTTTCTGGCTTATCCTGATGCTTTCGATGCGTATGAGGAATTTTTTGCGAAATTCAGCCCTTATACTTTAAAAAGGGATGTTCTGCTTCCGAAATTTGATATTCCACAGGAGTTCATTCATCCCGAAGATGAGGTGGACGGCGGAAAACGAGGGGAAATGGCTTATTTGACCTATCTAACTTATGAAGGTGCAAAAAAACGATATGCCGAGATTACCGATGAAATTAAAGAACGTCTCGACTTCGAACTGGAAGTTATTGCCAACACGGGATATCCCGGTTACTTCCTGATCGTACAGGATTTCTGTAATGAAGCCCGGAATATGGGCGTTTGGGTAGGGCCGGGCCGTGGTTCTGCAGCGGGTTCTGCCGTGGCCTACTGTATCGGAATTACCAATGTAGACCCGATTAAGTACGACCTCCTTTTTGAGAGGTTCCTGAATCCGGAAAGGGTTTCCATGCCCGATATCGATATCGACTTTGATGATGAAGGGCGTGATAAGATTATCAAATGGGTAATCGACAAATACGGACAGAATCAGGTGGCACAGATCATTACCTATTCGGTTCTGGGAGGTAAATCGGCGATTAAGGATGCCGGAAGGGTACTGGATCTGCCGATTCCGGATACCAATAATATTGCCAAACTGATCCCGTCCGTACCGGGGATGAATATCGCGAAAGCATTATCCAAATATGATAAATTAAGGCCGGAGGACCAGATGCTGGTTGATGAAATGAGAGCCGTGTTGGATAGTTCTTCAGATCCGCGGCACAATGTTCTTGCCAGTGCAAAAAAAATGGAAGGCTGT
The DNA here is from genome assembly GCF_042610505.1 of Chryseobacterium sp. sg2396. Lineage (NCBI taxonomy): Bacteria > Pseudomonadati > Bacteroidota > Flavobacteriia > Flavobacteriales > Weeksellaceae > Chryseobacterium > Chryseobacterium sp. sg2396. The sequence goes on along the minus strand of NZ_JBHGAQ010000012.1, from coordinate 36,855 downwards.
ATCCGGAATACCGGAATCCACGCCTGCGGGGTAATTATTACGCCTGAAGATGTGAGTAACTTGGTACCGGTGACCATCGCAGCAAAAGATGCTGATATTTTGGTTTCTCAGTTTGACAACTCGGTAGCGGAAAGTGCAGGCCTTCTGAAAATGGACTTCCTGGGATTAAGGACACTGACGATTATCAAAGATGCCCTGAAACTGGTAAAAGCGAGATATGGTTTGGATATTAATCCGGATGAGATTCCGCTGGATGATGCGAAAACCTATCAGCTGTTTAAGGAAGGGCGAACCATCGGCATCTTCCAGTATGAAAGCCCCGGAATGCAAAAATACATGCGGGAGCTGAAGCCTACGGTTTTTGCCGACCTTATCGCCATGAATGCTCTGTACCGTCCGGGTCCGATCAAGTACATTCCGAATTTCATCAACCGGAAGCACGGCATTGAGGAAATTGTGTACGATTTACCGGAAACTGAAGAGTATTTAAAGGAAACCTACGGGATTACCGTATATCAGGAGCAGGTAATGCTGCTGTCCCAAAAGTTGGCCAACTTTACCAAAGGTGAGGCCGATACGCTGAGAAAAGCTATGGGTAAAAAGCAGATCGATGTTCTGAATAAAATGTACCCCAAATTCATTGAAGGCGGAAGAAAAAATAACCTTGATGAAGGAAGGCTGGAAAAAATCTGGAACGACTGGAAAGCGTTTGCGGAATATGCCTTTAACAAATCCCACTCAACCTGTTATGCGTTTGTGGCGTATCAGACCGCTTTTCTGAAAGCCAATTATCCTGCGGAATATATGGCGAGTGTGATGAGCAATAACATCAACAACACCGAATCCATCACTATGTTCATGGAAGACTGTAAAAGTATGGGTGTTGATGTATTAGGCCCGGATGTTAACGAATCGCAGTATAAATTCTCGGTAAACGAAAAAGGGCAGATCAGATTCGGGCTGGGTGCCATCAAAGGAATCGGGGAGGGCCCTAGTGAAGCCATTACAAGAGAAAGACAGAACGGAAGATTTAAAAATATTTATGATTTCTTTGAAAGGATCCTGCCTTCCCAGATGAACAAGCGGGTGGCGGAAAGCCTGGTGCTTGCAGGAGCTTTTGATGAACTCGATACCTTCCACCGCGGACAGTATTTCGACATCGATATGGCAGGAAAAACCAATCTGGAAAGACTGATCCGGTACGGACAGAGTTTCCAGGAAAGCAAAAATGAAATGGAACATTCCCTTTTTGCTGATTTTGCGGAGGAGGTCCAGATCGAACAGCCGAAGCTCGCTCCATGTCCGGAATGGCCAAATATGCACAAGCTGAACAAAGAAAAAGAAACCATCGGATTTTATCTGTCTGCACATCCGCTGGACGAATTTAAGTTTCAGTTCCAGTTTATGCAGGGGCAGCTTTCCAAAAAGGCAGTCCTTGAAAAAGATGAAGAAGTGAAACTGGTTGTGGATGAGGTTCCTATCCTCGAGCAGGATGTTCCTGAAGATGTTGCGGACCTTGTGGAAATTGTATCTGATGAATTGCTCACAGGCGAGGAGGAAATCATAGAAGAGGTTACTAAAAAAGCTGAGCCGAAAGGGGTTTTCCATTTTTTGAATCTGGACGAGGTGGATGCTTATAAAGAGCAGGCTTTTGCCAATAAGCAGGAAGAACTGTTTGAAGAAAAAAAGAAAGACTGGAAAACGTTACAGAAAGAAAGGGAAAATGGCGGCGCCGGCAAAGAGTATACGGTAGCCGGTCTTATTACGGAATACCGAGTGCAGGACGGTTTCAGAAGCGGTGAAAAAGTGGCTTTTGTGACACTGGAGGATTATTCGGGATCCTATTCTTTCCGTTTGGGAGACCGCGATTATATGAAACTGAAAGAAAAGCTGGAAGTTCAGCGGTTTGTGATTTTTAAAATTAAATTTGCCCAGGTAAAAGATGGTCGGGTTTTCGTGAACGTAAATGAAGTTATTGAGCTGCAGGAAGCCTTTGAGCGTTTTGCCAAAAGCATTTCGCTGGTGATGGATGTTATGGATTTCCGGCCGGAAGACCTCAATTTTTTCAGAAGTGTGCTGGAAAAGAATCAGGGAAGCCAGAAATTGAAATTCTACATTAAAAGTGTTGAGGAAGATGCCAAAGCAGAGCATCTTGAAGTACAGTCTATGAAACATTCGGTAAATCTCAGCGGTGAACTGATTAAGGAAATTCAGTTGCTGAATAAGTATGAATTTTATCTGAATTAAAAAAAAATAAGTATAAAACTAAGGCTGTTTCGATCTGAGACAGCCTTTTAATTTTAATGCCATTTCATTTTTTTTATCTTACAGAAAAATAAGTAAATGTATAAAGTTTGTTGATATTTTTTATTTTTTGTTAATTTTTTAAAATAATTTTAATTTTTTTTTAAGTAAAAGGTAACAATAAAATAGAAGTAATTTATGAGCTTAATTAAATCCGTTTAAGAATTCAATAATTTGTGAGTATTTTATATTTGATTGATAGTCAGATTACTGCTATTTTTAATAAAATTATATTTTTATCAATAAAATCAAATGATTGTTTGTTTTTTAAGTAAAAAATTCTTCAATAATTGGTGAATTTGTGGATTATTGTGATTATTTATGAATGAATTGTTAATATTATTTATATCTTAGTGGTCCTAATTTTAATTTACTTATAATGAAAAAACTTTTACTGGCGTGCTTATTTGCCTCAGGGGTGGGGTTGTCTGCTCAAACCAATATTGCTAATTATTCTTTTAGTAAAACGACGGGTGTTTCTTATACTCCCATTACTGGAGGTACTAAAGTATTACCTTCCGGAACCAATACCACATATGACAGTGATATGTCAGCTGCGATAACATTACCAACTCCTTTTCCATTTGGAGGAGCAAATGTTTCCAGTGTATATATTAGTAGTAATGGGTTTATAACTTTTGGTTCTGCTCTTCAGACATATGATTATGCTCCGCTTTCAACTTCTGGAGGTACAGGTGCTATTGCAGCTTTTGCTCAGGACGGAGCATCATCCACCGCTACCGGAGCTGTGTCTGAAGTTAGATATCAGGATCTTGGAACCGAATTCGTAATTCAGTATAGCGATCATGCTAATTACTACAATAGAAGTACTGAAAAGTTAAATTTTCAGATACGTTTAGTATATGCAACAGGTGAGATAAAAATTGTATATGGAAATTGTACTGATCCTGGAACAACTAGCACTTCCGGAATAACACCTCAAGTTGGAATAAGAGGTAATAGTACGACGTATTCTACAAATGTGAGTCCTCTCATGATTGGTAATATCCCGGCAGGAACAACTTGTGATTGGTCAAAGGCAGTTACAGGCGATGCTAATTCAAGTACAATGCTTTTTTCAGGAACAACCAATGCGAATGTGAAAATTCCTACAGGTTTACAGTACTCGTGGACACCGGGGACACAGGCGCCTGTAAGAACTTTTGCTGCAACAACTGCAGTTACTACCAGTGGGGCTACTCTAAACTGGACTGCTCCGACGGGCGCAACAGCTTATAATGTACAATATAGGGCATTAGGAGCTTGTGACTGGACCGATTTTAGTGGAAACCCTGTTTCAACAACAACTTCGGCACTTTCAAATTTAGCACAAAATACCACTTACCATGTACGGGTTCAGGCTACAAATGGCTCAGCACAATCAATCTATTCCCATATTCCGAATACGGCAGGAACCGGTAATGGATATACTGCAACAGGAACCTTTACAACACTTGCCAATTGTACGGCAACAGTTTCCGGACTTGCTTCTTCAGCAATTACTCCGGATGCGGCAACAATTACTTGGACGGCCTCTGCAACTGCTCCGGGAAATGGATACGAATATTATTATAGCACATCTTCCTCTACGCCTATTTCATCGGTGAATCCTTCCGGATCCGTTTCGGCTGGTGTAACAACAGCTAATTTATCTTTGCTGAATCCTTCGACCACTTACTATTATTGGGTACGAGCCAATTGCAATGGAACAGATAAAGGAGTATGGTCCAGTTCTGCAAGTTTTACAACATTGAGTCTTTGTCCAACGGTTACAGCACCTACCGACAATCAAACTGACACAAGCACAACCCCAACAATTACTTGGACGGCTATTTCTGGTGCTACTGGTTATAGAGTAAGAATAGGAACAACATCCGGAGCTAATAATGTTGTTGATGCAAATGTAACTTCTGGTACCAGCTATAGTGTGTCTCCTGCATTAAATAATTCTACGCAATACTACTATTCAGTAACAGCATATACGGCAAATACTTCTGCTCCTCCTACACCTTGTACGGTAAGATCTTTTGTAACAGCTTGTACACCGCTTTCTACATTACCTCTGGTAGAAAACTTTGATAGTACGCCTACAGGTAGCAGCACCAATACTAATGCTCCTATTTGCTGGAGATATCTGGAGCCTGCATCTTGGTCAGGTTATGGATACGTTACTTCAACATATTATACTTCTGCACCTAGAGGATATTATATTTATAATAATGATGCTACGACGGCAGGTGGCATGCTGGTTTCTCCTCAGATTACCATCCTATCGAATGGGAACAACAGAGTTCGTTTTATGGCAAGGGGTGGTTCGGCAGGATACACAGTTCAGGTAGGAACTTTAAGCAATCCTGCAGATGCCTCTACTTTTACTCAAATAAGTTCTGTTACTTTGACCGGATCAATGGCTCAATATACCGTGAATATCCCTAGTGGAAGTAACCAGTACCTTGCATTCAGACATGGAGTTGGTGGTACTTACAGATCTATTTATTTAGATGATATTAATATACAGGTAAGTCCTACATGTTTGGAGCCAACAGCTCTTACAGCATCTAATATTACTACAACAACTGCGGATGTAGCTTGGACTGCTTCTACAACTGTTCCGGCAAATGGCTATGAAATATATTACAGTACAACAAATACAGCTCCTGGTACAACGACTCAAGCATCAACAACAAGTACTACAACTTCAAAAAGTTTGTCTCAACTTTCACCATCAACAACTTATTATGTTTGGGTACGTTCTGCATGTAGTACAACTGACAAAAGCGAGTGGTCTCTATCTGCTTCATTTACGACATTATGCGTAGGTGTGGCAAACTTCTCTGAAAACTTTGATTCCACCTCGTCAAGCGGTAGTATTTTACCAAATTGCTGGAGTAAATTAGTAACTGGTACCTCATCAAACTCTTATGTTCAAGCGAGTACAGTAATGAGTGCTCCTAACAATTTATATATCTACGCAAACAGCGCAACAGAACCTGTTATTGTAAAATTGCCGAATATCTCTACACTAAGCACTGGTAATTACGCAATTAAATTCAAAGGAAGAGCCAATTACACTGTTGGAGGAAAAATTGATATTGGATACATGACAGATCCTGCAGTTGCTTCCACTTTCGTGACCTTAGGGACTTACACCACGACAAGTACTACAACAGTGGATGATTATTATTTAGCGATTACTGGAGTTCCGGCTGGGGTTACGACATTAGCTTTAAGAAACGCAGGTACACCGGCTTACAGTGTTTTAATAGATGATGTTATGTATAATTTAGCGTCTACATTGAGTACAAACAATATCGCATCTCCAGTTAAAGAGAACATTAAAGTTTATCCAAACCCTTTCACTGACATCCTGAATATTACCGATATTTCCAATGTTAAAAATGTTCTGGTAACGGACGTTGCGGGAAGACTGGTAAAAACCATTAGCAATCCTTCCTCTGAGCTTCATCTCGGTGAATTGAAGCAGGGAATGTATCTTGTAATTCTCGAAATGAAAGACGGATCCAAACAAATGATTAAAACCATTAAAAAATAATTTTTCAGATAGATTATTGCAATCATCAGAATAGCGGCAATTTTGCCGCTATTTTTTTGACTTATTTGTTTGTTTAAATATATATAGCTGTAAATCAATTACTTATTATTTATTTTTAAATAACTGATTATCAGTATTTTAATTATTTCATTTAATTATGATATATTTGTCAAATAGAATTATTTTATGTATTTATTTTATTTTTTAGTCTTAAAATTTTATTAAAATGTAAAAATTTGTTTGTTGTCTTGTATTTAATTAAATGTTATTTAATAATTTTATAGTACTAATTTAATTTTTACCAAAATGAAGAAATTTTTACTCACATGTATGATGTCCTTTGGATTGGGACTTATGGCGCAGACGACAGTGACCATTGGGGCAGGAGCAACAGCAAGTGATGCCTATGATAATGGTAATCCGATTTATCGTTCAAGTGGTACGAGTACTTATCACTATTCCAAATCTGTACAGCTGCTTACTGCTGCCGATCTGTCGGGAGCGACAGTACCTTCGGGATCTACTATCAATTCAATTGCTTATTATAAAGCAAGTGCGTTCAATGTTTCCGGATCCAATGCCTGGACCCTGAATGTGTATTTAAAGAACAGTAGTGCAACGGCTCTGGCAAGCGGAACTTCATGGGATACTATGACGGCAGGTGCTACTTTGTTCTATACAGCCACCATCAATAGCAGTAATAATTTCCCAGCGGCAGCAGGATGGGTAACTCTTACCAACAATACGAGCAATACTTTCAATTACGCAGGAAATGCAATTGAAGTGTATATCGATTGGGTACCTTCAGGTACGCTTACAAGCCCTTACACAGGCGGAGAATTTACATGGCAGTATGACTCGTCATCGACTGCACAGGCAATGGGAACCAGTAATTCTTCAGCGATACCGGGAAGCACAACATCGTTTTCCACCCTTTCAAGAAGGTATCAGACGCAGCTGAAGTTTACTTCCACACCATGTACGGGAACTCCTAACCCGGGTAACACGCTCTCTTCCGGATCGGCAGCGTGTGCAGGACCTTATAATACAACTCTGAGTTTACAGAATAGTGTAGCAGGAAGCGGCATAACTTATCAATGGTATCTTAATGGATCTCCGGTATCAGGAGCTACTTCGCCGACACTTAATGCAACAATTACAGCGGCCAGTACTTATTATTGTGCAGTAACCTGTACAGGAAGTGGAATGACTGCAAATTCAACTCCTGTAAATCTGGTTGCACCAAGCAATGGAATTTCTTCCTTCCCATGGAATGAGAATTTTGACAGTATGTCATCTGTAGGAACTAATATTCTGCCTTCCTGCTGGCTGTCGGTAGGGGGTGGAAGTTCTAATACGGAACAGTATACTACGGCTACAAGTGCTGGAAATTCTTATAACGATCCTAGATCAGCTCCCAATTATGTGACGATCTATTATCCGTATTCAAATGCTGCAACACTTTGGACACCTAAATTTTATTTAACGGCAGGGCAGTCTTATGATTTCTCCTTTTACTATGTAGGAGACGGACTTTCCGGATGGCAGGGTGATGTCTTGGTTAATAATAATCAGAATGCTACGGGAGCTACAGGCTTAAATACATTTGTAACATCTACCCAAACAACAACCGGAGGTTCTAACAGTACAAACTACACAAAAGTAAAAGTAACCTATGTGCCTACTACAACAGGAAATTATACTTTTGGTGTAAAAACATTAGCCGTTACCAGTGCGCCATATTATATGGGGTTTGATGATTTTAATGTGATGATTACGCCTTCCTGTACGGAGCCTAATGCTATATCGGTAAGCAACATTACTAGTGCGGGAGCTTTGGTTTCATGGACAGCTCCTTCAAATGCTCCGGCAGGCGGATACGATTTGTACTACAGCACAAGCAATACAGCTCCAACAACACCTAACTTTACCGGACTTACAGGAATTTCCAAGCAATTGAGTAATCTTACTGCTGCTTCTACTTATTATGTGTGGGTGAGATCGAGATGCAGTACAACAACACAGAGTATCTGGTCTGGTCCTGCTACCTTCAGTACACTTTGTACTGCTGCTTCATTACCTTATGTTCAGGACTTTGAATCGGTAACAACACCGGCACTTCCAAATTGTACTCAGGTTCAGAATGCAGGAAACGGAAATGTCTGGACCACTGCCGATGCACCTACGGACAGTCCTGGATTTACAACAAAAGTTCTGAAATATGCTTATAATTCTTCCAGCGCAGCAAATACCTGGTTCTATACACAGGGATTGAATCTTACAGGAGGTGTTCAATATACCATTACTTATAAGTATGGAAATAATTCGACTACTTATGTTGAAAAATTAAAAGTGGCCTATGGTACTTCACCTTTAGCTTCTGCAATGACGAATACGATAGCCGATTATCCATCCATTAATGATAAAACGGCACATTCGGTAAGTGTTAATTTTACGCCTGCAACTTCCGGAATTTATTATTTTGGTTTCAATGCTTACTCGGATGCAGACCAGTATTATTTGTATGTGGATGATATCAGCATCAATACAGCTTCTGCTTTGGCTGTTTCCGAAATTTCCGGCACTAAAAACACAATTAAAGTATATCCAAATCCTTTCTCAGAGGTATTGAATATCTCCGATGCTTCTGATGTGAAAAACGTTCTGATAACAGACGTCGCAGGAAGACTGGTTAAAACCATTAGCAATCCTTCTTCCGAACTTCATTTGGGAGAATTGAAACAAGGAATGTATCTGGTGACACTGGAAATGAAAGACGGATCCAAGCAAACGATAAAAACCATTAAAAAATAGTTTTTAATAGAAACTTTAAATTAAAGAATAGCGGCTGTTCCCAGTCGCTATTTTTTTTGATAATTAATGAAAAAATTATCTTCATATTGAATTATTATTGTTAATTTAGTATTCAACACGAGATAATATATAGTTTATGACAAAATTTCTACTTTCATGCTTATTGTTTTTAAGTATGAGTCTTCCGGCCCAGATAAGCCTTGGAGCCGGAAGCACCAGTGTCGGAGTCGCTCCGATAAGTACCTATTACGGATATTCTTACGTACAGCAGATCTTTACCAAACAGGAAATCAACGCTAATGCGGCTGGAAACATCACGGGACTGAAATTCTATCTTGATCCGTCTGCCTCGATTGCCAACTCATCGCAATGGACGGTTTATCTGGGATTGACAACAAAATCTTCTTTTGTAACAGATTCAGACTGGATTCCTTCCTCCCAGCTTACCCAGGTATTTTCCGGAAATGTAACAAATGCAAATGGTGTAATCAGTATTACTTTCCCAACACCTTTTGCATATAATAATGTTTCCAACCTGATTGTGGCGGCAGAAGAAAATTCTCCGGGCTATGATTCGAATAATTTTGATGAATCCATGTACGTATATCCTGGACCTCAGAACTCTACTCTTTGGAACAGAGACGATTATATCGATCCCAATCCTGCTTCTCCGCCATCATCAGCTACCAGAAAGGCTTATAAATCTGTAATTACCATCGACGGTCTGGTTCCAAGCCCGGTTCCTGCCTGTCCTTATGTAATATATCCCGCTAATAATGCTAATTTTGTCCCCCTTAATTCAACTATAACGTGGGGTAATATTTCCGGCGCCACAAGCTACAAAGTCTCTATGGGAACTACTCCAGGAGGAACCAATATAGCCAATCAAGTATCAGTAACAACCAACAGTTATACACCTGCATCGCCTTTGGCTACCGGAACGACCTATTATCTTAAAGTAACGGCAGTTGGTTCAGCCGGAGAATCCGCAGGATGTAACCAGGTGATGTTTACAACGATACCACCGCCACCGGCTAACGACGAATGTGCTACGGCAGTTGCACTCACGGTAAATCCGGACCTCAACTGTGGTACAGTAACGGCAGGATACACTTTGGGTGCAACGGATTCCAATACTGATCCGGCTCCTTGTTACGGTACACCGGATGATGACGTATGGTATAAATTTACCGCGACTGCTACCAGACATAAAATTTCCCTTTTAAATGTAGTTTCCGCCGGAACCGTAAACAGTACGGATACCTATTTCCAGGTATTCAGCGGAGGCTGCGGTGCTTTGTCGAATGTTCTTTGTTCGGATCCGGCTTCCGGCACGGTGTCCGGGCTTACGGTAGGAGAAACCTATTGGGTTAGGGTATACAGTTATGGCGGAGCAGGTAATAATCTCGGCTTCAATATCTGTGTAGGAACATATCCTCCGCCTCCTGCAAATGACAACTGTTCGGGAGCAATTACAGCAACTGCCTTTCCGTATACCTATGTACAGAGTGATGGTGCAGGAGCTACCAATGACGGGGGATTTGTTACGGCGTGCAGCCTTCCGATGAATGACGGGACCTGGTTTAAATTCACAGGAGATGGTGATACATTCAATATTTCTGTAACAATGCCTTCCGGAAGTGATTTCGATCCTAAAATAGGTGTTTTCAGCGGAAGCTGCTCATCACTGGTCTGCGAAGGTTCTATGGATCTCGGAGGCGCAGGAACTGCTGAAGTAATTTCCATTCCTACATTAGCGGGAAATACTTATTATATAAACGTAGGGCATTACAGCGGCTATTCGGATGAGCCTGAAGGCGCTTTTACCATCAATATTTCTAAAGGTACACTGGGAACTTCCGACGTAAAATCGAATTCCAAAAATACGATCAGGCTTTACCCGAATCCTTTCACGGAAGTACTGAATATTTCCGATGTTGCCAATGTGAGGACCGTTTCGGTTTCTGATATTTCAGGAAGATTGGTGAGAACAATCGATAATCCTTCTTCAGAACTTCATCTGGGAGATTTAAAACAGGGCATTTACATGGTAACCTTTTCTATGAAAGACGGTTCCAAGCAAACCATTAAAGCCATTAAAAAGTAACTAAGATTACTGATAATATATAAAGGCGGTCTTTAATAAGGCCGCCTTTAATTTTTCAGATAATTAATACTTAAATTTATTTATCGGGAACAGGCTGGATATCACCGGTATTAAGCCCTGAGAAAACAGCAGGGAAGAAGGTGACAAGGACAAAGTAGATAACAATCATTAACACAATTGCTGAAAAAAGTATAATGACCAGCATATTCGGCTTATTTTTCTTTTTAGGTTCCATGATTCCGTAGTATTTTAATTGATAGATTACTAATAATTGTTACAAAGCTAATTTCTTGCCACACTGTTTGCAATACCGTGCATCATCATCAATATCTTCATTCCCGCACCGGTCGCATACTTTTTCAAGATTCTGTCTTTTATTACGCATTTCTGCTGTTACGATTCCCGTAGGTACGGCAATAATCGAATAACCGGCCAACATTAAAACCACAGCAAAGAATTTTCCCATGGGCGTGATAGGAGAGACATCGCCATATCCTACGGTTGTTACCGTAACTACCGCCCAGTAGATCGATTGTGGAATCGTCTCAAATCCCGGCCTTCCACCTTCTACCATAAACATCAGGGAACCTACGATAACGGAAAATATAATCAGGAATAAGAGAAAGATATATATTTTCCGGGAACTGTTTCTTAAAGCCCGTACAATAACGGATCCGTCGTTCATAAAATCCAGCAGGTTAAAAACCCGGAATACCCTCAGCATTCTGAGCATTCTGAAAATCAGGAAATATTTCGTTACCGGAAACAGAAAGCTCAGGTAAAACGGTACAAGTGCGAAAAAATCGATGATTCCGAAAAAGCTGAAGATATAACAGCTTTTGTTTTTCACCACGGCGATCCGTGAAAAGTATTCTGCGGAAAAAAAGATGGAAATGATCCATTCCAGGATAATAAATGTATAATGGAATCTTTTATCCAGCTTTGGAATGCTTTCCATCATGATAATGGAAGTACTGACGAGAATCAGTATAAGCAATATAATATCGAACAGCTTTCCTAATTTGGTGTCGGATCTGTAAATGATTCTGTACAGGTGTCTTTTCCAGAGCTGATCTCCCGGAATCAGCTGATGCTCCCTTTCCATTGAATTATTGTTTATACTGACTAAGGTAATCATTTTCAGATTGAACTTTATGAATATTCAGGCTTTAATTTTTTATTCCGGATTATTTGCGCTTTTCCATACGTGACTTTTGCCTGCTGTTTGGTTGTTTGAAAACCGAAATTAATCGATAAAAATTAATATCTTCGTCCTGATTACAAATTTTACGTATGAAACTGAGAACGGTAATTTCAAAAATTGAGGAACGGATCAAGATAAGCCAGGCAGAAGATTTTGATAACGTAGGCCTGCTGTGCGGATCGTGGGACCGGGACGTAAGCGGGATTCTGGTCTGTCACGATGCTCTGGAAAATGTGGTGGATGAGGCGATCCGTAAAAACTGCAACCTGATTGTCTGCTTTCATCCGATTATTTTTTCGGGATTAAAATCGCTTACCGGGAAAAACTATGTGGAAAAGGCAGTTATCAAAGCCATTGAAAACAAAATAGCCATTTATGCGGTACATACCGCTTTCGACAATGATTTCTTCGGTGTCAACCGGGGAATCTGTGATCAGCTCGGATTAACAAACCTGAAAATTTTACAGCCTAAAAAAAATAATCTCAAACAGCTTACGGTTTTCGTTCCGAAAGAATATTCGGGCAAAGTACGAGAGGCACTTTTCAATGCGGGAGCAGGAAACATCGGTTTCTATGACGAATGCAGTTTTACCATCAATGGGAACGGGACATTCAGGCCTATCCAAGGCTCCAACCCTTTTTCGGGACAGCAGGATATACGGGAAAACACCGATGAAGATATGGTTTCCGTTATTTTCGAAGATTACAAACAGGGACAGATCGTGAATGCCATGAAAACTGCCCATCCTTATGAAGAAGTGGCGCACCAGATTTACAGCCTGGACAATACCAACCAGTATTCCGGACTTGGGATGTACGGCGATTTTGAGGAGCCAATGGAAGAAGTAGATTTCCTGAAATTCGTCAAGGAAAAATTCGGCCTTGAAATGATCCGCCATTCCGATTTCAATAACAAGAAAATAAAAAGGGTCGGTGTATTGGTCGGCTCCGGGGCCAGCGGAATCCGCTCTGCAATTTCCAAAAAATGTGATGCTTATATTACGGGAGACGTAAAATACCATGATTTTTTCCTCGCCGAATCTAAAATGCTGATTTGCGATATCGGACATTTTGAATCAGAACAATTTGTAACTCAACAATTATTTGAAATTTTATCACAAAAATTTAGTACATTTGCAATCTCAAAATCTATTGAGAAAACAAACCCGGTAAATTATTTCATTTAGAATATGGCAAAAACCAACGATATTTCAGTTGAAGAGAAATTAAGAGCTTTATACGATTTGCAGATCATTGATTCAAGATTGGACGAAATCCGAAATACCAGAGGAGAATTGCCAATCGAAGTAGAGGATCTTGAGATTGAAATCGAAGGTCTTGAAAAAAGAGCTGAAAAATTTCATGCAGACATCAAAGATCAGGACGATCAGATCAAGACGAAGCATGAAGTGATCAACCATGCAAAGACTTTAATTGAAAAATACAAATCTCAGCAGGACAGCGTAAGAAACAATAAAGAATTTGAAGCGTTGAGCAAGGAGATGGAATATCAGGAACTTGAGATCCAGCTTGCTGAAAAAAGAATCAAGGAATTCGGTGCTAAAATTGCTCACAAGAACGAAACTTTGGATGAATTGAATTCAAAGATCGACGATCTGAAGAATCACCTGAAGTTCAAAAAAGAAGAGCTTGAAGGCCTTATCGCCGAAACCCAGAAAGAAGAGGAATATCTGATCGAGCAGTCTAAAGAATATGCGGCAAAAATCGACGAAAGATTACTCGCTTCTTACAACAGGATCAGAACCAACTCTCCAAACGGTCTTGCGGTAGTAGGTTTGGAAAGAGGAGCTCCCAAGGGATCTTTCTTCACTATTCCGCCTCAGAAGCAGATGGAAATCGCTCAGAGAAAGAAAATTATCATCGATGAGCATTCCGGTAAAATCCTTGTGGATGACGAACTGGTAATGGAAGAAAACGAAAGAATGAATGCGGTGATTAAATTCTAATTTAATTACGATTTAAAAAAAATATAAAAGCTGTTTCAACTGAAGCAGCTTTTTTGTTTGTAGAATATTAAAACCCAATGGCAGGATTAATTCACAGTATGATTATCCGTATTCATTGTCATTCCGGTTGGAATCCAGATCTAGATCTTTCCATACGGATATGTTTTTCAACCTAAAATTTAGATTTCTTCCGACCCAAAAAAGCCGCTTCAAAAGAAGCGGCTTTACTTTATTCATGATGTTCATACATCTTATTGTAAAGACTGATGAACTTTTCTTTAATGGCTTTTCTCTTCAGCTTTAGCGTAGGCGTTAAAAGTCCTGTATCAACGGCCCATATTTCCGGGGTAAGCTCGATTTTTTTGATCTGTTCCCAGTTTCCGAGATGTTCGTTGATGCTGTCAATCTCTTTCTTGATCCTGTCTTTCAGTTCGGCGCTATTGGCAATTTCCTGTGGGGTAGTCCCTATGTTGAGATTGTTTCTCATAGCCCAGCTTTTGGCAAATTCAAAATCAGGCTGGATCAGGGCACACGGCATCTTTTCACCGTCGCCTACCACCATGATCTGTTCAATAAATTTGGAAGCTTTTGCTTGGTTTTCAATCGTCTGGGGAGCAATATATTTTCCGCCGGATGTTTTGAACATTTCCTTTTTACGGTCGGTAATCTGCAGAAATCCGTCGCTGTCGATGTGGCCGATATCCCCGGTTCTGAAGTAGCCTTCATCGGTAAACGCTTCCTTAGACATTTCCTCGTTTTTGAAATATCCTTTGAAAATAGAAGGTCCTTTTACCGTAATTTCTCCATCCTCCTGAATTTTAACATCCAGATTATCAAGTGGAAGCCCCACGGTTCCTATTTTCATCTTCTCGAAGCTGTTCACCGAAATCACCGGTGAGGTTTCGGTAAGTCCGTAACCCTCAAGAATCGGAATTCCTGCATTCTGGAACATCAGGTTGAGTCTTGTCGATAAAGCTGCCGATCCTGAAACCAACGTGATGATCTCACCGCCAAGGCCTTCCCTCCACTTTTTAAATACCAGCTTGTCCGCAATTATTTCTTTTAATCCCGAAGGCTTGGAAACTATTTTCTTTTTGGAGATCAGGCCCAGTGCCCAGAAGAATATTTTCTGCTTCAGTCCTCCGGCAGAAGAACCGGTTGCATAGATTTTATCATATACCTTTTCAACCAGTCTGGGAACCACACTCATGTAATGAGGCTTTACTTCTTTCACATTTTCGCCCATTTTATCGATGCTTTCCGCAAAATAAATTGAAAAACCGTTGTACTGGAAAAGGTAGAACAGCATTCTTTCAAAAATATGGCAGATCGGCAGGAAGCTCAGTACCCTTGTGTCTTTATAATCCAGGCTTTTTTTCTTGGGTATTCTCGGAATGGAACCCAACACATTGGATACGATGTTATGATGGGTAAGCATTACGCCTTTAGGCTTCCCGGTAGTTCCCGAAGTATAAATAATTGTCGCCAGATCCTCGGCGTTAATGGTATTCGACAGATCTTCCACTTCAATCTGGGTAGAATCATCCTCACCGAGATCAATAATCTCTTTCCAGTTGGCAGCTCCGGTAATATTATCGAATGTAAAAACTCCCTGTAAAGAAGGGATGTTGTGTTTTACTTTTACCACTTTATTTAAAAGTTCCTTATCGGAAACGAAGCAGTACTTTATTTCCGCATTATTAAAAATAAACTCATAATCTTCCGGGGAAATATTCGGATATACGGGAACTGAAACCACACCGATCTGCGACAAGCCCAAATCCATAATGGCCCATTCCGTACGGGAATTGGTTGTGATCAGGGCGATTTTATCTCCGGGTTTGATCCCGAGTTTCAGCAATCCTCGTGAAATTTTGTTGGCCTGGTTGATAAATTCCTGCGTTGATGTTTTTTTCCATTCTCCCTGGTACTTCGTCACAAACATATCCTGCTTCGGATATTTATCTAAGGCATAGTGTGGTATATCGAATAATCTTTTGATTGTCATGATCGTTGAGGTATGATTTTAATAAATTTAAATATAAGAATTTTTTTTAATTGAGAAAATCTTAAGTGTTAATTAGAAATTAATAAAATGTGTGTCATAACATATTTAATAATTCAAACTTCCTTTATATATGATGAATATTTAAAAATGAATCTTTTTATTTGCCATACTCTAATTTATCATTCTATTTTCAGATTTGCTCAAAAAGTGTAAATTAGCGACCATCTAATTATTATTTTTTTATGGACTTTAATTTATCAGAAGAACAGCTGATGATTCAGCAGGCAGCAAGGGATTTTGCTCAGAACGAACTATTACCGGGGGTAATCGAGAGAGACCGCGACCAGAAGTTTCCTGCAGAACAGGTAAAGAAAATGGGGGAAATGGGTCTTTTGGGAATGATGGTGGATCCTAAATACGGAGGTGCCGGAATGGACAGTGTTTCCTACGTTTTGGCTATGGAGGAGATCGCCAAGATCGATGCTTCTGCCGCTGTGGTAATGTCCGTAAATAATTCATTGGTTTGTGCCGGTCTTGAAAAATTCGCTTCTGAAGAGCAGAAGGTAAAATACCTTACGCCACTTGCCAGCGGACAGGTTATCGGGGCATTTGCCTTATCGGAGCCTGAAGCAGGATCTGATGCCACTTCACAGAAAACAACCGCTGAGGATAAAGGAGATTATTATTTGTTAAACGGAATCAAAAACTGGATTACCAACGGGGGAACGGCTACGTACTATATCGTGATCGCTCAGACGGATCCTGAGAAAAAGCATAAAGGAATCAACGCTTTCATCGTGGAAAGAGGATGGGAAGGTTTCGAGATCGGTCTGAAAGAAGACAAGCTGGGAATCAGAGGAAGCGATACGCATTCTTTGATCTTCAACAACGTAAAAGTACCGAAAGAAAACAGAATCGGAGAGGACGGGTTCGGATTCAATTTTGCGATGGCTGTTTTGAACGGCGGCAGAATCGGGATCGCATCCCAGGCCTTGGGAATTGCTTCGGGAGCTTACGAACTGGCGTTGAAATATGCGAAGACTAGAAAAGCCTTCAGAACAGAGATCATCAACCACCAGGCGATTGCTTTCAAACTGGCGGATATGGCTACACAGATTACGGCTGCCAGAATGCTGTGTTACAAAGCGGCGGTAGAAAAAGATGCAGGTAAAGACATTTCCGAAAGCGGGGCTATGGCTAAATTATACGCTTCTCAGGTGGCTATGGATACAACAATTGAGGCCGTACAGATCCACGGAGGATACGGGTATGTGAAAGAATACCATGTGGAAAGGATGATGAGGGATGCAAAAATCACCCAGATCTATGAAGGAACTTCCGAAATCCAAAAGATCGTTATTTCAAGAAGCATTGCAAAGTAATTGCTTAATTATACAGAAATAGTAAAAGGCTCTCAGATTTGAGAGCCTTTTTACATCCACACGAACCACAAAATATTAATAATATATATCTTTTATTTTAAAATCAAATATGATTGCCTTTATCTATTGGATATTGATTTTTGCCGAAAGTTAAATTTTAATTGGATTATTCGACTTCCATCCGTCTGATAACAAAGTAAAATTAAGCATAAGAATTTTTCATAAAACGGATTTTTGATTAAAATATTATTAAAATCCATCTTCTTTTCAGGAAAAGGCTTTCAAAATTAATGAGGTTCATGGTGATTTGTGTTTTTACCTCTCTTTTTATAAAAATAATAACCGATGGCTCCGAGTAAAAATAAAGGCCAGAGCGGAAGGATGAACAGGAAGATCGAAGTGATCACATTCCAGCCTGATGAAACGGCCGCAAAAGATTTTTCGCCAAAAGTTTCCGGATTTTTGTTTTCGTTGTAGCTGCCTTCTTTCCCATACAGGGTAATTTCAAGTTCGCACATGGTATTTTCCACGACTTCCTGTCCGGTAACATTAATGCTTTTGTCTTTCACTTCCCCCAGATTGTAATTCAGGTCGCTCATCAGATAGTCAAACTTCTGAAGCGGAACTTTTACTTTCAGATAGGCAATCGTCTTATCGTCGCTGCTTACCGAAATATTTTCACTTCTGATAAATCCGTCATACTTGGCCACTTCTTCCTTTACGATTTCCTTGGCGGTTTCGGCATCATTTACGTTGATTTCCAGTGTTCCGGTTTTCACCAGCCTGTTTTTGGGCACAATCAATTCATCTTTTTCTTTTTTAAGCTTCTCTCTATACACCACTTTGGTTTCGCGGATTACTTTCGGCGCCGGAACATTAACCACGATTTTCTGATCTTTTTTTACGGAATCCTTCTTCTCCGTTTTGGATTCCAAGGCTACATTAGAAATTTTTTCCGACAGGGAATCCACCATCTTTGAAGTATTTTCGATTTTATCCTTTACCTCATTTTTGGCATTTTCAAAATCTTTGATCTTCACATTCGCGGAATCTAAGGCGGCGTTGGCCTTATCGCCGATATCATTCAGCTTTTCGGAAGTAGCAGAAACAGTGCTGTCCGCCGACTGAAGGGTATTTTCCAGATCCGAAGCAGTGGCTTCTCCTTTTTTACACATAATGAACGTGCCTGATACCGCAACGAGTAAAATGAATTTTTTCATAAGATTAATTTTTTCGATGAAGTAAAATTAGAGTCAGAACGGTTGCAAAGATTGTAAATGGGATGTATGAATATAGTAAAATTTTATATGGTTAAAAATCAATTAATTGTAAATGTTTTACAAAAAGTTTTACAAGATTTTTTTTGTTTAAAGATATAGGTGATCATATGGTTGGAAAACGCAAAGCCACTATATTTTATAAAAAGGCGGCTTTTTATGGTGCAAAGAATTTGACGGTGTCAAATTTTTATGCTGCTCATCCTAATCTTTATCATTTTATTCTTTCTGAAATCAGCGGTGTACCATTTTATAAAAGATAAAATCTTTGCGTCTTCGCGTATTCCAACAACAAGAAATCCGCAGAAATTTTTCCGCGGATTAAATTAAAAAAATAATTATTTAATTATTTTCAAGTTTATTTTTAATAGCATTCACCAAGTCCTCAACGCTATTTTTGTCAGTAATAATAAGGATTGCACCATTTAAGATAGATGTTTCTTTACCTTCGTTGTGATTATTTTGAATAATTTCAATTTTGGGATCCGAATCATGAAACAAATCTTTTATTTCAACTTTAAAAATAGAGGCGAGTTTTGGAATGTATTCTTATTTTATATCATTTTGATCATTTTCCCAATTGACATAAGTTTTCCTGTCAATATTTAGTAAATCAGCAATTTCCTGTTGAGATTTATTTTGACGTGTTCTTAGTTTTCTAATAGTAGATCCTACGCTCATATTTGTTAATTTTCGTCAAAAGTAATAAATATGTACGAAAAGTTCCACAAAATTTGTAGAACTAATTGTATATTAACCTACTAGATAGATAGCTATATTTGTAATGTTTAACATTAAAAATAAATACAGTAAAAAAATTATTATTGTTTTCAGCATTTATGATTGCTGGAATTATTTCTGCTAAGGAAATTGCTTTATGTAATTCCCATTCTAATGAACAAATTAAAAAAGATTTTGTTTTTAAACAATATAGAATTACCATCAAGACTGTATGTGGAACAACTTATCAGACAATTTTTGATGACCAGTTTGATTCTATAGATTGTCTTTATAATGAATGGGAAATGTATAACAATCAGGATTGTGGACATTCCAGCTATGAAAATCCGATGACTTAACAAAAAATAATAGGCTGTTTAAAAAGACAGCCTATTTAATGATATATTTTAAATATTTATGAAACTGCTTTTAAGAATTTTTCTTTCATTTATTTGTATAAATTATGCAAGGAGTCAAGTTAAAAAAGATTCTTCTGAAATTGAGGTAAAATATAATTACATTCTTGTGCAGGATACTTTAAACAGATTATCATCAATATATGAGCCGATGGTATTGCTTACTAACGGAAAGAAATCTATTTATTATAGTGAAAATTATAAGGAAGCTGTTGATGGTTTTGGAAAAAACTGGAGGATGCCATGAAAACAGGGAATGTTTTAGATCCAGGTGCTCTTCCTAGGTCTAAGGTGAAACATAACGTATATAAAGATGAAATTAAAACTTATATATCAAATTATTTAGGAAAAAATTATTATACATACGAAAGCCCTGACAAACTTAATTGGAAAATAGATAATAATAGTATTTCTACTATTGGTGGTTATAAATGCTATAAGGCAATTGTTGAAGCGGGAGGAAAGAAATTTGTAGCATGGTTTACTTATGATATTCCGATCAGCGATGGCCCTTATAAATTTAGAGGTCTCCCTGGTCTTATTTTAAAACTTAATGAAATAAATAATTATATAAATTTTGAGTTGATCTCTGTCAATAAAAAAAGTTTGCCGATAGAACAGAAGAAAGGAATAACAGTTACAAAAGATCAATATTTATTAAAAAGAAAAGAGTATGTAAATGATCCGTATCAGGGAAAAGTTAATAATCCTGAATACCGGAAAATGGTTGAAGAAAACAAAAGAAAATATAATAACTCTTTAGAATAAGTAATTTAATTTAGAGACCGTTCAAAAGCAAACGGTCTCTAAATTAATTAAGCATTTTTAAACTCACTGATGAAATGCAGCTTTACATTCGGGAATTTTTCCTGCGTCATGTGGATCGTAAATGAAGAATCGGCCAGGAAAACCAACTGGTTATATTTATCTCTGGCCAAAAAACGCTGTTTTAACCTTGCAAATTCTTTGAATTCCTCGGACTTTTCATCCGCTTCCACCCAGCAGGCTTTGTGCATCGAAAGCGGCTCATATGTACATTTTGCTCCGTATTCATGCTCCAGACGGTACTGGATCACTTCATACTGAAGCGCGCCTACCGTTCCGATGATCTTACGGCCGTTCATTTCCAGTGTAAAGAGCTGTGCAACCCCTTCATCCATCAGCTGATCAATTCCTTTGGCCAATTGTTTCGCTTTAAGCGGATCATTATTATTAATATACCTGAAATGTTCCGGAGAAAAGCTCGGAATTCCTTTGAAGCTCAGTTTTTCACCACCGGTTAACGTATCACCGATCCTGAAGCTCCCGGTATCGTGGAGGCCTACGATATCTCCTGGGAAACTTTCGTCCACCACTTCTTTTTTATCGGCGAAGAAAGCGTTCGGCGAAGAAAACTTCATTTTTTTGCCTTCTCTTACCAGCAGGTAATTTTCATTTCTTTTAAAGGTCCCGGAAACGATCTTTACGAAAGCCAGACGGTCCCTGTGCTTCGGATCCATATTTGCGTGGATCTTGAAAACAAATCCGGTGAAGGTATTCTCCTCAGGTTTTACTATCCGTGTATCGCTTTCCTTTGGTTGTGGCATCGGTGCAATATCGATAAAGGCATCCAATAATTCACGCACCCCGAAATTATTTAAGGCCGAACCGAAGAAAACAGGCTGCAGATCCCCTTTCATATAATCTTCGCGGTTGAATTCCGGATACACGGATTGTACTAAATCCAGCTCTTCCCGTAAATTCTTAGCTGCTTTTTCACCGATTACTTCGTCGATGGAAGAATCATTGATGTCGTCAAACTTAATCGCTTCACCTACCTTCTGCTTCTTCTCCTCCAAAAATAACTGAATGTTGTTTTCCCAGATGTTGTAAATTCCCTGGAAATCGCTTCCCATTCCGATTGGCAGAGAAAGCGGACAAACCGTAAGTCCCAGTTTCTGTTCCACCTCATCCAGCAGATCGAAGGCATCTTTACCCTCACGGTCCAGCTTATTGATGAAAACCAGCATCGGGATATTCCGCATCCGGCATACCTGAACCAGTTTTTCCGTCTGCTCCTCAACCCCTTTCGCTACGTCGATCACGACAATTACGGAATCTACAGCGGTTAAAGTTCTGTAGGTATCTTCTGCAAAATCCTTGTGACCCGGCGTATCCAGAATGTTAATTTTATGGTCCTTGTATTCGAAAGCCAGTACGGAAGTCGCTACGGAGATCCCTCTCTGCCTTTCGATTTCCATAAAGTCGGAGGTCGCTCCTTTTTTTATCTTGTTGGATTTTACCGCACCCGCTTCCTGGATCGCACCCCCGAAAAGCAGCAGCTTCTCCGTGAGAGTCGTCTTCCCGGCATCGGGGTGGGAAATAATTCCGAAGGTTTTTCTTTTCTCTATTTCTTTGATTAAGTCTGACATATCGTATTTTGAAGTTGCAAAAATCGTGAATTTTGTCGAATCCTGAAAATCGATTTTTCTTTAACCGCAAAAGTGGCAAAAGATTTAAATGCGCATATTAGTATGAATCCAAAATAGTAATAATGTCAGTAAGCTGGAAGTTTTTTGAATTATGCCGCTTCATTTTATTATAAAACGTAACAGGTGTTCACAAGATTTAAAAAATTTAAATAAAAAATCTTTGATTTTTCTTTCTTATGTGTTCTGAATATTTTCAACGCTGTAGTCTAAAAACTGATGTGTCTAATGTGTTTAAAAGAAATCTGTTAAAGCTAACTCACGAATCTGATTTTCTCTTCAGTAAATACGCCAGTCCCAGGCCAATAAAAACCATCCCGGCACTGAACGGGAAAATATACGTCATCCCGTAAACATCCGCCACTCCTCCGATCAAAGGTCCGGCAACGCCTAGTGAAAGATCAATGAAAAGTCCGTATCCTGCCAAAGCGGAGCCCTGGTTGGAAGCCGGGACACTTTTTATTGCCACGACACCCAAAGCCGGAAAGATCAAAGAAAAGCCAAGGCCTGTAACGCCGGCTCCAACCAAAGCGATTTCAGGATTGTTTCCGAAAGCAATAATCAGAAGACCGGTGGTTTCTACGAGAAGACATATCATTGCTACCCTGATTCCGCCATAGTTTTTAATCACATTGCTGAAAACGAGTCTCCCCAATACGAAAAGCCCGCCGAATACACTAAGGCACAAAGCGCCGTTATTCCAGTGAAAATAATTATAATACAGCGTAATGAAAGTCGATATGCTGGCAAAACCGAGGCCGCCCAATGCCAGGCAGACCCCGAAGGGGGCAACCTTTCCCAGAACCTTCCAGAAAGACTGGGCTTCCTGTGTGTTGGGGTTGGTTTTGTTTTCCTTGGTCCGTGCATATAAAAATCCTGCGATTCCCATAATGATGGAAAGGATCCCGATCCCGTACAGGCTATAATCCTTTTCGATGGTAATCCCCAGAGAAGCCCCGATAGCCAGGGCACCATAAGAAGCAACGCCGTTGTAAGAAATGATTTTTGCCGTGTGTTCTTCCCCGACAGCCATCATCGCCCAGTTGATGGGGCTTGCCCCGATAAGCCCTTCCGCACAGCCGGTAAGCAGTCGCGTGATGATCAGGAATGCCAGACTTAAAAAAGGCGAAAACCTAAAATAATACGCCAGGATCAGGAAAATTCCGGTGAGGGAAAATCCCAGCATGCTGAACAGAACGGCAGGCTTCGGACCTTTTCCGTCGATGATCTTGCCCGAATATGCTCTCAGAAAAAAAGTAGAAACATACTGGAGGCTGATTACCAATCCGGCAATCAACAGGCTGAACCCTAGATTTTTATTGATGAAAATGGGAAGGACAGAAAGTGATAATCCTATGATGAAATATCCCAGAAAAGTAAAACAGACATAGGTAAGCAAGGACAAATTAACATTTTCCGGCCGCTTCATTGCTTTATCCATATTAAAAAATTAAAAGGCAAAGTTACTTGATACAAAACAGATCCCATGATAAGGCATTATAAAATATATCAGGTTTTACAGGCAATTCCTTTGCCGGAATGCACTTTTCCCATAATTTGATTTATCTTTGTTTGAATTTAAAAATCATCGATGCTCTATGGAAGACAGATATCCGAAGTATACCTTTACATGGGTCGGAGGACTTGTATTGTTGGCGGGATTATTTGCCGGGACCATGGTTACCTCTTTTTTTAATGTCTTCTGGATGTTTACCTTTAAGGAAAACCTGCAGTACCGGGATTGGTTCTTTATGCTTACTAATGCGGCAGGATTTGTTTCTGCTATTGCATTTTTCGATTTTTTTATCGTCCGCAGGACGACGGGTAGAAAACTTAATTTCAACTTTTCACCCACAAACTTCTACACGTATCTCCTTATCTTTCCGATGATGGTCGGGATGATGTTCATTGCAGAATTCATTACCTCGCAGATTCCCACCACCGGGCCGTTCTTCGGGAAATACTATGAATTCTTTACCCAGCTGATGGATAAGCTGACGAATGATCCGGTAGTCATGATTATTACAGCCGTGATCTGTGCGCCGATCTTTGAGGAAATCATTTTTAGAGGAATTATCCAGAAAGGATTAATGAATAAAGGAATGGTACCCTGGAAAGCGATTATCTCCGCTTCTGTTATTTTCGGGCTCGTTCATGGAAATCCTTGGCAGTTTGTGGGAGCGGTGCTGTTGGGGTGCATTTTGGGCCTGGTTTATTACAAAACCAAATCACTGCTTTTACCGATGTTGCTGCATGGTTTTAATAATTTATGTTCGACATTGCTTATGATGTACACCAAAAACGAAAGTTTCGCGGATGCTTTTAAAATACCGGAATGGATGATATTGGGAATGGGAATCGTTCTCTTTTCCCTGTTCTCTTATCTTTTTATGAAAAAGTATAAAGTTCATTATTCCGAGATGTAGATCTGCTATTATTAAATTTTGCTGCATTTTTCACCAGCGATAAAATTCGTGTTCCCGTGAAAATTATATGTGCATTTCGTGTTTAAAGACAATATAAATTAAAATGAAAACGGATATGGAATTACTGGTTGCTACACACAACATCCATAAAAAAGAGGAGATCCAACAGATCTTAGGCGATCATTTCATAGTCAAAAGCCTGACGGATTATGATATTCACGACGAAATTGTAGAAGACGGGGACTCCTTCAATGCCAATGCGCTGATTAAAGCCAAACACTGCTTTGAAAAAACAGGAATTCCGAGTTTGGGAGACGACAGCGGACTGGTCGTAGAATTATTGGACGGAAGGCCCGGGATTTTTTCCGCAAGGTATGCAGGCGATCACGATTTTGCCAAAAATATAGAAAAGGTACTGAGTGAAATGGAAGGGATTAAAAACCGGAAAGCCTACTTTATCACCGTTCTCTGCTACTATGACGAAAACGGAGCAAAGTACTTCGACGGAAGGGCTCACGGTAATTTGCTGGAACAAAACAAGGGTTTCAAAGGCTTCGGTTACGATCCGATTTTTGTTCCGGAAGGCTATGAAATGACCTTTGCTGAAATGGAACCTCAGGATAAAAATAAAATCAGCCACCGAAAACAGGCACTGGATTTGTTTCTTGAGTTTCTGAAAGGGAAAGGCTAAATAAAGTTTGAGGTGATAGGTATCCGGCTTTCAATCTGACTTTCAGCTTTTGCCTTAACTTTAATCTTAATCCGTACCTTTGTGTATATAATAAACTATTGATTTGAGTACTTATCTTACCATATTAGGCTTCAATTCGGCAATTCCTACGGTTAATTCTTCGCCCACCGCGCAGTTCCTGGAAATGGAGGAACGGTCTTTCCTGATCGACTGCGGGGAAGGTACGCAGGTGCAGCTGAGAAAAGCCAAAGCCAAATTTTCAAAAATCAACCATATTTTTATCTCCCATCTTCATGGCGACCACTGTTTTGGTCTGCCCGGTCTTATTGCATCTTTCAGGCTGTTGGGAAGGGAAACGCCGCTGCATGTTTACGGCCCGCTGGGAATTAAGAAAATGCTCGAAACCATTTTTACCATTACGGAAACCCACCGCGGTTTTGAAGTGGTATATCATGAGCTGGATAAAAACTATTCGGAAAAAATTTATGAAGACAACAGGGTAGAGGTTTATACCATTCCTCTGGACCACAGGATCTACTGCAACGGCTATCTTTTCAGGGAAAAACCTAAAGACCGCCACCTCAATATGAAGGAAATTGCCAAGTACAGCGAGATTGAAACCTGTGATTACCATAACATCAAAGCAGGAAAGGATTTTGTGTTAAGTGATGGTTACGTGCTGAAAAACGAAATCCTTACCGTTGATCCCGCGCCATCGGTATCTTATGCTTTCTGCAGCGACACCCGCTATCTGGAAAGTGTGATTCCGGTTATAAAGAATGCCACGGTATTGTATCACGAGTCTACCTTTCTGCATGATCTTAAAGAAATGGCCGATTACACCGGTCATACCACCGCCAGGGAAGCGGCGGTTATTGCACAGAAAGCTGAGGTAGGTAAACTTATTTTGGGGCATTTTTCCAATAGATATGGCGATTTGACGGTGTTTACGGATGAAGCGAGAACGATTTTTCCGAACACTTTTCTGCCGAAAGCACTGGAGCCGGTAAAAATTTAAAATTGTATGTTGAAGTTTGAAGAATTGAAAATCTTCTTAGATGAAAAGGCGGATCAGTACAACCATCCGGAATTTATAGAGAATGATCCTATCCGGATCCCGCACCGTTTTTCTTTACAGCAGGACATTGAGATTGCAGGATTTCTGGCTGCTACGATCTCGTGGGGAAACCGGAAAGCTATCATAAAATCGGCGGATAAGATGCTTGAGGTCATGGGAAACTCACCGTATGATTTTGTACTGAACCATTCTGAAAAAGATCTGAAAGAGATTCAGGATAAAAGCATCCACAGAACTTTTAACGGAGAGGATTTTATATATTTTATCAATCAGTTTAAAAGGATTTATTCCCAACATGAAAGCCTGGAAGATTTATTCACCGTCCATAATCCGGAAACGAATTTCGGTCATGCCATAGAACGTTTCAGAACACAATTTCTGGGAACTGAAAAACACAGGAGCCATAAACATGTGAGTTCGCCTTATAAGAATTCATCTACAAAAAGAATTATTATGTTCCTGCGCTGGATGGTCCGTAAAGACAAACGCGGAGTGGATTTCGGAATTTGGGAAAATATTGATCCTAAATATCTTTCGATCCCGCTGGATGTGCATACGGGGAATATTTCCCGGAAGCTGGGACTGATTTCGCGGACACAGAACGACTGGAAAACCGTGGAAGAACTTGATCTTGTTATCAGGACATTTGATGATAAGGACCCTGCAAAATACGATTTTGCTCTTTTCGGACTGGGAGTTACTAAAGAATTGCTATAAAAACAGCACACAATGAAAAAGTACGAAGAAAAAACGGAAGTTTTAGAAAAAATTGCAAACGGTATTACCTGGTGGATCGGTTCGATTCCTTCGCTGATTGCGCATACCTTATTTTTTATCATTTCTTTTCTTTTGCCCTTGCTGCATCTGGTGGAATTTGATAAAATGCTTCTGATTCTTACCACGGTAGTTTCGCTCGAGGCTATCTATCTTGCTATTTTTATCCAGATGTCCGTTAATAAAAGCCATGAGAAAATCGAGGATATCCAGGAGGATATTGAAGATATTCAGGAAGACATTGAGGAAATCAGCGAGGATATCGAAGAGATCAGCGAGGACATCGAAGAAATTAACGAAGATATTGAAGACATCCAGGAAGATATCGAAGAAATTAATGAAGAGGAAGATGAAGAAGATCATAGCGAGAGAGCTAAAAATGTCATGCTTAAAAGCAATGTAAGTTCTAATAAAAACGAAATAAAGGCTTTAAAGGACAAAATAGAAGAACTGCAGAATATGATCGACGCTCTCAAAAAGGAATAGGCTTAACTGTGATATTAATGATAAACTGAATGACTGATAATTTTATCAGTCTTTTTCTATTTAAACAGATATAATATCTCTTTTTATGTATTTTTATAGAAAATTAAATTTTCGATAAAAGTGGGTGTTTTTTTAGAGGAATTTTAATGAAAAAATCATTATTTTTGAACAAACAATATCAAAATGTTAAATTATAGACTAAAAAGCTACTATTTTATCTTAATGTTTCTAACGGTCTCAGCATCTTTGCTGGGACAGAGAAAACCGCCCAAAAATATTGTAACTTCAGCCAACAACAAAGCAGGTGTTTTTATAGATGTGAACGCTGCCGGTTATACCCCATCCACTTACACCCCTGAACAGCTTGTAAAAAATATTCTGATCAACGGTGGATCTACCTGCTCGGTTCCTAACGTATCAAATGTAACGGTAACTCCAAACCAACCCGCTACGGATAATGACCGGTTTTGGGGATATTTCCATAAAGGAACAACCAATTTCCCTTTTACGGACGGGATTGTTTTGACAACGGGTTATGCAAGACAGGCCGGAAATGTTGCCTCCAGTGTAAGTACGGCAGTAACAGGGGCGGGCCAGGATGATCCCGATCTTCTGGCAGCAGTGCCTAACCCCAATCCCAACGACCATTATAAGGATAATGTCATGCTGGAATTTGATTTCGTACCAAATTCCTCGCAGGTTAAATTCAATTACATCTTTGCTTCTGAAGAATATACGGGCTCATATCCTTGTCAATATTCTGATGCTTTTGCATTGTTGATCAAGCCTACTGCAGGAGGACCGTATGTAAATGTGGCTGTTCTGCCGGGAGGGGCAGGGCCTGTATCAATGACCAATATTCATCCGGCCATTTCAGGAGTATGCCCTGCCATTAATGAAACTTATTTTGCAGGATATAATTCTGCTTCTAATATTGTAACGAATTACGAAGGGAGAACCATTCCTTTAACGGCAACTGCCACAGTAACACCGGGAGTATCCTATCATTTCAAGATGGTGCTTTCCGATTACAGAGACACCGCGTTTGATTCTGCCGTATTTATAGAAGGAGGATCTTTCGATATAGGAATTCAGCTTGTAGACGGAACCGGAGCCGTATTGCCGAGTACGCTTAACATGTGTGACAATACCCCTCAGACTTTGGTAGCACAGGTTTCTAATGTAACGGGGCTAACTTACCAGTGGTACCTCAATGGCGTGGCTATTAACGGAGCCACCAGCGGAACGTATGTTGCCACCGCACCGGGGGTATATCAGGTCCAGGTACAGGTTCCCGGGAATACCTGTCCGGCTTCCGCAACGGTTACCATTGTCGGTGGTACAAGCCCTGTGGTTCAGAATGCCACACTCACTGCCTGTTATGCTACGGGAAATGCCACTTTCAACCTTACCCAGGCAGAACCGTATTTAACGACAACGACAGGCGTAACCTTTAAATATTATCTCAATCAGGCAGATGCCGTTGCCGGAAATAATTCTAATATTACCACTCCTACCAATTTTTCAAGTGCAGGAGGGCAGACTATTTATGTAAATGTAGCAAAAGGATTCTGTTCAAAAGTGGCTCAGCTTCAGTTGGTAAAAGCGCCGCAAATGACGGCTTCCATCGCGACTCCACAAAAGATTACCTGTGCTGTCCCACAGATTACGCTGAATGCCGGAGCATCGGTATATCCGTCAGGAGCAACCTTTAATTGGGTGGCTTCAGGAGGCGGTAATATCGTTTCAGGGGCTACCACATCAAGTCCGGTCGTTAATAAAGGCGGAACTTATACCTTAACAATTACAAAAGTATATCAGCCCGGCGCAACCTGTACGGCCACTACTTCAGTAACCGTAGCTGAGGATCTTGTAAAGCCTGTCGTGGCTTTAACTGCGCCGAGATATAAAATCTGTCAGGGCGAATCGGTGGTACTTACTGCTACAGGCGCGCTTACTTATGTATGGTCTGGTCTTTCAGGAAACGGAAATGTAAAGACCGTCACACCGAATACAACGACAACCTATACGGTAAACGGAATTGCTGCAAACGGTTGCCAGTCTGCTACCCCCGCAACGATTACAATAGAAGTGGTACCTGCTATTGTTTCTAACGTGAAAGGCGGTTATATCTGCCAGGGCGATAAAATTACACTCGATGCCGGAGCAGGTCCCAATTACACATACCTTTGGAATACGGGTGCAACTACCCAGACCATTTCAGTCGGAACGCCGGGTGCATATGCCGTGACCATCAATAATGGAGTATGTTCAAAAGTGTTTACGGTACAGGTAATTCAGGCTGTTATTCCTGAAATAATTAATGTAAACTATAACGAGAACGGAACCATGATCCTTACAGCAAGCAATCCAAGCAACGGAACACTTGAATATTCCATAGATAATGGACTGACATGGCAAAGCTCAAATACTTTCACCAATGTTCCCCGAAATAAGGTGATTTCCATTAGGGTCAGAGTAAAAAATACAAGTTGTGTAGGTTTCCTTGAATACTTTACCTTTGTTATACAGAATGTGATCACACCGAACGGAGATAATATCAACGATATTATCGATTTCCGGGGCGTAAATGAAAATAAGGATTTCAAAGCTTCCATCTTCGACCGTTATGGAAAAGAAGTATACAGGGAAAGTAAACTGCAGCCATACTGGGACGGCTATTTCCAGGGCAAACGCCTTAATACCGCTTCATACTGGTACCAGGTAAGTTTTGAAGATCCCGCCAGTAAAAAACCTGTCGTAAAAACAGGATGGATTTTACTGAAGAATTTTGAATAAGATTTAAGAAAGGCCGACAATTTGTTGGCCTTTTTTCCGTTTTAAAAAGAATGAAAATTAATCTTTTTAAAATTAAATTAATTGTATTTACGGCAACGCAATTTGCCAGGGATTGAAATTCAATTAAAAAAAATAGTATTTTTGTTTAAAATAATTTAAAATGTTAGATAGGAGGACAAAAAATTTATTTTTGGCTTTGTTTTTAGTTTTTGCAGCAGGCTTTCTTTCTGCCCAGAACAGGGATGCAAAAGGAGTAGCCATTAAAAAAACTGCGGAAAATATGAAGGCCGGCGCTTTTATAGATGTAAATACCGCCGCATATCCTGAATCCGGATTCAGTATTACCCAGTTGGTAAAAGATGTACTGATCAGCGGTGGGTCTACCTGTTCTGCAGCAAACGTTACGAATGTTGCCGTTTCTCCGAATTTAGCAGTGACCAACCAGAACAGAAGCTGGGGATATTTTAATAAAGCGACGACCAACTTTCCTTTTGCCAAAGGAATCGTGCTTACAACAGGATATGCGAGAAAAGCTGGAAATGACTTACAGGGAACACTGAGTGATCCTCTCGGAACGGGAGGAGATGCAGATCTGGCAGCAGCATTAGGGGTTCCAAACAGCCAGCTGAATGATGCCACTTATATTGAATTTGATTTCGTTCCGGCATCTACAAAAGTTACTTTCAGATACCTGTTTGCTTCTAAAGAATATCAGACCAACTTTCCCTGCACCATCAGTGACGGCTTTGCGCTGTTACTGAAAAAAGTAGGAGATCCTTATACTAACCTTGCGGTTCTTCCGGGAGGAGCAGGACCGGTAAGCGTAACAAATATCCACCCGGCCACACAATATCAGAGCGGAGCACCATTATCCTGCGGGGCAGCTAATGTCGCCTATTTCGGAGGATACAATATCCCTCAGGTAGAAACCAATTTCAACGGGCGAACGGTACCTTTAACGGCAACGGCTACCGTAATTCCAGGACAGACCTATCACTTTAAAATGGTATTGGCAGATTACCAGGATTCCAACTTTGATTCTGCAGTTTTTCTGGAGGCCGGATCTTTTGATATAGGCGTTCAGCTGCTGAATCCGGCAGGGGTAGCACTTCCTTCATCGATCAATGTATGTGATAATGCTCCGCAGACCTTTACGGCTTCGGTTCAGGGGGGCGGTGCCACCTACCAGTGGTATCTGGGATCGAATCCTATTCCCGGCGCCAATCAGCCTTCTTACACAGCTACACAACCCGGTACATATAGTGTTCAGGTATTTTTACCGGGAAATACATGTCCGGGAACGGCTTCTGTTACCATAGTCGGGGGAACATCACCCACTGTACAGAATGCTACGCTTACTGCCTGTTATACACAGGGGAATGCAGTATTTAATTTGACCTCGGCTCAAAATTCGATCAGTACAACACCCGGGGCTACTTTCTCGTACTATATAAATCAGTCCGATGCATTGGCAGGAAACGGAAATACAATTACTACACCTACCGCTTTTCCAAGTGCCGGGCAGACCGTATATGTTTTGGTTAAAAACGGTTTCTGCTCAAAAGTTGCCGAACTGCAACTGGTAAAAGCCGCTCAGATAACTGCTTCCATTGCGACACCGGGGGTTCTGACGTGTTCAAATCCACAGGTGACCCTTAATGCTTCCGGTTCAACGTATCCTTCCGGGGCTACCTTCAACTGGACAACGACCAACGGAAATATCATTTCGGGAGCAAATACTTTAAATCCGGTGGTGAATGCTGCAGGTACCTATACCTTAACTATTTCCAATACCTATCAACCCGGGAATTTAACCTGTACCAATACCGCGAGTGTAACGGTTACGGGAGACAGTGCGCCTCCTACGACGGGGCTTACGGCTTCCAGCACCCTGATCTGTGCCGGCCAGTCTGTAACCTTAACCGCTTCGGGAGGTGCTACATACAACTGGACGGGGCTTACCGGAAACGGTGCCACCCAAACCGTATCTCCGACTACAACAACAACGTATACCGTAAATGCAGTAGGCGCGAACGGTTGTGTGTCCCAGACACCGGCAACGATTACCATACAGGTTACACAGCCGATCACTGTAAACAATGCCACTTTGCTGAAATGCTATCAGCAGGGCGGAATTAATTATAATTTAACCGAGGCCCAGCCTCAGATCACAACGGCTTCAGGCGTTACATTCTCTTACTACCTGAATGCAGCCGATGCCAATGCAGCTAATGGCAATACGATTGCCAATCCTGCATCATTTAACAGTGCAGGAGGTCAGACCATGTATGTTCTGGTAGTAAACGGCGGATGTAAATACGTGGTTACGCTACAGCTTCAGACAACGCCACAGACGACATTAACCATCAACCCGACGCAGCAGATTACCTGTACAACGCCTCAGATTACGCTGAATGCCTCCTCTTCTGTAATTCCTTCAGGTTCCACGATTGCATGGACGGCAGCCGGCGGAGGAAATATTGTTTCCGGAGGAAATACTCTGGCTCCTGTTGTAAATGCTGGAGGCGTATATACTTTAACGGTAACCAATGTTAATCAGCCGGGTAACCTAAACTGCAGCTATACGGCCAGTGTAACGGTAACCCAGAATACAACAGCTCCGGTGGCGGCATTAACTTCCACAGCGACACAGATCTGCCCGGGAGAATCGGTTACCCTAACCGCTTCGGGAGGGGTTACTTATAACTGGGGTGGAGGTCTTCCAGGAAATGGAAATACGCAGGTGGTTTCCCCGTCCGGCACCACGACTTATACGGTATTTGCAGTAGGAGCCAATGGCTGTATTTCTACAAATCAGGCGACGATTACGATAACTGTGGGTCCTCCGGTAGCTGTACTTGCCGCTTCAAAGTCTAAAATATGTGCCGGGGAATCCGTTACCTTAACCGCAACCGGTGGTGTAACTTACGAGTGGGTGGGATTACCTGGAAACGGAAGTACCCAGATTGTTTCCCCTACCGCTACAACAACATATTCTGTATATGCATTGGGAGGAAATGGCTGTAAAGTGGCTACACCAACTTCCATTACCATACAAGTAGTGCCGGCTATCGTTTCTACACTGCAGGATGTGTATGCCTGTGCAGGAGACAATGCCATTCTGGATGCCGGATCGGGGCCGAATTATACCTATATTTGGAATACGGGGGCAACCACACAGACTATTTCTGCAAATACCCCGGGAATATATTCGGTAACAATCAGCAACGGAACCTGTTCCAAAGTATTCTCGGCTCAGCTGATCAACCCTGCGCTGCCGCAGTTTACGAATGTGACGTATGAAAAAAATATACTTACCCTGACTGCAACGAATCCTACCAATGGGACGTTAGAATATTCCATCAACGGAGGAGTCAACTGGCAGGCTTCCAATGTTTTTTACAATGTGCTGGACAATACAAACTATACTTTGCTTGTAAGGGTAAAAGATGCTAAATGTTACACTTCTCTTGCCTTTTTCACTTTTGTAGTAACCAATGCCATAACTCCGAATTCCGACGGTAGAAATGATACGGTTGACTTTACCGGAATAAGCACCTACAATAATTTCGCAGCATCTATCTTCGACAGATACGGGCAGGAAGTATTCAAAGCAGGTAAAAACAATACGGTATGGAACGGAATGCTCAGAGGAAGCCTTGTTCTTCCGACAGCCACGTACTGGTACCGGGTACAATGGGAAAATCCGGCAAGTAAAAAACTTGAGCTTCGTAGCGGATGGATTTTGCTGAAAAACAGAAATTAAAAGATATTTAAATTAGAACCTCTCACTTTGAGAGGTTTTTTTATTGTTATGCATAAAAAAGCTATTTATATATGCGATTTTAACAGAAAAAAATTAAATTTGTTGAAACAAAAATATTATGAAGAGATATCTCCTGTTGTTTTCCTTTTTAGCTTCCTCATCAGGTCTACTGTATTCACAAAAAACTTTAAACAGAAAGCCTCAGCAGGAAAAGGCTTCTGCTTTAACGATGAAGGCGGGTGCGTTTATTGATGTAAATGCCCCTACTTATCCTGCATCAGCATATACACCCCTGCAGCTGGTAAAGGATGTCCTGATTTCTTCAGGTACAAATTCATGCGTTACACCCAATGTATCTAATGTTCAGGTAAGTCCGAACCTTACTGCAGCCGACGCCAACAGATCATGGGGATATTTTAACAGAGGGACTACCAGTTTTCCTTTTAAAGATGGCATTGTCTTATCCACCGGATATGCTCAAAAAGCGGGTAACGCTTATATAAGTACAACTTTAGGAGATGACCTGCCTACAGGCAGCGATCCTGATCTTGTAGCGGCTACAAGCCCTTCCGTAACACTCAATGATGCGGTTGTTTTAGAGTTTGACTTTGTTCCGACTTCAAGCCAGGTAAAATTCAATTATCTTTTTGCATCTGAAGAATATACAGGATCTTTCCCTTGCAGTTTCTCAGATGCATTTGCTTTATTGTTAAAACCCGTAGCTGGCGGACCGTATGTCAACATGGCTATATTGCCTGCTCCTGGAACCGGACCGGTAAGTGTAACCAATATTCACCCACAGAACAGTTTTTCGGGAACAAATATGGGATGTGGTGCACCAAATGTTGCTTTTTTTGGAGGTTATAATACGACCAATATCGAGACGAATTTCAACGGAAGAACAATCCCGTTGCAGGCAACGGCAACGGTAGTTCCGGGACAGTCTTATCATTTCAAAATGGTTTTAGCGGATGCTATTGACAGCAGTTATGATTCTGCAGTATTTTTAGATGGAGGATCTTTTAATATCGGGGTGGAATTACATGATCCTTCTGGGGCCACACTGCCTGAAGAAATTAACGTCTGTGACAATACCCCGCAGGTGATTACGGCTTCTGTAAGTGATCCCAATATGAATTACCAATGGTTCTTCAACGGTGTAGCAATACCGGGAGCAACATCCCCTACGATCACGGCGACACAACCTGGGAACTACGAAATTCAGGTAACGTTTCCGGGAAGTCCTTGTCCGGGAAAAGCCAGTATTAAAATTAATGGAGGAACCACACCGGCAGCAGCGGATGCTACTTTACAGCTGTGTTCCACGCCGGACATTACATGGTTCGATCTAACGGATGCCATGCCTTCGATCAGTACAACTCCCGGAGCAGTATTCCATTTTTATGTGAACCAGGCAGATGCCATTGCCCAGAACAATAATTATATTACTGATATTCTTCATTATAACGGTACCGATGGCCAGATTTTGTATGTCGTGGTTTCTAACGGAGGCTTCTGCAGCAAGACTGTAAAATTAACATTATCAAAAGAAGCAAGACCTACGGCTACTCTTGTGGCTTCAGATATCAAAGTGTGCCCGGGAACAACGGTAAACTTTACCGCAAGCGGAGGAGTGACGTATGAGTGGGCAAATTTCTCAGGAACAGGAAACACACAATCGGCAACCGTTTATAATACCACTACTTTCCAGGTATATGCGATAGGAGCGAAAGGCTGTAAGTCTTTATTGCCTGCTAAAATTACCGTTGAGGTGGTGCCTGAGATCGTTTCTTCTTTACGTGATGTGGAAATATGTGCGGGAGACCGGGTAACGCTTGATGCCGGAGCGGGACCTAACTATACTTATCTTTGGAGTACCGGTGCCGTTACCAGAACCATCGATGTAGACCAGTGGGGAATTTATTCCGTAAAAATCAAAAACGGATTCTGTGAAAGAACTTTCACGGCAAAGGTAATGGCGGCAGCATCTCCTTATGTAACGAATCTTGAGTACAGCAATAATACGCTGACGATTTCTGCAGAAGTTCCAATGATCAATAATATCCCTCAGACGGCGGAATATTCTGTAGATGGCGGTATTACATGGCAGGCTTCCAATGTATTCCCAGGACTTATCAACAATGCGAATTACAATATTCAGGTGAGAACAGTGGGAACGCATTGTGTAGGAGCATTGGAGTTCTTTACTTTTAATATTTCCAATATCATCACACCGAATCAGGATGGTGTTAACGATACGCTGGATCTTACAGCACTCGGCTCATTCAATAACTTTACGGGATCTGTTTATGACCGATATGGTTCTGAACTGTTCAGGTTCTCAAAGCAAAATCCTGTCTGGGACGGAACGCTTGGAGGAAAAAGATTGCCGACAGCGACATACTGGTATAAATTCAATTTCCAGTATCCGAAATCAAAAGCCAATATGAACCATTCCGGCTGGATTCTACTGAAAAACAGGGAATAAATAATCAATCAATCGATAATGCAAATATTAAAGGGCTGTCCACAATGGGCAGCCTTTTTCGTAACCGCCAAAAACGGAACAACTTTCCGGATTAATACCAATTATATTTAAAAAAAAGTCTATTTTA
>NZ_JBHGAQ010000011.1:0-162295 GCF_042610505.1 Chryseobacterium sp. sg2396 | reverse complement strand
TTTTTCAAAATAAATAACTCAAACAGCTTCTTAGATTATATCATTCGTCAATTTTCCTTCGGATCAAATATCCATAGACTTGTCTTTTAGGATGTTTTATTCTGTCGTAGTTTAGTGCAGTCAAGGCTTTACCAATTTTTATGATGTTCAGCCGTACACCGAGCGCATTATTCATAGCAAGCATAATGTCCGAAGGTGTTAGAAATTCACTTTGCAGTTTGGATTTTTCGAAATGACTAAGGATAATTTCTTGTTCCAGGGATACCTGCTTGAATTTTTCATTCCGCTTTTCATTTTCCTGGATATCTTCAGCCGTGAGTTCCGGATTATAATTTTTCCTTTCAAAAGCATTATAGTATGCTTGAGACCAAACTTTTTCAATATTGATTTCCTTTGAATAATTGAAATCAATCTCTAAAACTTCAAAAATCTGCCAACGTACACTTCCGGTTTCATCGGTTAAAAAATCCGACCGGTTGGTAGAGCCACAAAACGACGCCGTTCGGTGCATCAATGACGATTTTCTATCGTAAGGCAATCTTGCATTGACGGTATTTTTTGAAATGAAGGACTTAAGAATATTAACATCTGTTTTTGACATTACTGAAAGCTCATCAATATTGACCAGAAGATTTTTGCATAAAGAAATTAAGCCGTCTTTATCAACACCAATGTCTTCTGTATAATACTGTTCAAGATTTGCAGGAATGAGAAATCGCAGAAAACTCGTCTTTCCACTATTCTGCTTAGTATTGAACAGCACAAAACACTGTTTGTTGATGTAGCCAGGTTTCAATGCGCAGTTTACAGTCCTGGTCAGCCATTTTTCGAAATATTTTTGGAAGGATTTATCATCGGTCGTCTTTACATAACTGCAAAGCTTACTGATATGGTTATCGTTGTCCCAATTTTCCAAGTTTTCGAAATATTCCCGAATCGGATTGTACTGCTGAATCAAATGACTTCTGACCAGAATCTCCAATTTATTAATCGGAATATCAATTCCTGATCTGACAAGTTCTATAAATAATGAGTTCAAATTGAGTGCTGACCATTTTTTATCCGAAACAAGTTTAATTTCAAGCTCAAGAGAGATTGTGTTGAATCTTATTGAATATTTTGAATTTAAATAATTAATCGCTCTGTCGAATATGGTTTTCGTTTCTGTCTCGATTTGATACAGGATTTTATTTCCTTCCATAAAGCATTTTTGATTTTGGAAGGAGTCACAAATAATTTTTATATTTGCTCTTTACTTCCAGTAAAACAAACATTTAAACCTAACTATGGCAGTAGTTAGGTTTTATTTTTTGCGTAAAGAAAATTCTATTGCTTCCTGTTGGATCTCATCGTTAGATTTATGACTGTTTTTCAGAAGCCATTCGTCAATCTTTTTTCGTTCAAAGAATAGAATTTTTCCGGAAGGTTTTGAAAATGGGATAGAGTTGGTATGAACCAATTTATAGATATAGGATTTCTTGAATCCTGTGTAATCCGAAAGCTCTTCTACATTAAGAATTGCTTTCAATCCGAAAATATGCTTTTCAATTCGATTGAGCTTATGAATGATGATTTCGTTATTTTCCATCTGTTTCTTTTAATTGATTTAACGAAACAAAAGTCAACATTAAAAACCATAAATAAAAGACTATCAACAGCTTGTGGGTTAAATAAGAATACTTTGGATTAATTTTAAAAGTAAAAAGATTAAAAAAGATTATTCCGGATTCAACTGGATTAAAAAGCGATTTGCACCGAGTTTAAAAAGAATGCGGAGTTTTCATAACTCGATATTTAATTCCGGAATAATCTCAGCAGCTTCCTTCATTTTGCTATCCACAATTTTTGCGTAAATCTGTGTTGTTCTTAATTCCCGATGTCCCAGTCTTTTGGAAACCGTGTAAATATCTGCACCGTTTTCCAACAACAGAACGGCGTTCGTATGTCTCGCTGAATGAAAAGTAATATGCTTAGGAACTGCAGCTCGATTACACCAACGGATAATTTCAGTATTATAGGTCATTCCATATTTCAAACCTTTGAAAACTCTTTCTTGTGGATCTTGTCTTTCGCCCAACAATTCTCTAGCTTGTTTTGAGATATAAAGATATTCTACACCATCCGTTTTTTCCTGTCTGAAATTGACTCTGGAAACATCACCTTCATCACGAACTTCTTTCCAGGTCAAAGTATTAATATCCGACCAACGCAACCCTGATAAACACGAAAAAAGAAAAGCTTTTTTCAAAACCGGATATTTACATTCTGCTTTTGCTAATCGTTGTAATTCATCAAAAATCAGATATTCTCTTTGGCTTTCAGCTTGTTCAAAGGATTTGACTTTTGAAGCATAATTAATCGTCAAATATCCATTATCGAAAGCACTCCTTAGAGCAGCTTTAAACTTGTTGAAATATGAATATTTTGAGTTCTGAGAAAGTGGCAGCTCACTTTTAGTGAGAGCATCTTTTTCGAAATATCGATGAACTTTCTTGACGAAGCTTTCATCAATTTCTTCGAAAGTCATATTTTTTGGAACAATCTTTTTGAGATGTTGTAACGTAGAAAACCAATTACCGTAATTATTAGAAGTATCTTGCTTTTGCTTTTCTTCCGTGAGTTCAGCAAAAAAGTTTAGAAATATTCTTTTGGATTTTGCTGTGTTTTTTAATTCAAATCTTCCTTGGGCATATTCAGCTTTTCTAATTGCAAGTACGTTTTCNAGCAAAAAAGTTTAGAAATATTCTTTTGGATTTTGCTGTGTTTTTTAATTCAAATCTTCCTTGGGCATATTCAGCTTTTCTAATTGCAAGTACGTTTTCTGCAAATTCTAAAGCTTCTTTATTTTCTTTTTTTTCTTTTGCAGTTTTTGGATCTGAAATTAAATAAGAATCTAGATTCTCAAAACTTCTCAGATGTTTTCTTTTTCCGTCTTCAGTAATTTCGGAACCACGATAAAACTCAATCGACAGACTGATTCTTCCATCTTTCAATTTTCTTTGACTAAGTGATATTTTCATAATTTTGGATTTGTACTACTTCTGTACTACTTTTCACTATTTTGATAGCCTGAAGTGGTACAGAAGTAGTACAAATATATAAATAAACTCCAAAAAGAGAAAATAAAATTTTTGTAAATAATTGATAATCAAATAAAAGAAAGAAAGAAAGAAAGAAAGAGAAATCAAAGAAAAGCTAAATTATTTCCCGATACAAAACTTACTGAAAATATTCCCTAGCACCTCATCATTCGTCACTTCTCCTGAGATCTCACCGAGATGCTCCAGTGCATTACGCAGCTCATAGGCCAGTAATTCGGTAAAAATCCGGAAAGTGATGGCTTCTTTGACTTTCTCTACGGCTTCCAGGGATTTCTGCAGCGCTTCAAAATGCCGCTGGTTGGTGATGACGATGTTGTTTTCTGAAGCTTTAAGCTGTTCGACGTACGAAGACAGTTCGTTTTTAAGATCCTGGATATTCTGGTTTTCGACCGCAGAAATTTTAATGAAATCAAATTCGTGGGCAATGGCCTTCCGGAAGACATTTTCTGTTTTCTCATATTGGGTCGGGATCACTTCATCGATCTTTGTAGCGCAGATAATCAGTTTCAGATCTTCGCGCAATAATGATTGAATCATTTCGATATCTTCCGAAAAATCAGAAGTTCCGGCATCGGCCAGGTAAACGAGAATATTGGCATCAGCCACTTTTTCCCTCGCTTTTTTTACCCCGATCGCTTCAATTTCATCCATGGTTTCACGCAATCCGGCCGTATCGATCAGGCGGAATGCATGGCCTTTGATATGGAGTACCTCTTCAATCGTATCCCGTGTTGTTCCTGCGATGTTGCTGACGATCGCACGCTCTTCTTTTAAAAGTGCATTCAGCAGCGTTGATTTTCCTGCGTTGGGCTTTCCGATGATTGCCACGGCAGTTCCGTTCTTGATGGCGTTTCCGTACTGGAAACTTTCAATCAGCGAGTTTAATTTCAAAGTGATCTTATCAAGAAGTTGGTTCAGAGCGGTACGGTCGGCGAATTCCACATCTTCTTCTGCAAAATCCAGCTCCAGTTCGATCAGCGAAACAAAATTAAGCAGGTCCGTTCTCAGAAATGAAATCTCATTCGTAATCCCTCCTTTCAGCTGACTGATGGCGACTTTCCTTGAAGCTTCGTTTTCTGAAGCAATCACATCGGCAATGGCTTCGGCCTGGGAAAGGTCGATCCGGCCGTTGATGAAAGCCCGCAGCGTAAATTCCCCGGCTTTGGCCATCCGCGCGCCGTTTTTAATCAGTGTTTCCAGAATGCGTTTTCCGATATGCGGCGACCCGTGAAAAGCAATTTCCACGGAATTCTCGGTCGTAAAGCTTTTCGGCGCCAGGAAAATCGAAAGCATGACCTCATCGATCGCCTCTTCTCCATCCATAAAATAGCCATAATGAATCGTATGGGACTTCTGTCTGGCCAGATTTTTTCCCGGAAAAGACTTCTGAACCACAGCCAACGCTTCATTTCCTGAAACACGGATAATTCCCAGAGCACCTACGCCGTTGGCCGTAGCCAGCGCACAAATCGTATCGTTATTCATGCTGCAAATTTACGGTTTTTAATTGCAATGCACCATACCGTTTATCTATGGCCACAATTGGGGAGACAGGTCAGTGGCAAATTCTATAAGGAAACAAAATTAATTATGGGTGTCTCATGACCTGATTGCCCGTTTTTTAAACCATTCACTGTAAAGCAAACCTGTCTTTTTTCAGGAGCTTTTTCCGGCTATCCACTCATACTCCTCACACCTTTCCCGGCCCGGGCTTAAGCTATCATTTCCCTTCCATGCTGCGGGGTATCCGTTACTATCCGGGCTATGAGGCCGTGAATAATATGACCATTGGTACATGTTTACCGGCCGCATGATTTCTTTTTACCAAATATGTACTGGCGCGGGCATATAAAATTAACAATTGACCCCATTGACAAGAAGAATTCACCATTCCCTTGTGTCAGCAAAACTCAGTGTGGGGTTATTCCCCATTTTAAACCACTCTGCAAAGGAAAAGTCAAATCAAATGATTAACAGCTACTTAATCAAAGAACATCTTTAAAGATTGAGATTATTTTCCTGCTTTGAATTTACTATGGAAGATATGGACGATGTTTTGTTAATATAAGGATAAGATCGGCCGCTTTCCTTATGTTTTTTAGGATAACCGCTAAAACAGCATCCATAAAATACGGTAATTTCTAAAAAAAGAATCGCCCCGCAAAAAAATAGCAGGACGATTCTTTATGTAATTTTTTTTCAAGGCTGCTTTAAATTTAGCAGGTATACCGACCGGAAAAGCTTCCGGCATTAAAACCTTTTACCTCTTCAAGCCTTGACGTTCTTTTAAAGCGGACTTACCTGTTCCAGGAACCATTCTTTAACCTCCCCTTCCAGGAATGAAGCCAATTTTTCCTCACAGGTTTTGTGATAGGTATTCAGCCAGGTGATTTCTTCTTCGGAAAGGATTTCCTTAACGATCGTATCCTTAAAGAACGGACAGAACGTGAGTGTTTCAAATTCATAAAAAGTCCCGTGAATCGTGGTTGCGGATTCTTTTACCGCGATCAGGTTTTCATGACGGATGCCGTATTCGCCTTCCAGGTAGTACCCCGGCTCGTTGGAACACACCATTCCTAACATCAGTTCCTGCGGATTCATGTCTTTTCTGATATTCTGAGGACCTTCATGTACGTTCATGAAACTTCCTACGCCATGGCCGGTACCGTGGTTGTAGTCTTTACCTTCCATCCACAATGGCAGCCGGGCAATCGCATCAAGCTGTACTCCTCTCGTTCCTTTTGGGAATTTCACCATCGAAAGACGGATTAGTCCCTGCAGTACTAAAGTGGAGTTTCTTTTAAATTCCTCAGATACGGCTCCTAAAGCCAAAGTTCTTGTAATATCCGTTGTTCCTTCAAGGTATTGTCCTCCGGAATCTACCAGAATGCTGGCGTCGTTGGTCACTTCCTTGCTGCCTTCTTTTTTCGCAGAGTAATGCATGATCGCACCGTTATCTTTGTAGCCGATAATGCTTCCGAAGCTTTCGCCTACAAAATTCTCTCCTTCCGCACGAAACCCCCTCAGCTTTTCTCCGATGGAATATTCGTTCATGGTTTCTTTTCCGGCATTGTGCGTTAGCCAGTACAGGAATTTCACCATCGCAACACCGTCGCGTACCATCACTTTTCGGAAGCCTTCCAGCTCCGTTTCATTCTTTTGGGCCTTCATCAGATTTCCCGGTACTGCCGCTTTGATGAATTCATTATCCGGTTTCAGCGCTTCAAAAATCGACTGGTTGCTGTTCGGCGAAACCAACACTTTTTCATTGCTGAATGCTTTCAGGCAGTTGTAGAATTCTTCATACGGCATCATTTTCACCCAGGCTTCATCCATCTGCCTTCTCGATTCCACATCCAGTTTATCCAGGTCTGTGAAAAGTTTCGCATCATTTTTTGTAATCAACAGATATCCTAAAAATACAGGATTGCTTTCCACATCACTTCCTCTCAAATTTAAGGTCCAGGCCACATCATCCAGGCTCGAAATGATATGTACTGTAGCACACTGCTCCTCCATTTTCTGTCGGATGGCAGCTATTTTATCGATCACCGATTTTCCTGCTCTTTCCACAGGATGCACGAAGATCGGATTTTTAGAAGGTGTTCCCCTGTCTTTCCAGATTTCCTTCAGCAAAGGAAGATCGGCCAGGGTAATATTTTTAGCGTTTAATTTTTCAGTCAGAAGTTCCCAGTTGGCGTGGGAAGTCGCCTGGGCATTCACGGCTACTTTTCCGTTCTCAGGAATTTCAGAAATAATCCAGTCGATGTAGTTGGGAGTTCCCTCCATGCCATCTTTGAAAAGATCGATTCCCGATCCGGCCAGTTCGATCGGTGCCTGGGTAAAATACCGCCCGTCGGTCCAGAGCCCGGCTTTGTCTTTGGTTATTACCACAAAACCTGCCGAGCCTAAAAACCCTGACAGCCAGGCTCTTTCCTGCCACTCCTGAGGAAGATATTCGCTCATGTGCGGGTCCGCGGAGTATACTATAAATGCATCAACATTATTTTTCTGCATCTCTTCACGAAGCGCAGCTACTTTTTCCTTTGAAGTCATTTTTTCTATAATTTTAAAAAGGTGAAGTTACGAATTTAAAGGTTATCGGACAGCGTTTGGTGATGTTTTATCGGATTTTATTGCAGCATAAAGCCTGCCAGGATTAACGTTCAGATAAACATCATCTTGCCGTATCGTTTTTTCTAAGTAAAATCTAGATAAAACAAGCCGGATATATGGTGTTTAAAAATAATTACAGATCTGATCAGAAATGTTTTTAATTTTTGTCCGTAATTAATAGTTTATTCTTTAAAATATTCATGTTCAGTAAGCTCTATGGAATTATTATTTTCTCTAAAACTTTCTTGTATCTTCTTGGTTCTCATTTTCTCATATTCCATATCTGAATATGAACTCCCGTCAGGCATAGTTGAAGTGAAACTGGTAATATTATACCTTTGCTTAAGTTCCCTCATCCTGCTCATCGGATCTTTCATGTAATCTTCAACGGCTTTTTTATACCGGCTTTCTGTTACGGGTATGTATGTAGACAAATTAAGTTTAATATTTCTGAACTTTTCAATTCCTTTCAATTCCCAGATGTGCTGTTTTTTGGTGTCTTCGATCTTTACGATCAATCCCGGAAGTCCCCAAAATTTATAAGGCCCTTCGGAAACAGGAATCTCATTGGTAAACCATGCATTATATTTTCTGCCTTTATATTCTAAGGTTGCCAGCTGGCATTTCCTGCCTTGTATAAGGGCAGTTTCTGTTCCGATCTGCCAATTCAAGGTAATATGCTGCATGATTTTAAACCGGTCTGTGCCCACAGGAAGATAAGATATTACTTCATTAGATCGCCAGTTTTTCCGGATTATGCCACGAATTTTTCCC
This sequence comes from Chryseobacterium sp. sg2396, assembly GCF_042610505.1. Lineage (NCBI taxonomy): Bacteria > Pseudomonadati > Bacteroidota > Flavobacteriia > Flavobacteriales > Weeksellaceae > Chryseobacterium > Chryseobacterium sp. sg2396. The sequence continues at coordinate 154,304 of NZ_JBHGAQ010000011.1, read as the reverse complement.
TGGGGAAAGATGTTTGTTGATACTGCCCTATCTGAGGAAATCGCGTCTGGTTCTATTTTCTGTGCAATCGCAGAATCTCTTCTTACTTTTGCCAGGCTGAAATAAGTAGATCCGTTCTTATCGATAAACAGACCCATCAGTTCGGTCTCTGTTTTTTCTAAATTTAACGAATCAGGCTTGAATGTGTACGCGTAAGTAAAATTGTATTTTTGACTAAAACAAAATGCGGAAACTAAAAAACCAAGTATGAATATTCCTTTTCTGATCATTTGGGAAAGACATTTAAATTAAGACGTTAATATACTCAAATATAACCACGTACAGGTGAATTAAATTTCAGATTTTATAACAAAATTATACCTTACGTTATATTTAAGCCTTAAAATCACTATTTCTTCAGTCCAAAATGCTGTTCGGATCAGAAATTGAAAGTTTTTGGAAAGGTTATTGCTTATACCAGAATATGGAAAGCCAGAATTATAAAAATCACCGGAAATTTTATCCGCCACATCATTTTATTTATCTTCCTCTATTGATGATCCTGGAAATTTTCGGGATTTATAAAATTTTTAATGATGAATCGCATGAGCTGATCTGGATTTTATTTTCCGTTGTTGTTTTTCTGATTTTTTATCTGGCAATCATGATGAGACAGCATTATGCACTTGGTCTGCAGGACCGGATGGTAAGGCTGGAATTTAAGCAGCGGTATTTCGAGATTTTCCAGCTGAGGTCTGATGAAGTGGAAAGCAAATTGACATTTGACCAGATCGCAGCATTGAGATTTACCTATGACGATGAATTCAAAGAACTGCTTTATAAAGCGCTTCATGAAAATATTTCCGGAGATGAAATTAAGAGATCCATTAAAAAATGGAAGGCTGACCATCGTCGTATTTAAATAAATAATAAACATCAAAAATAAATTATTATGAAAAACTTGAGCTTATACAGCATGACAGTATTTTGTCTGCTGATGTTAACAAGCTGCGAAGCAGTAGAAACAATCTTTAAAGCAGGTATGTGGTGGGGCATTATTGTAGTTGTCGGCGTAATAGCCATTATTTTGTGGCTGTTCTCAAGGGGTAAGAACTCTTAACCAAGTCTTATGGAAAATTCAGACCTAGACCTCATTTCACATCTGAAGCCTTCAAAGATTGTAAAAATTATGAAAGATCCGGTGGCCTCTGCAAAGGCGGTACATCTTATATATACCTCCGATGCAGAAACAGCCGGAATTACCCGGAAGAAAACGGGTAAAAAATATTCCTATTACAAGGACGGCGAAAAAATCAAGGATAAAGAAGAAATTACCAGGATTAACAAACTGGTGATACCCCCTGCTTGGGAAAATGTCTGGATTTGTGCTTTGGATAACGGCCATCTTCAGGCTACGGGTTTTGATCTGAAACAAAGAAAACAGTACCGTTACCATCCGCTTTGGAGCGCACTGAGAAACCACACCAAATTTTACAGGATGCTTCAGTTCGGATATGCCTTGCCTGATATAAGGCTTCAGGTGGAAAAAGATCTGGCACTCCGGAATTTCGAAAAAAGAAAAATCCTCGCACTGATCGTCAGTTTAATGCAAAAAACGAATATCCGGATCGGAAACAACGCTTATGAAAAACTCTACGGGTCTTTCGGATTGACAACCTTAAAAGGTAAACACGTTAAAGTACAGGGTCAGAAAATTATGTTTCATTTCAAAGGCAAAAAAGGGGTGATGCATGACATCGACCTAAAAAGCCGGCGTCTTTCCAAGCTGATCCAGAAATGCAAAGATATTCCGGGGAGAGAACTTTTCCAGTATATTGATGATGAAGGAAATCGCCATACCGTAGATTCGGGAATGGTAAATGATTATATCAAAGAAATCAGCGGTGAAGATTTTACGGCAAAAGATTTCAGAACCTGGTCTGGAACGGTAAGTGCCCTGATTGCTTTTAAAGAAATCGGTTACGCGGAAACCCATACGGAATATAAGAAAAAAGTAAAAGAGGCCCTGGAAATGGTGGCTTCCCATTTGGGAAATACCAGCACGGTCTGCCGTAAATACTACGTCCATCCTTTGGTGATCAACCTTTACGAAAACAACACCATCAAAAAATACCTCGACGAACTCGAACAAATCGAACAAAATGACGGGAAAGCCGGTCTCACTCACGAGGAAAAGCTGGTGCTGAAGATTCTGGAAAACGAAAAGATTTAGAAGGTCAATAGCGAACTGTCAATCGCTTTGCTGGTGAATTTTTTTAAGAAAAAATAAAATTTAATAATGTTTTACTAAAACAGAATTTAAGTGAAGACTGCCATAAATTGATCATTCACTATTGATCATTCATTATAAAAGCACCCCGTCATTTACCAATTGACAAGTGTACCAAATTAACTATTCACATTATCCCCTGCTGTCATTTGCTGAGTGTAAAGTTTACGCTGGGCCTATCTGAGTGTCCTTGCAGAGGAAAAATAGGCGATTTTTTTTCTGCAAAAAACTTTATGAGCGTCGGAAGTGTTTGACTCATAAAAACTGATTGGCGATTTCGCTATTCACTATTCTCCTGCGCATTAAAATTCGCCGTTCAAAAACCACCCCGTCAAAAATTATTTCATAATTTTCGCCACCCCTCCGGAGGAGTGGAATTGCGTTGAAAGCTTTGATTACGGTCTTTTTATTCCAATTTAATAACTGGTTTTATATTCAATAACAATAAATTGATAAGTGGAGCGGATTGACTATTCACCATTGACTATTGACGATCCACCATTCGTCGCGCTCTTTGCCGGAGACCTCAAATAAATGTTGTAAATTTGTATCATAGCAAATAAAAACAGACAACTAATATGGCAAAAGCAATTTCGCAAGTACCTTTTGCGGTAAACGAGCCGGTAAATTCTTATGCTCCGGGAACTCCGGAAGTAAAAAGCCTGATCGCCCAATACAGGAAAATGTGGGCTGAGAAAGTGGAAATCCCCATGATCATCAATGGTGAAGAAGTAACGACAGGAGACAAAGTTCAGCTTCAGTCGCCTCAGGATCATGCCCATGACTTCGGGTTTTATCACAGAGGAACGATGCAGCACGTGGATGACGCCATCAACGCAGCCCTTGCAGCCAAAAAAGAATGGAACGAACTGGGCTGGGAACACCGTGCAGCGATTTTCTTAAAAGCAGCCGACCTTTTGGCCGGACCGTACAGAGATGTGATCAACGCGGCCACCATGATCGGACAGTCTAAAAATGTTCATCAGGCTGAAATCGATGCGGCATGTGAATTCATCGATTTCTTAAGATTCAATGTAGAGTTTATGACGGAAATGTATTCCGAGCAGCCGGTGTCCGATGCAGGAATCTGGAACCGTGTGGAATACAGACCGCTGGAAGGGTTCTGCTTTGCGGTAACCCCATTCAACTTTACGGCGATTTCCGGTAATTTACCGACCTGTATGGCCATGCTTGGAAACGTCGTGGTTTGGAAACCTTCCGATAAGCAGATCTATTCTGCAAAAGTAATCATGGACGTTCTTACAGAGGCAGGTCTTCCGAAAGGGGTCATCAACATGATCTTTACCGACGGAAAAGAAACCGCTGAAAAAGTATTGGCCCACCGTGATTTTGCCGGGCTTCACTTTACAGGTTCTACCAAAGTATTCCAGGGCATGTGGAAAATGATCGGTGATCAAATTCACAATTACAGAACTTATCCTAGAATCGTTGGGGAAACCGGAGGAAAAGACTTTGTGATTGCCCATCCTTCGGCTAATGTGGAAGCAGTAGCCACGGCGTTGGTGAGAGGAGCCTTCGAATATCAGGGACAGAAATGTTCTGCAGCTTCCAGAGCTTATATTCCGCAGTCTCTTTGGGCCGGCGTAAAAAAAGTAATGGAAACACAGATTTCTTCTATTAAAGTAGGTTCTCCTGAAGATCCGTCTAACTTTGTAAACGCAGTAATTGATAAAAACTCTTTCGAGAAGTGCAAAGGATATATCGACAGAGCCCATGCATCGGAAGAGGCAAACGTAGTAATCGGCGGAAAAACCGATGATTCCAAAGGATGGTTTGTACACCCTACCGTTATCGAAACCACAAATCCTCAGTACGAAAGTATGGTTGAGGAAATCTTCGGCCCGATTTTATCGGTTTACGTGTATGAAGATGCACAATGGGAAGAAACCCTTAAACTGGTAGATTCTTCATCTCCTTATTCATTGACGGGGTCTGTTTTCGCACAGGACCGTTATGCCATCAATGAAGCTTTCAAAGCATTGGAAAATGCATCCGGAAACTTTTATATCAACGACAAACCGACAGGAGCCGTAGTTGGTCAGCAGCCTTTCGGAGGCGGAAGAGCTTCAGGAACGAATGATAAGGCGGGTTCTAAAATGAACCTGTTGAGATGGACGTCCGTAAGATCAGTCAAAGAAACATTTGTTTCGCCTAAAGATTATAAATATCCGTATCTCGGATAATAAATGATGAATGACATCAATGAATGATATAAGGCCCTGGAATTTCGGTTCCAGGGCTTTTATTTTGGTTACATATTTTTTATAAATTTAGGTAAATCCCGAAGGAATAGCCGAAGGAACAGATCAAACAATCTGAAGTTTTTCAATAATTTTCCATTTAATTTATTGATAATTAATGCTAACCTTCATTTTCGGAACGGTTATTGAACTGATGGAGGCACAAGACACACAACCAAAACAAAATATTATGAAAAAATTAGTGTTAATAGCAGCTGTCGGAATGTTTGCGATCAGTTGCGGGACAAAGGAATCTTCGATGTCCACAAGCAATTCGGATTCTGTCAAGGTAGATAATACAGCTACAATGGCACCGGCTGCCACCGACACCATGACTACCGGTAATCCGGACAGCATTAAAATGAAAATGGATACTGCCGCTACTGCGAGATAGTATTAAATTTACCCCCCAATCCTCAGATGAAAATCCGGGGATTTTTTTGTTTTACATCATTTCTCCTCTACTCTTTATAATCTACATTTTCTGAAATTTATTAAAGGTACTTTTTACTTTTTACTTTTTACTTTTTACTTTTTACTTTTTACTTTTTACTTTTTACTTTTTACTTTTTACTTTTTACTTTTTACTTTTTACTTTTTACTTTTTATCATTATATTTGATATACACTAAACATTAAAGAATTTACTATGAAAAAATTATGGATAGGCAGTATTTTAGGCTTATTATTTTTAGGCAGCTGTGCCGATAAAAAAGAGAACAGGGAAGAATTTAAGGAAGAACACAACAAGGAATATATGAGAAACAGCCTGGGCGATTCGGCCAGTGCCCACTCTGAATCTTCCGCTTCGGACAGTACGGCAATGAAACGGGATACCGTAACAACAAAATAGAACAAAACCGCAGAACATCTGCGGTTTTGCATTTGCAAACCTTACTAACCGGCCAATCGCTTCCGGCTGTATATATAAAATTTTACAATTCTTCTTATTCTCCCAGATAGATAAACGTATTTACCACCATATAGGCCGACCTGTTATCCATCGATTTTCCGGCTCCTCCGGTAGGGACCGTTGCCGTTCCGGTTACCGTATGGATATGTGATCCCGCGGCTGCAGTATTTACCAGCATACCGATACCGCCCCAGGCTGTTGCATTGGGATCGGGCTGATAGCCGCCGGCCCCGTTATTCACTGTTGTTCCTCCCAATAGAAATCCACCGTCCGGTGATCCGTGCGTGTGGGATCCTGCAGTTTGCGCAATTCCGCTTATGGTTCCTAAGAAGTTCATATCGGGCAGGTTGAGCTGAGAAATCCATAAGTAGTTGTCTCCCCCTGTACTTCCGGGGATTTCTCCGTTTACGCCCGTTTTCAGTACACGGTCTCTGGCATCGGGAATATTTGCCGTAAATCCTAAAAGCTGCGCGGTGGATTTTGCACCGTCCGGAAGAGTTGCAATCGATCTTCCGTCTAAAACGTACCATCCTGCATGATCGGTATTCAATACGGAGTTTTTAATATCTCCGGCAGAAACCGTCAGGAAATTACGGCTGTCCCCCTGCATCATTTTCATCCATACAATCCCATCAAAGATATACATCCCGACAGATGTCATGTTGACGGTTTTGGCACTGGCTGCAGTTACCGGGGCGGTTATATACACCATCACTCCTGCGTGTTGTGCAGAATACCGGCTGTCTGCCATTTTAATCTGATCTCCCGTAAGTCTCGGCGGCAAAATACCTTCCGCAGAAGAGCCATCGCTCTTTCCGGCAGTGACATCCAAACTCGTTAAAGGTGTTACTGTATTGATACCAACCTGCGAAAAAGCAAAATTGGAAAAGGCGACAGCCAAAACGACTGTACAAGTTGTTCTCATCCGTTTTAATTTTTTACTGTTCATGTTCATAATTGATGTAAAATAGGGGTTATACATTTTACAATATGAAGCCAGCAGTTTTTTAGTTATCGTGTTTAGGTGAGGCTCTACGCTGCATCTATTCCGTTGATTGGCAGAGTCAGAACGATGGTCTGATCCGTAAAACCGCGGCAAATATAGGCGCCTTGTCTTTTACGGGAAAGCAAACGGATGTCAGTTTTCATGAAAACAGAAAGCTTTTCCGCTTAACGGATACTGTCATAAGCTCATTTCTTCCACAAAAAAACCATCGATTTCCGGCTGATTCCCGGCATCCAGCAGTTTTATGTAGGCCGAAGGCGAATAATCGGTCATTGTTTTAAAAACAGAGGCAAACTTGCTGTGGGAAGAGAAACCGCATTCATCAGCCAGTATACTGATCTTGTATTGGCGGTACTTTTCGTCTCCGGAAAGCCTCTTAACGATATACTGTATTCTTAGACGGTTGATGTATGTTTTGAAATCAGCACTTTTATAGCGGTTGATCACAAATGAAAGATATTTTGTATTGGTATTGAGTTCTCCTGCGAGAAAAGGCAAAGACATATTTTTGCTGTTGTACAAAGTGCCGTTTTCAAAAATATCCAGCAGCTCCAGCAGTTTGGTCTCGGTTTCGGGAGTCATTAAAGATTCGGTTTTCGGCCTGTTAGGCTGCTTCTCATCTCCAAAAGTTTCTTCTATGGAAATATTGGGAAAACAATACTCTTCTTCAGCAGCAGGATTAGGATCACTTTCAGACGACTGCCGACGGCTCCGGATGATCTGCCGGAGTCTGGAACGCTGCTTTTTACGGATTTTCCTGAATCTGAAAAAAGACATGATGAGTATTCCGCTTAATATGATAATGGCAGCATCCTTTGCGAGACTCAGCCCGCCGCTTTTCTTTTTTAAAACGGGATCTGGCTGTGCTTCTGAAGATCTGGCAGTAAGAACTCCCGATACTTCCGGAAGATCCGCTGGAACGCTTAGGAAATCATTTGTTGTTAAGGCTTCCGAAAAATATCCGTAAAAAACGGTATGTATGGTCTTGGGAGATAGGTTTTGAAATCCGTTTTTTGCCTGGACCAGCGGCGGTATCGAAATAATAATGAAAAACAAAAGTTGCTGAAAACTTTTAGACATAAATTACAAATTATCATGGTTATTATAATAATTCATCACATTCGGATTGTGTCTTTTAGTTTTCACAAAATTAAGAATAATTTATATTTTAATAAAATTTAATATATCCAATTAATTCTATAAGATAATTTAAACATTTACCGGCAGTCAATAAGATTAATTTAACCTAAGGTATGGAAAATAATCAAAGTATCTCTGTAACTATTTTTATATTATGAAGACTGATTTGTCGACATATTTATTACATTTGCAACCAATAAAAAGTATTATGAAAAAAATAGCAATATTCTCAGCCCTGTTTATCGGAGCTTTCGCTTTTGCACAGGGAATAAAATTTGAGGAATCCAACTTCGCTACGGTTCTTGCCAAAGCCAAAAAAGAAAACAAACTGGTTTTTATCGATGCTTACACCACCTGGTGCGGACCTTGTAAGCTGATGGCTAAAAATGTATTTCCACAGAAAACTGTAGGGGATTATTATAACGCCAATTTCGTAAATGCCAAAATCGATATGGAGAAAGGCGAAGGAATCGAGATTGCCAAAAAATACAATGTAAAAGCTTTTCCTACTTATCTTTTCGTAGACGGAAACGGGGAATTGGTACACAGAACATTAGGATATGTGGAGGAAAACGACTTCATCCAGTTTGCCAAAGATGCCGGAGATCCAAGCAAAAGGCTAACCGCTCTAAAGCAGAAATTTGAAAACGGAGAAAAAGACCCTGAATTCCTGAAAAATCTGGCAGGCCTTACCATGTACAGCGATCCTGAATTTTCAGGGAAAGTAATGGAGCGTTATTTCAACAGCAAAACAGAGCTGGACAGAAACGATATCCAGATGCTTTTATCGGTAATACAAACTTCGGACAGCCCGATGTATAAAGTATTCCAGTCCAAAAAGGCAGAGATTTCCAACATGATTACTCCTGAAAAATATGAGGCCATCGATAAAAGTATAAAGATCAGCAGTCTCTTCAAAAAATCGTACAATGCCGATACCAAATCCTGGAACGACAGTTATTTCCTGACGGAAGCCCAGAAGTTCATGTCTAAGGAAGAAGCTGAAAAAACGCTGAAAAAGGCGCAGGCCGGCAGAGCACTACGAAATAAAGATATTGCAACATACGAAAAGCTGACGCTTGAACTGAATAAAGATACCTCTGCTATGAGTTCTGAAGAGCTGAATTCTTTAGCATGGAATTTCTTCGAGAACGTAACCAATAAAGCGTCTCTGGAAAAAGCCGTGGCCTGGGCACAGGAATCGGTGAAGAAAAATGAAAACTACGCCAATACCGATACTTTGGCCAACCTTTACAACAAAGTAGGCGATAAGAAAAACGCTAAGCTTTGGGCAGAAAAGTCTATTGCACTGGCAAAAAAATCAGGTGAAGATTCAGCGGATACTGAGAAGCTGTTGAAGAGTTTAACTATACAATAATAAAGTAGAAGCCGTCTCATTTTGAGGCGGCTTTTTTCAGTAATAGAATACTTAAGCATAATATATTTTATCAGCAATAAAATATAGTTTAGCTGTAATTCTAAATTTAGAAGTTTCTTAAAAACCGGTATTAACGCCCGATGCGCCAGCACCACAGTTTTCATCAACTGTAACATTTACTGCCCAAGCTAAATCTTGATTAAAGGCTTGTGTACCTTCAGTAGTTGTTGTATAATAATATGCAGTAATTGTTTGACCGTTACATGGTAATGTAAAAGTCACAGTATAAACACCTCTGAAAAATGCTGTGTTTGCACTTTCTTTTAATTCAGCAGATTCTACATTTTGCTTAGCAAATGATAAAGCAGAAAAAGCTAATGCTCCAATAACAAAAATTTTTTTCATAGAATTCATTTTTAAAAGTTTATATATTAATCTAAAAAAACATTTAGTTTTTTAACTTCTTCCAGACCTCTTTTCTCAATCTCTTTGTTTACAATATTGTTAAATGGATACTTCAACCATTTATCTCTCGCTTTTAAAAAATCTTTTTTATCTTGTAGATCGATGGTGGATACCCTCTCCATTTTTTCAATCTCTTTTTCAGATTTTTTAATACTTGCAACAGAAAATTCGATCGTTTTACTTTTATTGTAGACCTCCAAGATTAATCCGGGTAATCCCTTAAATCTGAAAGGACCCTCCGAAAAAGGAATTTCTGCCGTATACCATGCATAAAAAATATCATGTTCGGTCTTTACTTTTGCCAACTGACATTTCATACCCTGAATCTCTTTTATTTCATCCATTAACTGCCAGTTTAGTGAAGGTTCCCTAAAAGTATAAAAATACATTCCTAATGGAATCGTAGCGATAACAGTATCTCCATCTTTCCATACATTATGTCTGACTTTAGGAATACTCGGCCTACTGGTATTAACATCAATTTTTTTCGGATCAATTTTCTGTGCATAATCTTTTAAATACTCATAGTAGCTTGCCATTGCAGGACTAAAATAAATCGATTTGTATTTATTGCATCTAAGAATCATATTAGATTCTGTAAAATTTGCCCTGTTTAATGAGTCCGGAATTATTTTAAAATAGTAAACGACCTCAAGACTTGCCTGATCCTTTTGTGCTGAATAAAAAAGGTAACTGAAAACCGATATTAAAAAGATAATTTTACGAACCATAAGTTTAATTGTTATACAATATTATATATTTTTCATTAACTTTTTAGAACATAATTCTTTCATAAAAAAATCCGCAGAACGCTCTGCGGATTTTTTTTAGACCTTTAATAAGCATTAGCTTTCTAAGGGAATTTCTTTTTTAAACGCTTCAATCATTTGATCTCTCTTATCCTTTGGAAAATTCTTTCTTTCGGGGTATGGATTACTTTTGAATTCATCCCTCTTTTTTAAATACTGCTCTCTGGTTACAGGAATACCTTTAGAAAAAGGTTTTATTTCAACCTGCTTTTTCTCAATGCCTATTGCATTGAAAGAATGATAATTTTTTTCATCACTGACCTGAAGGATCAGACCTGTGAGACCTTTAAATCGATAAGGCCCTTCAGAAATAGGAATTTGTTTGGTATACCAAGCCGTAAACAGTCTGTTATTAAAAACTGTTGTCGCTTTGTTACATTTATAACCAAGAATTGTTTTTGTTTCACTATAATCCGTTTTCCATTTTAGATAGGTACTTTCAAATGTATATACGTCACGTGAAATATTACCGGTGTAAAAGATACTTGATCCATTTCTGAGAATGGAATAAGATATCTTGTATTTCGGTAGATCAGCAGCACGAATCTCTACATTTGCCGAAGTCTGTGCATCAATAGCGGCTTGCTCAAAAACTTTTCTTGCAGCAAGATATTGTTGGCTGTAAAATATAGATGAATTAGGGTTAAAATCTAAAACCATAATTTCTCTCGATCGGTGACTTAAATCAACATCTGTTGTGTCACGGGTAAAAGAATATTCGAACTGCACCTCAATATCAGAAAAAGACTTTTCTTCTTTTTGCTGAGCAAATGAAAATAAGCAGGAAAAAATCAGTAGTATTAAAAAATAGTTACGCATTCTTAAAGTTTAATAATCTATGGATTATAACCATATTGAGGATTTTCAAAGGGACTTGCACATTCTTCTTCCATTTGCTGCAAGTCTGTCATCCAACAGTCTTGCTGATCATTAGGTCCCACTTCTACAAACTGGGTATAACCACAAGATGATGTAAATTTTATCGGATTATAAAAAAATTTTGATTCAGCTTTCTCTCCTTTTGAAATATTAGCATTCATCATTCCGGCAACTCCAAAGGCTGCCAATAAAAAAATTCTTTTCATGTGTTTTGAATTTTGAAATTAATAATAATTTTTTACAACAAAAGTATTTCGCGAAACTTTTTCCAAAGATGAAAAACGGTTCCCTAGCTAACAATTCCAAAAGGAATAAAAGGCTATTCCTTTTGGAATAAAAATATTATGGTAAAAACATTATCTTTACATTTCAATTTCCATCATGATGAACAATAGTATCGGTTTTAAAATAAAAAAATTAAGGGAGCAGAAAGAAATATCACAGGAAGACCTGGCTTTTCAGCTGGATGTATCCCAGAGCTATCTCAGCAAAATTGAAAATGGAGCCATTGAAAAACTGGATTTTATTTTTATGCAGAAGATTGCCGATTTTTTTAAAGTGGAACCTCAGTATTTTTTAGAAGGAGATACAATTGTTAACAATAACGTTGAAAAAAGCACTAATTCTTCTGTAGGAAATATTGGTGATACAACAATCAACAATACGACTGACCAGAATTTATTAGAAAATGTCATTAATAACCAACACCAGATTAACCAACTGATGGAAATGCAGAATAAGCTGATCGAAAAGCTCTTGAAAGATTAAATCCTGTATATACCTAAAAAAATCCGCTGCCTTTTCAGACAGCGGATTTCTATTTCAAAAAGTTTTTTATTAATATTCAAACAAAACACTTCCCCATGTAAAGCCGCTTCCAAAGGCGGAAAGCAATACAAGGTCTCCTCTTTTGATTTTGCCCAGCTCAATGGCTTCGCTTAATGCGATGGGAATCGAGGCAGCGGTCGTATTTCCGTACTTCTGGATGTTGTTGAAGATTTTGTCATCCGGCAGACCGAATTTCTGCTGTACAAACTGCGCAATCCGTAAGTTCGCCTGGTGTGGAATGAACATATCCACATCTTCGATCGTTTTTCCGGCTTTATCCAGGGCCTCCTTCATCGTTTCCGGGAATCGTGTTACCGCATGCTTGAAAACAAAGTTTCCGTTCATGATCGGGTACACTTCTTTATTCGTTACATTCTCCGGTTCTTTTCTCATACGGTCGCTCCAGCCATACTTGGAACCCGGAAACTGGGTACACAATTCGTCGGCATATTTCCCTTCGGAATGCATATTCACCGCCAGTACATCTCCTGCATCGTCATTGATCGTAGCAGAGAGGACGATGGCACCTGCGCCGTCCCCGAAAATAACGGAAACTCCCCTGCCTTCATCGGAAAAATCCAGTCCGAAAGAATGAACTTCGGCACCTACGACCAGAATATTTTTATACGTTCCGGATTTGATGAATGCATTGGCAACGCTCATCGCATAGACAAACCCAGAACACTGGTTTCTTACATCCAGGGCGCCGATCGTATCGCAGCCCAGCATGTCCTGAAGCAAAACACCACAGCCCGGAAAATAGTAATCCGGTGAAAGGGTGGCGAAAACAATATAATCAATATCTTTTGAAGTCAGGCCGGCATTGGCTATGGCTTTTTCGGAGGCTTTAAAACCCAGGTAGGCAGTGGTTTCCTGTGCATCGTTGCGGTTTTCCCGGTGTCTTCTTTCTTTGATGCCGGTTCTTTCCGTAATCCATTCGTCATTGGTGGTCATTAATTTTGCTAAATCATCATTCGTAACAACGTGATCCGGAACATGGAATCCGATCCCCTTTATGGTACTTTTAATCATATAGTTTTTTTAATTTTGGTAAAGATAAACTTATTTGACACATAGTTTTTCAAAATATTAGTATTTTTACGATATGGCAATTGTTACCCTTTACCGCGATTCCCAGTGCGAATGGATAGATGTGGAGGCTCCTACCGCGGAAGACCTGAAGTTTTTACATGAACGATATGAGATCAACAATCTTCTTTTGGAGGATACGCTGGATCCGAATCACCTGCCGAAATATGAGGAGGACGGCGACGTGAAATTTTTCCTGCTGCGGGAAAGTACTGAACTGGAACGGAAAAACCTAAACACCATCAGCGACATCAGCACCAAAATCGGGATTTTTATTCTGGGAAGAATGATCATTACCATTCACCGGATGAAAACCAAGAGCCTGTCGGAAACCCAAAAGCAGCTTTCCTGCCAGAAAACGGAAACCACCGCCAAAAATATTGCCCTTAAGATTGCCCTTCTGATCATGAAAAGTTTTGATGACGAATCGGTAAGCCTTCTGGAAACCATGGACAATATTGAAAATGAGATTTTCCTGAAAAACACCAACCACACCAACCAGATCAAAAGATTATACAAGCTGAAAAGAAAATCGGGGCTCAATTCCAGGGTACTGACGGTTTCTTCGGATGCCATTGATAAATTTAAACTGCTGGGCCTTCAGGATTCTGAAGTTTATGATTTAAAAGACAAGCATAAAGATGTCGTGGCCGATTTCGACCATCTGAATATCCAGGTAACCAACCTTATCGGGATGTTCCTGGCCCTCTCGGATCAGAAGGCCAACCAGGTGATGAAAGTTTTAGCCGTGTATTCCGTCTATTTTTTACCGATTACGTTTATCGCCGGGGTATACGGGATGAACTTCGACAATATGCCTGAACTCCACCACAAAAACGGGTATTTTTTTACCCTTGGATTAATGGCTGTCGTTGTGATCTGTACGTTTATTTATGCACGAAGGAAGCAATGGTAAGGGTTCTTGATAGTCTGCAATGTACTGAAATCAACTGCAAAGATTGAAAAAATTGTCGTCGGGATGTCTTTATCAGGTCAGAATTAAATTATCTTCGTCAAACAAAATAACTTAAGCACCAATCACCATGAAACCTGAAGCCCTGCAAAAAGTCCTAGAAGACCCTACCCTTTCAAAAGAATCCAAAGAAAAGCTGGCTGCATTGCACGATCTTATTTCAGCCAAAGAATTTTCGGACCTCCTGGATGAAGAAGGAAACCAGTATGTGGAATTCGTGCAGGAAGGCGGCGGGGTCTGGGGAAGCGCATTAGTAGGATATCTGTACGCCCTGGAAATTTTTGGGATCCGATTTCTTAAAGTAGCAGGAACCAGCGCGGGAGCCATCAATACGATGCTGATAGCGGCGTGTAAAACAAAAGAGGAAGCGAAAAGCGAAACCATCAGGGATATTTTGTTCGACTGGAACTTTGCTGATTTTATGGATGGAAAGCCGTACATCAGGACGACCATCCATTCGATGCTGAACAATAAAAATTTCATCCGGAACAACATCATTCTACTAATGGTCATTATGCTGATCCTGGTGATTATGCCGTTTGCCATTTCTTCGGAAACGATTTTGCGCGCCAAACTGCTGTTTCTGGTTCCCATCATCCCGATCATTATTGCCATGGCCTGCCTGCTGAAGCTGTATAACGATCTGAAGAAAGCCAATTCCGGGCTGAATCCCGGAAACGTTTTCCTGAAACAGATGGAATCGGTGCTGGACGGATTTGGTATCAAAACCGTTTTCGAGCTGAACGAAAAATTCGTAAAGAAAGGCAAAGACCTCAACCTCAATTACCGCTATGGAAACGAAATGCAATATTATGAGATGGCACTGGAAAGCATTGAGGAAATTTATACCAATAACAAAGAACACATCGACGAGATCCGCTACCGGATTTTTTATGAAGGTACGGTGAATAATGATTACTATAAAAAAGACCCTTTTTACCTCCTGCAGTCGGAATATGTCGTGATTACCACAGACATCAACGCAAAGATTAAAGTCGAACTGCCGACCATGGCCAATCTGTACTGGTCTGAAGAAGAGCTCAAACACATCAGTCCGGCCGAATTTGTTCGTGCGTCAATGTCTGTTCCGTTCTTTTTCGAACCTTTCCAGAAACAGATCAACCGGAATGACGATTCGGTAAAATATGCCTGGAAATTCTGGATGAATACGAAACCGGAAGATATTAATCCGGCCGGGATTTTTATTGACGGCGGCAGCATTTCCAACTTCCCGATCGACCTCTTCCACTCTGCCGATATCTTTTACCCGAGAACGCCGCTTTTCGGGGTACAGCTCACCAGCGATTCCGACCTCCTTTCAGAAAAAGGAAAAACCAGCGCCGAGATTTTAAAATCACCTTTTTCTTTTGCCGGCAACATCATCAGTACCTTAAAAGGTTTTAACGACAAAACCTTCCTCACCAAGCATACGTTTTACCACCTCTTCAGCATCCAGACCGTGAACTGCGGCACCAGCAGCTGGCTGAATTTCTTTATGAAAAGAAACGAAAAGGAAGAACTCTTCAACCGCGGTTTTTCTGCCGCCCTCGATTTCCTCCATCAATTCGACTGGCAGAAATACAAGTGCGAACGGATGATGCTCTCCATGAAAGAGAAAAAGATCCTGAAGGAAGAGGATACGAAAACGGTGGGGTAATAATTCTACAACATCCTGAAATTAAACTATTTTTAATAAATAAAAAAAATATCTAGGGAATGGAATTTTTTTTCGGATATTTCATTTTTTTAAATATATTTGTTCCATTAAAACCAAATGCGCATTAAGTTTAACAATTAAGTAATTAATATTAAACTAATTGAAAATGAAAAAATTATTCTTAACAAAATTCTATTTGTTACTTATTACAGTCTTTTTATTTGTAACTGCCTGCGATCAGCAAAATGAACTGGAAAATCCGGACGTACCGATTGGTAATGCAAAAAACAACCATTATTCTGCCAGGACCATAAACCTGACGAAGGAACAACTAATTGATGAATTGGCAAAGGACAAAGAATTTATTGATCTTGGTAATAGCTTTGTTAATTTTATTGGTAATATACCTAATAAACAAAACTTTTTAAAAAATTATGATGAAGAAGATTTTAAAAAGGGTGGAGAAAATTATTTTTTAAATTTAACGGGCTATAAAAATGAAGACATAGATCTCTCATTAGCAATCATGAATGATCTGCTGTATAATGTATACGATAAATATCCACAGCTAAAGTACGACGGCAGTAATGAAATGTTCATCAATGAAGTTATTGAAGCAGCCTGCAATAAGATCGATGATCTGGAGTCAGCTAAAACCAATCCTTGCCAGGCATGTATTAAAAAATGGAAACTACGAATGATTACAGCTACTATTTTAGGTGGTATAGTTGGTGGAGCTTCCGGAGCATTTGGCGGAGGAGGTTGGGGCGCGGTATTTGGTGCCTGGGGCGGTGCTGTGATTGGCTTTGCAGGAACCGGTTGGGGATTACAGGATTGTCTGGAAGCAGCAGGATGTTAATTGTATAAAATTATGGGAACAAATAAATATAAATCAATTGTTGGAATCGCTGCTCCATTATTAGGCGTTATTTATTTTGGTTATACCTGGCTGAGCGATTCGTATAACGATCATCCGAATTATGATTACAGACAGAATACCATCGGACAGTTTGCATTTTTTGCATTTTTTGTACTCCTGATCTTTAATACATTAAAAGTTATTCATAAAGAATCTTTTTTTGTTTATCTGTTGATTATCTTTCTCTTTATATTAACAGTTTACCTTCTGATTACTAAACTATTTTTATATCCGTTTTTTATTGTTATCGGAATATCATTCATTCTGTTTTATTCGCGAAAATGGTTTTCATAATTGACATTTCGAATACCTGAGTAAAATTAACAGAGGCTGTTCTCACAAATTGTGGCAATGGCCTCTTTAATGTTGCAGTATATGACATTTAATATGTATATTTCAAAATACAAACAAATTCTCAGTTCTAAAATCATCAAAAGACAATGATAAAATACACCTGCCCATGCTGTGGTGAAGAAAAAGAAGACTGGCCGGCAATAGCCTATTCTGCGCCCTATCCTTATTTCGGTTTATCTGAAGATGAAATAAAGAATTCCGAATTAACATCCGATCTTTGCATTATCCGGTATCCGGATGAAACCTGTTATTTTATCCGGGCTGTTCTGGTGCAGGAAGTGCATAACGACTGCCGGGATCTTGAGTATGGGATATGGGTTTCTTTAAGCAAAAAAAGTTTTGAGAATTACGTGGAACATTATGACGACAAAGAATTTGAAGACGGATGTTTCGGATGGCTGGCAAGCTACTTTCCGGAATATGATTTCAGCAATTCTATTCCCACCAATGTTTTTATCGATAATAAAATAGGAAGACCATTTATCTATCCTCATGAAAGCCATGATCATCCTTTTGTAAGAGACTTTTACAAGGGAATTCCGAAAGAAGAGGCAGAAAGGAGAATTAATTCTATTTTAAACAAATAATGATTAGCTTATGGATCAGGAAATCGTAAAATACATCATTCGTTATTTCAGCCATCTTATGACGGAGGATGAAATAGCAGCCTTGAAATATCAGATGTATATGTACAAATCTTCTGACAATGAAAAGCAACGGAAAATCATGACAGAAAAAGGCTGGATCCGTCAGACACCTGAAACGGATAACCTGCTCCAGAACGGATATGAGGAATTTGAAATCAATGTGGCTAAACGTATTGTAGCACAAACACCGGAAAAGATCTTTTTCAACAATTGCCCGGACTGCGGAAAGCTGGCAAGAACTCCGTCTGCAAAACAATGCAGATACTGTGGGTTCAGCTGGCATTAAAAACAAACTTTAAATATAAAACTTTCCATTAATGATAAATAAAACCGATCTCAGAGAAAAACTTGATCTCCCGATATTCGACTCCACCAGCAAAACAGAATTATTTCAAAACCGGACGCTCCGCCCTGTTTTAAAGTTACAGAATGACATCTCCCTGATGCTGTTCAAAGATTATGCACTTCGTAAAACTTCAGATTTTGAGACGCTGAAAAAGGAAAAGAAAATACTTTTTATCGATCAGAGCCTGCAAAAGGATAATGCCCTCCGCAATACCTTTATCGGAATGACCATCGGTATGCTGACTCAGGAAGAAATGGAGATCTATCTTTCCGATATCAAATCATTTAATAAAAGGATTATTTCGATGCTTACGGAGAGGATTAAAAGTCAATTGGAATTCATTTAATTTGAGCCAAACCATCAGATAAGGTATTGATGATTCACTTAAAGATTCTTAGTTATGAAGGTAACTGGGAAAAACCTCCAGCACCCAGCTTCCCTCTTCCAGCCTATCAACCTGATTCTACTTCAGTCTTACTTTCCATTCCTTTTAATTTATAAGTTTATCTCTATCAGCCTTCCAGCCATTTCGGATTCTGTTCCAGCACTTTCTGATACACCGGACAGCTTTCCGAATGGCAGCCCTTCAGATAGCCCGTGCTCATCAGGAATTCGTTGACGATTTCCCCGCCGGTGAATTTGAAGGTTTTCTTAAAAAGTTTCATCCATTCCGGCAGGGTTTTCGGATGGTGATGATCCAGCCAATTTTCGAATGAACCGCATTCCTGCTGCAATTCCAAGATCGCTTTTGCATTTTCGATGGCGGCGTTCACTTTTAACTTATTTCTGATAATTCCCGGATCAGCAAGCAGGCGCTCGCGGTCGGCCTCAGTATAGGCTGCTACTTTTTTTATCTCAAAATTATCATATGCCTTTCTGAAGCCTTCCTCTTTTTTAAGGATAGTTTCCCAGCTTAGCCCTGCCTGATTGATTTCCATGACCAGTCTTCCGAACAGCTCGTTATCGTCATGGATCGGAAAACCATAATGGTTGTCGTGGTAATTCTGATGAAGAGCCCTTCTGATTTCGGGCTGCATGGTTTCAATAACAGTGCAATAGCTCATAGTGGTTTTTTTATAATGCAAAGATAAGACAGATGATGACAAGGGTATGGCAGGAGGAAATTTTAATATGATAATTTTGACTGGTTATTTAAGAATAATGGAACTTAACATAAGGTCCAATTAAGTGCGGGAAGCGGGAAGAAGAAAGCTGGATGCTGGAAGTTAATGCTGTAATTAATTGATTCAAATGTAAAAAAACAGAAAACCTCCGGATGGAGGTTTTCTGTTTTTTGAATATTTAATTAGTGTACACCACTCAGATCTATCTTTTCCTTGCTTTTCCTTTCTTTCACGAAAAGGATAAACGGAATACAGATCAGAAAGATCACGCCCAGATAGAGGAAGACATCCATATACGAAAGCACGGTTGCCTGTTTCGTTACGGAAAGGTCGAGCATCTTATAGGCTGCATTCATCGCGGCATCCGGTGTCATTCCTTTTGCAATAAAACTTCCTTTCAGTGCCTGCAACCTTTGCTGCACAGCAAAATCCGTTTCATCAAGGTGGGAAATCAGGTTAAGTCGGTATTTCTGGCTGGCATTGGCAATGAACGTGGTAATCGCCGCAATCCCGAAAGAACCTCCAAGCTGTCTCATCATCCCGGTAAAAGCAGCTCCCTGACCGATTTCCTGGCCTTTCAATGTACTTAAAGAAAGAGAAGTAATCGGGATAAACAGGAGCCCGAGACCGGCACCTCTTACGATGAGCATCCAGAAAAAGGCATCTTTACCGGTGTCAGGCGTTAATATTTTATACCCCCAGAAACTGTAGATAAAGAATATAAATAATCCCAGGGAAACAAGGAGCTGTTGTTTGGCACCTTTGGACAAAAGTTTTCCGATGATCGGCATCATGAAAGCGGTCGTTAATGCCGCGGGAATCATCAGGGCACCCGACTGAAGCGCCGTCCAACCAAGGATACTCTGGGTATACAGAGGAACAATGAATGTTGAGCCGTACAACCCGAATCCTAAGACGAATGACATAATGGTTCCGATCCTCAGGTTACTGTTCTTCAAAACCCTCAGTTCGACAATCGGATACTTGAAGGTAAGTTCTCTCCATAAAAACAGGATGAATCCCAGAACAGCCGATACCGTGAAAGTTACGATCCATCCGCTGGCAAACCAGTCTTCTTCATGTCCTCTTTCGAGAATAAACTGCAACGATCCCACGGTTACAGCCAATAAAGCGATTCCCAGCCAATCGACATCTGAAACTTTACGCTTTTCGGCGTATTTCGGGCTTCTTACAAACTGAAGCGTCATTAAAGTCGCTGCTATTCCGATGGGAATATTAATGTAAAAGATATACGGCCAGCTGAAGTTATCTACAATATACCCTCCCAACGGCGGACCTAATGTCGGCCCGATAATTACCCCAAGGCCATAGATGGCCTGTGCCATACTTCTTTTTTCTATCGGATAGGATTCCGTGATAATGGTCTGTGATGTAACCAGGAGCGCTCCTCCACCGATACCTTGCATCAGGCGGAAAAATACCAGTTCCCATATGTTTGTGGCGTTTCCGCAGAGAAATGAGAATACGGTAAATATAATGATGGATGCCGCAAAGTAGTTCCTTCGGCCAAACTGCTGGGAAAGCCAGCTCGTCATGGGTACGATGATCACGTTACCGATCGCATACGCCGTAATCACCCAGCCCACTTCCGAAAGCGTAGCTCCCAGGTTTCCCTTCATTTCGTTAAGGGCAACGTTTACAATTGTGGAGTCCACAATTTCAAGAAGAGCACAAAGAATGGCTGTAATCGTGATGATTACCCTTCTGGCTCCATATTCTACTAACGAATCCTGCATAGTTTTTTTTCGGTATTAAAAAATCAAGAGATCATGAGATCCGGAATTGTGATTGGAACAAACTGTAACGAACTAACTTTATTCCTTTCTATTAACTGCAAATATGATAAAAGATAATTGTCTTAAAACATTCCTTTGAATAATCAAAGATTTTTAATTATTTGAAAACTTTAGTGTTTAAATTGATTAAATAAAAACATCTAAATCTTTTAGGGTTTTATGGGCTCTTTAAATCAGATTTGAAGTTAGGGCTGAGATTAATCGGCGTCATTTTCAGCTAAAGCCGGTGAATTTTGTTTTTCATAAGCGGGCTAAAGCCTATTTTACACATTTTCTTCTTTACTTCAAAATAACAGTCATTAAGATCCGGATCTCCCGATCTCTTCTATTTTAATTATATTTTATAAAAAGTGAATTGTCAGCGGTCTTTCTTCATATCGCCATAACAGCTTCATTTTTCCGCCACATTTTGACTGGGTCCTTTTGCAAAATCTTCTTCATTAACGTCCTTGCTCCATTTCTCCTGCATTGCTGATTTTCATCTTCAAACGTTACCTCCTACATCTGTGGTTCCTGCTTCTCTATCTCCCTCCTTGGTCGTATGGAACCTGCCTCTAAAACGTTTCTTCTTCATGATCAGCTTCTTCATCATTTTCACCTCATCAGTTTGTTCATATCCGGGTGCTCCCTTCATCGCCAGTCTGCTTCTTCATCATCATTTATCATTAAGACGCTCTGCTGCAAACTGACAATTCACTTATAAATTATTTCTGAATAAATGAATTGCCAATGGTCTATCCATCTTCCATCAATTCTGCTTCCTGATTCCTCTTCTATTTCCCTCCGCAGCATTGACAATTCATTTGTATTGTATTATTTTAAAGAAACTTCCGCTTTTACGTTCATTCCTGTCCTCAACCTTTTGGCAATGTTTTTATCAAGGTTTACAAAATCGATTTTTACCGGAAGCCGCTGAACCACCTTTACGAAATTACCACTCGCATTGTCCGGAGGAAGAATAGAAAAAGTAGCTCCGGTTGCCGGAGAGAAAGAGCTTACCACCCCGTCAAATTCCTGGTCAGGGAAAGCATCAATTTCAATTTTCACCTTCTGCCCTTCTACCATTTTATCCACCTGCGTTTCCTTAAAGTTGGCTACAACCCACTTCTGGTCATTTTTTATCAAAGCAAACAATTGGGAACCTGCCTGTAAATATTGTCCGGCCTGGATCGGCACTTTTCCTACGTAGCCGTCTTCCGGTGCTAAAATTACTGTGTAGGATAAATTCAATTTGGCATTTTCCACATCCACTTCTCTCTGCTTGGCCACGGAACCTGCCACACTGATCTGCTGTGAGCTTGCCGCTGTCTGTGAAGAAGCGATATTCGTCTGCTGGGCAATCTGGTTTCTTTGGTCGATAAGAACCTGCAGCTGCTTATCGGCTGTTTGTTTGGCAGCCAGCGCCTGCTCATACTGCTGCTCCGTAATGGAATGGTCTTTTACAAGATTCGCATATCTTTTAAGATCCTGTGAAGTTTTCCAGACATTTACCTTTGCCGCTTCAATCTGTGCATTGGCTGTGGTTACCGCGGCTTCGGAAGATCCGATATTTTTGGAAGTAGCAGTAGTACTGGCCTGTGCGTTGGAAATATTGCTTTTAGCTGTTGCAAGAGCTGCTTCCGCCTGTTCAAGAGCCAGCTTCTGGTCTCTACTGTCCAGCACGATCAGGGTATCCCCTTTTTTTACGAACTGGTTATCTTTTACTTTTACTTCCGTTACATATCCTGAGATCTTGGAAATCACCGGGGAAAGATTGGATGCGATCTGTGCATCATCGGTCTCTTCATGAGACTGTCCGTAGGTGTAGGCATTAAATCCGTAGATTCCTCCGCCAATTAAAACAACCGCTAAAATAATAGGAAAGACTAAACTTTTTTTCTTCTTAGGTTCAGTGGCTGGTGTAGTATTATTTTCCATGTTGGGTATCGTTCTTTATTTATTTAATTGTTAAAGTTCCTGTAGTCTGTAATAGTTTGCGGTAGGCCAGAGCTGCATCTGCTTTGGCATTGATAACGCCTACATTGGCCGAAATCTGTGCGGCATCTGCATCCAAAAGCTCAGTCATGGTAGCCAGTCCGTTATCATATTTATTTTTTGTGATCCTGTAGTTTTCATTGGCCTGTTCGGCAGATTTTTCAAAAACGGCGATTCTCTTTTTAGAATAATCCGTATTTTGGTATTCCCTGTTAACATCAAGCTTGATATTGTCGTTCAGAAGCTCGTTGGTGGCAGCCAGCTGCATTTCCCGTGCCTTTGACTGCTTAAGGGACGAATTTTCTTTCCAGAGGTTGGAAAGGTTATAGGAAATCCCGACCCCGAAGTTTACCGCATTATAAATCGTTAAAAACTTAGGAATATCCGCAGCCACATATCCTCCGGTAAAGGCGATTGAAGGAAGATTTTCTGCCTTGGCAGATTTTGTTCCCAATGCGGCAGCCTGCCTTTGCTTATCCAGTGCCTGAAGATCCTTGCGGTTCTCCCTTGCTTCACTGATGTAAAAATCAACCGGCTTTACTTCATTTCCTTCCTCAATATAATTCTGGTCCACTTCAATTTCCGTATTTTCAGGAAGCCCAAGTAATAAATCCATATTGATGTTGGCAATATTGTAATTATTTCTGGCTTCCAGCAGCTGAAGTTCTACATTGGCAGTCTGCAGACTTGCTTTTAAACGGTCATTCCTGGCAATAACTCCGTTATTTTCCAGTTTCAGGAACGTTTCATCCCTTTTCTGGGAGGCTGTAAGGTTTTCTTCCAATACCTTAATCGACTGGTTAGCCTTAAATAAATTATTGTAAGCCTGGGCCACATTGTAAGCAATTGCCACTTTATCGCTTTCAGTACTTAATTTCGAGGCTTCCACAAGATACTTTGCGGACTCAATCCCATATTTTATCCTTCCGCCGCTGTAGATCGGAACACTGAGGTTCGCAGATCCGTAAGCGACCTGGTGAATTTCCGGTCCGCCACCCGAAACTCCGGGAAGCTTAATGTTTACATTAGGTTTGAGGGGAAGATACAGGTAACTTCCCGATACGGAAAGCTCCGGCAGCTGCCTGTTTTTAGCCGCCAGAAGATCTGCGGTGGCTTCTTCGATTTTCGCAGCATCAATTTTCAGGTTTTTGCTGTTCTGTATACCCAGCTGCACGGCTTCATCCAGCGTGAGTGTTTTTTTCTCCTGGGCATTTGCGTATGCAACCCCTACGAATAAGGCCAGCGCAAGGACTGAGTTATTTATTTTCTTCATAACCTAAAAGGTCTTTTAATATGTATTTAATATGTTTGTTAAGCTCTGTGTAATATTTTTCTTCGAAAACATCTTCGGCATTGGTATCGTTCAGAAATTCCTTGTACATCTCCTTGGCATTGGAAGCATAAAATAAAGTTCCGCTTACTGTGGAATGAAGAAGATAGATCGGAGGATTTTTGGTAAATATTCCTTTTTCCAGCCCAATTTCCAGGATCTTCGAGTAGACGGCAATAAATCCGATTTTGGTCTGCTTCAGAAATTCCACAATATGAGGATTCTGGGTATGAAGCTGCTCGCGTTGCATAATCCTGTAAAAACATTTGTGATGTCTTACCCTATCCGTAAACTGGTCTACGATTCTGGCTATCTTTTCCCATTCGTTCATATCCGTTCTTTCCAGAATATCTTTTGAAAAAAACTGTCCTTCATTCATCCTGTATTCTACCAATTTTTCGTAGAGCTTTTCTTTTGAGCCGAAATAGTAAGAGATCATGGAAATATTTACATTTGCTGCCTTAGCAATCTCCCGGGTGGAAGTTCCTTCAAAACCTTTTTCCGCAAAAAGCTTTTCGGCAGCAAACAATATATTTTCTTCTTTTGAAATCATCTTGGGTGTATCTCACTTTTTGAGGTTGCAAATTTACGACCAATTCTGAATAAATCAAACGATTGATTGATTTTTTAATATAATTTTAAAGTTAAATTATTTAAACATATGTCTATCAGATATTTAATATTAATTCAAAATATTAATAATAATTATAGAGGGGTAATATTTTAGAATTTTACCTGTAATTGTTTTACTATTTTAAGGAGGCAGCTGATCATTTTTCAGAAATATCTCTATTTGAATTTATATTCGTATTCATGGAAAAAAACGACCTTTTCCTAGATTATGCCCACTTTCATTTGAACATTGAATCCAATTAAAATGAATTAATAATTATATTTACCGGAAAAAACTAATTATGGGTCTATTCAGTTCCCTTTTCGGGAATAAAAAAAACAAGTCGGAACAAACTGCAGAAACGAAATTACAACAGGAAGAACAAGTAAAAGCCCTGACAGAAGCCGGAAAAAAATTTGATCTTGAAATTACCGAAGCATTTCAGAGATACTATTCCGACCCTACCCTTACTGTAGAGATTGAAATAAAAGACGACAAAGGAAACATTTATCCTCCGCATATGGTTTACGAAGAACTTTTTGCCGAGTGGGCCGGAATCCGGTCAAAATGGGACAGAATGTCGCTGCTGTACAAATTCTGGGATCAGTCTCAACCGCAAAGGCCCGAACACTGGCAGGTACTGGAACGGTATACGAAAGACCGCTATCCCAAGATCGCCCTGCGGTATCTGGAAGAATTTTTAAAGGATAAGGTAGAATTTGAAGCCAGAGAACTGGTGGCCATTTCAAAAATGTATCGTTCTCTGATCCAGAATGATACCGCCCAAAGATATATTAAAGAAGCTTACCGCAGATTTCCGGACCAGGATCCGGTAAAAGTGGAATATGCCACCGTCTTACACCTGTCAGAAAATCATGATGAACGGGAAAATGCACATAAGATTTTCAGGGAAGTTTTAGAAAAAAAATTAAAGAGAGAAGATACGGACAGCCTTTTCGGATGCTTCCTGTTTTCCGAGGATTATGTAGACTCTTCTGTTTTTGCCCTGTCTTATCTTATAGCTGCCGAAGCAGAAAATGATCAGTGGGATATCCTGGCAGAAGAATATTATTACTGTCCGCTTTTCAGATACGAACACGCTGTAAAGCTTTCCAAATCAGACGAGCCTTTGCGGGCTTTGGCAAAGCTTACTTCATTGAGCCAGGAATTTCCGTGGTTCAATAAAGCTGTCGAAACCACGATAAGCAATATCCATTCGATGAGAAAACAGATGAATTCGCCGGAATTCATGGAAAAGGAACTTCAGGAATTCCAAAGCCTGAAGAATCATTAAAAAAGGGTTTATAACTGAAGTTTCGTTAATTTTTATGAATATATCTTGAAAGTTTAATCCCAAGGTCGGTCCATACGATCTTGGGATTTCCGTTTCGGGTAAGGTGCAGATCGGCAGTGCTGATTTCTTCCAGGATGCTTTCTATATTAGCTCCGGAAATGAATTTTGAGAAACCGGTCCAGTTGAAACCGTTGGCATCGATTTTTTTGTATACCAGCACCTCCGACTGATAATTCTGAAGCAGTGCCAGCCTGAAAATCTCCGAACAGTAATTCAAAAAATTCTTCTGTTTTTCGCGGTTCCAGCCTGCAATTTCCCTCGCCCATAAAATGATGCTTTTTAAAAATTCCGGTTTCTTTTTTACCATGAAAGCATCGCGTACCCACTGTACAAACAGTTTTTCAAACTCTTCATTTTTACTTCCCGACTGTAACAGTTTAAGGGCATCATTCAGATCGCCCTGGGCTTCATGGACGATTTCTCTGATCTTTTCTTCCGGAATGCTGAATTTTTTTTTCAAATAGGCTTCCAAATCTCCATCGGTAATCCTTGGGACTTCTACGATCTGTGTCCTGGAAAGAATGGTCGGCAAAATGTCGTTAACCGATTCTGCGGTAAGCAAAATGATGGTTTTAGCCGGCGGCTCTTCCAGGAATTTCAGGAATTTATTGGCCGCAGCAATATTCATTTTATCCGCTCTCCAGACAATCAGGATCTTGGTCCCGCCTTCATAGCTTTTTAATGAAAACTTCTGGTTCTGGTCATCGATTTCATCTGCCGAAATAAACAGCTGTTTGTTCTCCGACTGTAAAAAAGCAGTCCAGTCGTCATAACTTGCATACGGAGATTTCATTACCATTTCCCGGAATTCTTCAAATTTATTTTTACTCAAAGAATTTTTATTGTCTGTAAAAACGGGAAAGCTGAAATGCAGATCGAGATGGTTAAGATGTTCTACTTTTGAAGCGGCGTGCTCATTCTCACGGCTCAGAACCTCCCGGGCATACGCCAGAACGACAGGCAGCGTCCCGTATCCTTCTTTTCCTGTGAAAAGCTGGGCATGGCTTACTCTGTTTTCGGCGATGCTGTCTCTGAGAAGTTTTTTAAGGTTTTCCTGGCCGGCGATATTTTCCCAATTCATGGGTCAAAGATAAAAAAATTGTAGGTTATTGTGATGTCAATTTTATTTCATAAGTGAATTTTGCACTGCAAACCAATGGTGAATTGTGAAGTACCTGTAGCGGATTTTTTAACGCAGGGATCGCTAGGTTTTGTTTAATAGCATAAATAGCATAACGTAGATTTTTCGGTCGCGAAGGTACTTCGACAAGCTCAGCGTAAACTATTCACTCAGCAAATGATAGCAATGGATAATTGACAGGCGAAGCATTTTACAATAAAACTTTGCGGGTCTTAGCGTTGGAAATTCCAGAATACAGCAAACTAAAAATTGACAAGCGAAGTGAATTGACGATTCACCGTTCACCATAATAAGCCTGCGGTTTCCCTCTGCATCTGCCTTAACAAACTTTAACCTCATATAATTTTTACAATTCATTAATATTTAAGATATTTGCGCATTGTTTTAAAAATAAAGAATGAAAAAAATCTTTGTACTATCATTCATATCAGTTGGGTATTTCCTTAATGCGCAGAATCTGAGTAATTCACCTTATGCAACTTACGGAATCGGAGATGTAAAATATGATAATACGATCGAAACGTCCTCTATGGGAGGTATATCAACCGCTTTTATAAGCGATTTTACAAGTAATTTCAATTTTGCAAACCCTGCAAACAACGCCAACTTCGAGCTTACCAGCATCAAACTGGAGGCTACCAACGAAAACAATTACTTTAAAACAGATTATAACAATACGAAGTCTACCAAACACTCTACGTATTTATCCAATATTTCACTGGCTTTCCCTTTGTCTCCAAAGCTGAAAATGGGTCTTTCCTATCAGCCGTACAGCTCAAAAAGCTACAACATCCTTCATGAAGATAAAAATGAAAATGGTGAAATCATAAGATTCAACAGGTTCAAAGGAAGCGGAACATTAAATACCGCCCAGATCGCTTTGGGATATAAGGTAACGGATAAACTCGCCCTGGGAGCAAGAGCCAATTATTATTTCGGAAATCTTTATGACCTGAATGAGCTGGCACAACCTAATGCGGAACTGATCAACGGTTATGAGACCAGAAACAGCATCCACAATTTCAACTTTACCTTAGGGGCTAGTTACCAGAACCTGAATACCAGTACAGACCGTAAGTTTACCATCGGTGCCACGACAACTTTCGGAAACACCAGCAACATGACGACGGATTATGTAAACAGCACTTATTTTTATGCGGATGCTGCGGGTAATACAAAGAGCAATGAAAGCATCATTGAACAGAAAAGTACCAAGTCTAAAAACCTGCTTCCACTGCAGGCTTCTGTAGGAGTCGGTTACGGTGAGGAGAACCAATGGTTCGTTTCCTTACAGGGAGATTATAAAAAAGGGGAAAGCATAACGTATTTCGGAAATACCCTGGATCTTCAGAATTCCTACAGGATTTCTGCAGGAGGATGGTATCTGCCGAACTATAACAACTTCAGGAGCTATTTTTCCAGAATCGTTTACCGTTACGGGGCCTTTTATGAAAAAGGAAATCTTCAGATCGCCGGGCAGAACATCAATAAATTCGGGGTTTCCGGAGGGGTTCTTCTTCCATTCAAAAACAGCAGCATCACCAGGATGAGCGGATTGGAAATCGGTCTTGAGCTGGGAAAAAGAGGAACGCTTAAGAATAATCTGATCAACCAGAACTTCATTAACCTGAAGGTCGGCTTCAATTTTGCTGACAGGTGGTTCAGAAAAACGCTTTACAACTAATATGATGTTTTTTAGAAACATACTCCATAAAAAAAATATAGCATGCCTTTTTAGTTGTGCTATATTTTTTATTATGACTTCCTGTGAAGAAGATCTTACGAAATCCAATTCCAAGCAAAGTAAAAACTTCGCCTCACAGATTATTAACAATGCCTATATTATCCAGCGGGATTCGGGATTTGTAACCATGAGGGCAAAGGCTCCCATCATTGAAAAATATGAGCTCATCGACAGTCCTTATACGGTTGCGAGAAAAGGGATTGACATTCAGTTTTTCGATAAAAAGAAGCCGAAAATCCCGGGAACCATCAAAGCAAAGTATGCCAAGTTCTACGATTATAAAAAATTCTACGAAGCCAAAGGCAATGTAAGGATCACTACGAATGAAGGCGATAAATTTGCCATGCAGAGTGTGTACTGGGACCAGATCAAGAAAAGCATCTATACCCGCGATACGGTATATGTAACCAGAAAAGACGGCAGTACACTGATCGGCTCCCATGGTATGAGAGCTAAAGATGATTTTTCGGAATATGTATTCTTCCAGAATTCCGGTGATTTTGCCGCTCCTGAAATTTCCCAAAACAAAAAATAACATCATGATTTTCCATGCCATCGGATTAATGTCCGGAACAAGCTTAGACGGGCTTGATATCTGTCTCGCAAGATTTGAAAAGCAGACGGCATGGAGCTTTGAAATCCTGGAAGCCCAAACCCTTCCCTATCCTGAAGAATGGGAAGAGAAACTCAGAAATTCCATGCATCTTTCTGCGGAGGAATTATTGGCACTGCATTCGGAATATGGCTTTTACCTTGGAAAATCGGTTAAAAGTTTTATTGAAAAATATCAGCCGGAGCATATAGGTCTGATCGCTTCCCACGGTCATACGGTTTTTCATCAACCCCATAAAAAATTTACGCTCCAGATCGGCGACGGCAGGGCCATTAAGCTGGAAACACAGTTACCTGTGATCTATGATTTCCGGAGCCAGGATATTCTGATGGACGGAAACGGTGCGCCACTGGTCCCGATTGGTGATGAGCTTTTATTTTCACAGTATGATGCCTGTCTTAACCTCGGCGGCTTCTCCAATATTTCCCTGAAAGTTAATCATCAGCGGATTGCCTTTGATATTGCACCCGTCAATATTATTTTAAATGCATTGGCCCAGCCATTCAATAAAAACTTCGATGAAAATGGTGATCTGGCGAGACAAGGAAAAATTAATCAACCCTTATTGGATGAATTGAACGCATTGCCATTTTATCAGCAGGCCCATCCGAAATCTCTGGGAATTGAGTGGTGCAACGATTGTATTTTTCCTTTATTTCAGGAAACGGATACGCTTGATCTGCTGGCAACCTTCACAGAACATGCGGCCGTACAGATTTCAAAGGTTTTGAATGAAAACCGGTTAAAAAAAGTACTTTTTACGGGAGGAGGAACTTATAATGCCTATTTAATCGAAAAAATCAAAGCCAAAACAAAAGCTGAGATCATTATTCCATATAAAGATATTATTGATTTCAAAGAAGCTCTGATCTTTGCTTTTATGGGCGTTTTAAGACTGAATAACGAGATTAATGTATTATCTTCCGCTACGGGAAGTACTGCCGATCATTGTTCAGGAGTTATTGCATAACAATACAGTTTCACAGCTTAATACATCAATCTTCTTTGGTTACTTTTATATCTGTAAAATGTCCCAATATTCCCGGACCTATCCACAAACCGATACTTTCCCTCATATCTTTCCCCTACTTCAGGTCGTTGACGATCAATGTTGGCTGAGAAGCATCGTTAACGTAAAGCCTGGCCGTTTCATCCTTTACCACAATTTTTATTCCGGTCCATTCCGCTGGCACTAAATCGACATAAGCTTCATATTCCCCCGGCGTTTCCTTCCTGAGTTTTTCCCACGGATATCCGGGAATGGAAATATACTGGCTGGAATAGTTTCTGCGCAATTGGTCATTGGCCCGCCCATTGGTAGGACGCACGTAAAAGACCTCCATTTTAGAAGCATCCGAAGCTGCTCTGAAAGCAATCCCTACAAATTCACGGGCCTTCTCTCCGGCGTTGGCAAGCGGTTGTCCGGAAACGGTAGCTTCGATCGTCCCATTATAAAAATTAGTGTTTTTAAGGATTGCGACGGTTTTGTCTCCTTCGGGTTCGCCTTTTATTTTCAAGGCCAGCGCATCTTTACCCTTATGAACAGATTTTTAGACAGTTACCTGAAACGTTACTATATCAGACGGAACCATTGCTGTATTTTGTGCTTTGCAACCTAAACCGAATGTATTTTTACCGATTTTAAAAAACCAGCAGGCTACGGAATCGGGCCGTTAAGCGACAGTGACGCAACATCAACGGATTTCCTGGAAATGAAAAACGTACGGACTTCCGGAACCGTTGTTATCGAAAAAGACCAGAGCAAGCGCAATTATTTACAATTGGCAGAAAGTTCGACAGGTAAAGACCTGAATGCCGGACTTTTTAAGAAATAAGGATCAATAGCTAATACAGGTACTTATTAAATGAAAAAAACCTTCAGCAGTGAAGGTTTTTCTATTATTATTTATAAGCTTCGATCTTATCCGTTAAGGTATTGATGAAATTCTGAAGCGGCTTTTCAACCATCATTTTGATGAACGGGTTGAATTTTCCCTCGAACAGCATCTGTACTTCGGTCTGGCTTTCATTCAGAGGATTTATGGTTGCCGTTAAAGAGAAATCCAGACTTGAACTTGCCGATTTCAATACTGCTTTCTGATCGTTCACTTCATCGATTTTCAGGGCGATTTCCGGCATTCCCTGCAGTCCGAATTTAAATCCATCCTCTCTTGTCTCAAACTTCTGAAGACCATCCGGCATAAAATCTTTGTAATTTTCCGGCGATTTCAGGATTTCCACCAATTCTTTAGATGATTTATTGACAATAATCTTTCGTCCTTCTAAATTCATTTTTTATTTTTGTATTAAATTCTTAATTCTTACAAATATATGTATAAAGTTTTTGTGAACGAAAAAAAATTA
This sequence comes from Chryseobacterium sp. sg2396, assembly GCF_042610505.1. Taxonomy (NCBI): domain Bacteria; kingdom Pseudomonadati; phylum Bacteroidota; class Flavobacteriia; order Flavobacteriales; family Weeksellaceae; genus Chryseobacterium; species Chryseobacterium sp. sg2396. The sequence goes on along the minus strand of NZ_JBHGAQ010000011.1, from coordinate 122,298 downwards.
CTGTTGTCTAAGCAATCTGAAAACTTAGAAAAAACGCTTGGATACGAAAACGTCACAAGCCTGGAGATCGCCCTTGATCTTCTTGAAAATACATCGGTAAAGGAATTAAATGTTTTCGGCGAAAACCTTGATAAAATTTGGAACGAATTCCAAAAGCTCTTCAGGATTATTGAAGCGGCGGGAGGATTAGTGAACAATACACAGGGAGACCTTCTTTTCATTAAAAGACTGGGCAAATGGGATCTTCCGAAAGGTAAAATGGAGAAAGGCGAGTCGCGCGAGGAATCTGCTGTTCGCGAGATTGAAGAGGAGACCGGACTGGCAAATGTTGAACTGATACAATTCATCAATACCACCTATCATATTTATGTGGAAAGAAATGGAGATAAAGTTCTGAAGTGCACGCATTGGTTTGAAATGAGCTTTGATGGAGAAGACACCTCAAAACCACAGATCGAAGAAGGAATCACCGAAGTGGCCTGGAAAAACACCGCACAGATCAAAGATGAAGTTTTCCCAAGCACATTCAAAAATATCAAACTGATCGTAAAGGAATTCTGGGATCTTAAAACTAAATAAAATTAACTGATTTTTCCAGCGCGATTCCTCTGGAACCTTTCAGCAATATATTTTCCGACTTAATTTTGTTAACCTTTAAATATTCGGTTAATGCTGCCGTATTCTCAAAGCTTAAAGGTGATGAATGTACATTTCTGAAATTTTTGCCTACGGTGATAATCTGGTCAAACCCTAATTCTTCTGCAAGTTTCAGGATGGCTGCATGTTCTTTTTCACTTTCATCACCCAGTTCCAGCATATCGCCGATAATGATGGTTTTAGAGCCTTCAAACGTAATAAAATTATGAAGAGAAGCCTGCATGGAACTTGGATTGGCATTGTAGGTATCCAGTACCAGCGTTCTCCCTTCTTTTTTTACGATCTGGGAACGCATATTCGTCGGCATATAATTTTCGATGGCATCCTTTATTTTACCGAAACCGATCCCGAAATGAAGTCCCAGGCTTGCTGCAGCACACAGATTGGTAAAATTGTAGTCACCGGTAAGTTTTGAAACCGCGCTGTCACCTTCATAGAACAGGCCTACAAAATTTCCTTCTGAAAATAATTCAAAATAATACTCTGAATCTTTCTTTCCGAAAGTGATTTTCGGCGTATACCCCTCTGTTTTTTCCACTTGAACAGGGTCGTTTTCATTGACGATAATGGTCTGTCCGTTATTCTTAAGATAACCGTAAAGCTCGGATTTCCCTTTGATCACCCCTTTAAACCCGCCGAATCCTTCCAGGTGCGCTTTTCCGAAATTGGTAATATACCCGAAATTGGGTTGAGCGATGGAGCATAAAAATTCGATTTCTTTCTGATGATTCGCACCCATCTCAATCACAGCCATTTCATGCTCAGGCTTAATAGAAAGCAGAGTAAGCGGAACGCCGATATGATTATTAAGGTTTCCCAACGTATACTGAACGCTGAATTTTTCTGAAAGGACCGCATGAATAATTTCTTTTGTCGTAGTTTTACCATTACTTCCTGTAAGTCCTATGACCGGAATCTGCTGCTGCCTTCTGTGATGAATGGCCAGTTCCTGTAAAAATTCTAATGTGGAAGGAACATAAAAAATATTCTTTGCTTTGTCTTCAAAATTCTTCTGCTCTACGATGACCGCCAAAGCTCCTTTTTCTAAAGCCTCCCCGGCCAATGTTGCCGCATTGAAATTTTCTCCGGAGAAAGCGAAGAAAATATCATTTTTTTCTACTTTCCTGCTGTCGATGGTCACCTGATTCGCCTGTAAAAACAAAGGATAAAACTGTTCTATATTCATACTTCAAAAATAAAAAAACCTTCCAGTATTTTGGAAGGTTTTTTTGAAAATTATTTAGATAAAATTATCTTCTTGTTCTACTCTTATCGTTAGCTCTGGCATCCTGTGCAACACGGAAACCGATCCATCCGAAAGCTCTGTCCTGAGATTTGTATCTTCTTTGTCCCGGATCCAGCCAGTAAGCCGTATCCTGCCAAGAACCACCTTTTACTACTCTGATATCGTTGGTAATGTCAGAAGTTCTTTCTTTTTTATCTTTCTGCAATACAACTTTACCGTTAGCATCTACAATAAATCTGGATTTAGGAGCATTGTACATGTTGTAAGAAGAAGCAGAATCCGAAGCATTTCTGTAGTTCAGGGAAGACATTCTGTCTCCGTCTCTATAGTTTCTGTAATCAGCAATCGTTTCTTTTTCAAACTGTCCCGGAAGGTTTCTGTAAACCAGTCTTCCGTCGGCCAAAGTATCATATTTGATGCTGCTTTCGTCTACCATTTTATACGTTCCGTCTGCATTTTTCACTACAGCCTGAGGCATGTTTCCTCTGTAATAGTTGAAATCGCTGAAATCTTCATCGATGATCGGTCTGTATACGTCAGCCGTCCATTCTGCAACGTTTCCGTACATTCCATAGATTCCAAGATCGTTGGAAGGATATTGTCTTACGTCTGAAGTTTTGGCAGATCCGTCGTTTTTCCATCCTGGAAGACCAGAATAGTCACCGGCGCCCATCTTGAAGTTTTCAAGGAACATTCCTCTTTCTCTTCCTTTGGTACCTCTTAACTTATCGATTTCAGGCTTTTTACCTAGGTATTGGTTATACTCTCTGTTTTTAGCCATACCCAGAGCTGCATATTCCCATTCCACTTCTGTAGGAAGCCTGAATTTCGTTACCATGGCAGCGTTAGGTGCTCTGTTTGCAGCAAGCAGTCTCTGGTTGGTAGTTTTCATACCTGTTTTCTGCTGCATTCTCTTTTCATTGATGTAGCCTTGCATTTCAGGATCATTCGATTTGAATTTATCCATGTTGAATGCCGTTCCACCTTGATTATTGGATTCGTTGATATACAGGTCTTTCGCAATAATACCGGCCTGCATCAGCGCTTTTTCATTAGCTCTGTCAGACAACCATTCGCAATATCTGTTGGCCTGGGTCCAGGTTACGCCCACTACAGGGTAGTAATCGAATTCAGGAGAACGGAAATACGTTTCGTTGAAATCATTTCTAGATAGTTTGTTGTCCCACAATAAGGTATCCGGCAATGCACCGTTATAGATTTCCTTAAAGCTTGGGTCACTCGGAGGGAATACATACTTCAACCATGTAAGGTATTCGCGGTATTCGTAGTTAGTAATTTCAGTTTCCCCGATGAAGAATGAACTTACCTGCATTCTGCGCGGTGCGTTATTCCAATCGTGCATAACATCATCTTTCACTAATCCCATTGTAAAAGTTCCACCTTCTACATATACCATTCCCGGCCAACCTTTTTGTTTTTGTTGCTTTCCTGCAAAAAACCAACCTTGTTTCTCGTTTGGTTTCCAACCTGTTTTGCTGACAAATTTTTTCGTACCGCCGCCATTATTAGATCCTCCGCAACTGGTTAATGCAAGTGTAGAACTTAATGCTATTAATGAAAACAACTTTAGTTTTTTCATAGTCGATATAAATATTTTCAAAGTACAAAGAAAAAGTAAATTATTCAATAAATCAAGTAAAGAGTTGATTTTTTTGAAAAACGTTAACAAATTAATTTTATTGTATCACAATTTAATTATAAAATTTTCATTTATTTTGTAATTCAGAAATTTCAACCATAAACATGAAACAAAAAATCTCACTTTTATTTCTATTATGCTTTGTATCAATGCTCTGGGCTCAAAGGGTCACCATCGAATGGGATGGCTCTAAGATCAGAGACTTTGGAGATACAAAACTTAATCTCCCAAATTTCAAAAATCAAGGATTTTTATTCAGCCAAAATAACATTTTTATCACAACCAAACAACAGGTTGGCGAAAAGCAGCTGAAAATTTCCAATCCTGTTTGGGAAAACATCTCTGCCGGAGCTTTGTATGAAATAAGCAAAGATCTCCTACCGGACTATGAAATAAAGGATGTGGCTTATTATAACCTCGATGGAGACCGTTACGCCAGCATTAATGTTTCCTTATTTAAAAATGTAAAAGGGCAGGTGCAGCGGCTGTCTTCATTTGAAATTTCAGAAAGCAACATACCCAACAGCATTGGCAGCACGATGAAAGTGGGAACCGCCAACAATCCTCTTTCCGCCGGAAATTTCTATAAAATAAAAGTCGACAAATCAGGGATTTTTAAAATTACCAAGCAGTTCCTGCAGGATAATGGCATCAATCCGTCGTCCGTAAACCCAAAAAACTTCAGGATCTACGGGAACGGAGGCATTATGCTCCCGGAGTACAACCAGGATGTGAAATACAGCGCGCTTCAGGAAAACGCGATCCAGGTAGTGGGAGAAAATGACGGGGTATGGAATGACAGTGATTACGCCCTTTTTTACGCCCAGGGGCCGAACGGCTATAACCTGTACAATACCGCCAACGGTAATGGTTATAAAAGAGTAGATACAAGAAACGACAGAAGCGAAAACGTTAAAAATATTTACGAAGATTATTCCTATTATTATATTAATTTCGATAAAGGTCCTGGAAAGAGAGTGCAGCCTGTGGATGTGAACCTGCCTTCTACTCCACTGATCACCAGATTTGACAACTACCAGTTTATCAACAACGACCAGAAAAACCTCATGAAGGTGGGCCGTATCTGGGTGGAAGATACCCCGTTTACCACAGATAAAACGATTACCTTTAATACGGCGTCTCCTATACAGAGTGGTGACCAGATCCGTTACCGGGCACAGGTAATTGCCTACAAATCACAGCAGAACAGCATTACGTATAATATCAACAATCAGAATCCTTTTCCTGTTGCGATTCCGGCTCCAAACTCCAGCGGAACTTATGAATTTTTCACCACCCGGTACAACGGAACGATTTCCGGATTGAGCGGAAGCCAGATTACCTTCAATTTAAAACCGAATATTTCGGTAAACCCGAACGGAACTTTCTATCCCGATTATTTTGAGGTACAATATAAAGATAACCTGAGCTTCAACGGAACTCAGATGAATTTCAGGGATTATTCCATCGTAAGCGGAAGCAATACAACGTATGGCTTCAGTTTATCCAATGCTTCCGCAGCAGAGCAGATCTGGGATGTTACGGATATTACGAATGCCAACAGAAGGGTGAATAAAGCAACAGGAAATACGACCTTCAATTTCGGATATACCGCTTCCGATCCTAATTTCAACAATGAATTCGTGGCATTTAAAGCAGATGCGGCATACAGCCCCCAGTTTGTAGGAAGGATCAATAACCAGAACCTTTCGGCACTGCAGAATGTGGATTACCTTATCATTACGGTTCCGGAAATGATGGGACAGGCCCAGCGGCTGGCCAATTATCATCAGACCAAAAACAATTATAATGTACAGATCGTAGATACGGATAAGATTTATAATGAATTTGGCAGCGGCAGCAGGGATCTTACAGCAATCCGTGATTTTGTGACCAGACTGAATACACCTTCCGGAACCCTTAAATATGTTTTTATTTTGGGAGACGCTTCCTATGATTATAAAAACAGAATTTCCGGCAACTCAAATATTGTTTCCAGCTACGAAAGTGAGATTTCGCAGGATGTGATCCGGTCTTTCATTACAGACGACTACATCGTAATGACCAAACCGCAGACTACCCAGTTTATCGATTTCAATCTTCCCGATCTTCCCGTAGGAAGGCTTCCGGCAGGAAATGTGACAGAAGCAGGAAATATGATCGACAAAACCCTTGCTTATTATAATGGTTTACCGGGACAGTCCACGCCGTTCGGAGAATGGAAAATGAAGTTGGACTTTATCGTAGATGATGACAACGACGGACCAAATTCTACTCCTTTCCATACGGTAATGAACAATACCCTGGTGTCTGTTTTCGAGCAGTCCAACTCTACAAATCTTAAAGAATACAATATAAGAAAGCTCTACCTGGATGCATTCCCGGCACAGAGTACGGCAGGCGGACGGCGATATCCGCAGGTAAACCAAGCGATCTCCAACGATATCGGAAACAGTTTATATATGTTTTACTTCGGGCACGGAGGGATTAACGGCTGGGCTCAGGAAAGGGTTTTAACCTTAAGCGAGGTTCAGAATGCGAATAATTTCTCAACGGTGTACAGTAGATTCCCCTTTGTATCTACCATTACCTGCGAATTTACCCTTTGGGACGATCCCGACACCTCTTCGGCAGGTGAGCAGTTCATTAAGCTGAAACAGGGCGGCCCCGCCACGATGATCACTTCAAGCCGTGCCATCGACGTGTCTTATGGAGTAACCTTTACCAATACCTTTACCCAGAATATGTTCAAGCTTACCAGCGATGATTTTGATACGCTGGGCTATGCGCACTTAAATGCTAAAAAACAGGAAGGCGCTTCTACAGAACACCTGAAGGTAAATTTCCTTGGAGATCCGGCTATGAAGCTCAGCAGACCGAAAAGGCTACTGGTGATCGATAATATCGATACACCGGTTCCTGGCCTGATCAGAGGATTAGATTTCGTAAAAATCAAAGGCCATGTAAATAACCCGAACGGTACGGTTAATACTACCTTTAACGGAAGAGTGGTAATCAACATTTTTGATAAGAGATTAAATAAATCCACTTTAAATAATAGTAACGGACTTACTCCTATTCTTCAGTACACCGAAGAAGGAAGTGCCATCGTCAAAGCTTCGGGAACAGCCGTAAACGGAGTATTCACCGTAGAGTTCTATGTTCCGAAAGACATCAATTATGCTGTAGGTACGGGAAGAATCCTGGCCTATGCGGATAACAAAGCCAGTGATGTATTCAATAACCAGGCGGTACAGGTAGGAGATCTTAACCCGAACGGGATTAATGACAATCAGCCGCCGAAGGTAAAATTGTACATGAACAATACCAACTTTGCAGACGGCGGTATTACCGATCAGAACCCGATGCTGCTGGCGTGTATTACCGATGATACCGGAATTAATTCCACAGGGTCTGGGATCGGTCATGATATTACAGTATATTTGGACGGGCAAATCATCAATACCGTAGTGCTGAATGATTTTTATGCCTCAGGAGAAGGAAACGGATGCTTGAGCCCTGGGCTTGCAGATTATCAAAAGGGAAATGTAACATACCCTTTCAGAAACCTGGCTATCGGACAGCATCAATTAACATTTAAAGTTTGGGATATAAACAATAATTCCACAACGTCTACGTTAAACTTTGAAGTTAAGGATGAGGCCGATCAGCACCTGGTGATCAACCGACCACTGAACTGGCCGAACCCGTTTACCAATAAAACGTATATCCAGTTTGAGCATAACTGTGATGATATCCTGGATGTGAATGTTCAGATTTATACCATTACCGGAAAACTGGTAAGAACTTTATCGCAGCCGGTAGTGGCAGAACCGTTCCTGCAGGGCTTCAGAACGCCACGTCAGGCCATCGAATGGGACGGAAGAGACGATTTTGGGGCAACTGTTGCAAAAGGTACGTATATTTTTAAGATATTTGCAAAAAGTCAGAATCAAGAAAAATGCAAAGGAAGTGCTACAGCTGTAGAAAAAATGGTACTTTTGAAATAAATTTAAAACGATTACAGTAAACATATTAACGAAAAACTGATAATATATAAAAGACAACATATGAATTTAACTACTAAACTGCTTTTAGGAATTGGGTTAAGTGCCGGTTTTTTAGGCTACTCTCAGGATTTAAGCCTTGTAAGACCTGTATTAACCGGAGCTCCTTTCTTAAGAATCGCACCGGATGCAAGAGCTGGAGGTATGGGAGACCAGGGTGTGGTAACCTCTCCGGACGCTTTTTCACAATTCTGGAATGCTGCGAAATACCCTTTTAGCAGAACAAGTTCTTCCGTAGGAATTAACTATACACCATACATGGGGAAACTTACCAATGATGTGTTTTTATTATACGGAGCTTTTCACAAATTCTTAGGTCAGGAAGAAAGATCTACCATCTCCGCAAGTATTTATTATTTCAATATGGGACAGGTGGATTTAACGCAGTTAGTAGGAAATGAAGTAACTTCCATGGGTACCTCAAAACCAAATGAATTTTCCATCGACGTTGCATACGGTCTGAAACTATCCGATTCGTATTCCATGGCCGTTACCGGTAGATTCATCCGTTCAGACTTAGCCGGAGGCTTCAACACCGATACGACCCTGAAACCGGCCAACAGCTTTGCCGTAGACGTTTCCGGATATTATACTTCTCCGAGATTTTCAGGTTTCGGCGGAATGGAAAGTAAAATTAACGGAGGTTTTGCCATTCAGAACCTAGGTCCGAAATTAGACTATACAGGAAACGAAGAATCCAGATCTTACCTTCCAACCATGGCAAGATTAGGAGTTGGATATGATATGTACCTTGATGATATGAACCGTGTGGGCTTAAGCGTCGAAGGTTCCAAAATCCTGGTTCCGGGTTCCGAATTTGTAGGCATCGACCCTAATACGAGACAGCCGATCTACGCAGTACCGAATGTAGGTGTAATGGCAGGAATCGGGAAATCTTTCAAAAACGAAAAATCCATCATGTACAGTGGCGCTCTGGAATATTCTTATGATAACGCATTCTCTGTAAGAGGCGGTTACTTCCACGAAAGTGAGCAGCAGGGAGCAAGACAGTTTGCAACAGCCGGTATCGGATTGAAATACCGTTCTTTCGGGCTGGATGTCTCTTACCTGATCAACATGTCAAAAATCAATACGGCTTTGGATAACACCCTTCGTTTCGGGCTTACCTGGAACATCGGCGACGATACATCCAACGTAGATTATTAAGAAACAATATCTAAAGTTAATAAATAAACAGGCCGCTTCAATTGAGACGGCCTGTTTTATTTGGAGCAACGGTCAATTCCTTTAGAGCAAAGGTTTATCCGCCTCGCTTCTCAATTTTGAGTATATTGAAATTCACCATTCACTTGCAAAATGAAATTCACTATTCCCCATTTATTTTTTCAGGAGCTTTATCCGGCTATCCACTTTTACTCCTCGCGCCGATGCCTTCCCGTGCGCCCCACCACCAAACCCATGTACTCCCCAAACTCTCCGACCCTGCTGTGGGGTAACCGTTACTATCCGGGCTATTTTTGGAATGCGTAGAATCTAAAGGATTTTCAAAAAATAATAAAAAAATCCATCTTTTCATGGGTTCAGCTTCCAATATCAACCTTTTAAACACTGAAACACTCGAACCCTAAAACTCCCAACCCCTCTCCTACAGCATGGTTTAAAATTTGATACTGATTTCTCAATCCGGTTTCCTGTGCATTTAAAAATACAATCATCAGGCACTGGCAGGGAAAATTCACCATTAGTAAATCCGTAATTCACATTTAACCCTTATTTTTGCAGCATGAACTACTCCGCGGAACTCAAAAAATTTGTGACCAGCCAATATGTGTATTCTGCCATCAGGATTACCCTGGCTACCGTTCTGCCATGCGTAGTGCTCGCCCACTTCGGAATCCTCAAAGAATATTTTCTTTTCCCGCTCGGGACAAGCTTTGTAGCCCTTACCGATCAGCCGGGGCCTTTCATCCGGAGAAGAAACGCATTAACCTTCGCCATTGTCTGCTTCGTAGTTGTGGCACTGGTTGCAAGTGTGGTTATGCACATCAAAATTCTCGTCTTTGCAGAGATCATCGTATTCGGGATGTTCTTTTCCCTCATTGGAGTATACGGACAGCGCCTGGCTGCCGTCGGTTCCTTATCGCTCGTCGTAATGGCCATCTTCATCGACGGGCATCTCACCGGAGATAATATTTTTAAAAGCCTGTTGATCTTCGCTTCCGGCTGTACCTGGTTTTTACTCATCTTTTTAATTGTCACCACCATCCAGCCATACAAACTGGCCAGCCAGATGATCGGGGAAAATTACCTCCAGCTCGCGGAATTCCTGAAAATTAAAGCCAACCATTACCAGAAAAATCCGGATTTCAATAAACTGACCACGCAGGTGATCGCCAAGCAGATCGAGATTAAAAACCTGCAGGAAGAAACACGGGAAACCGTTTTCAAAACACGGGTAATTGTTAACGAATCCACCACGACAAGCCGTCTGCTTATGCTGATGCTCCTTAATTCCATGGACCTCCACGAGAAGCTGATGACCTCCGAAAGCGATTATGAGAAGCTTCAGAAAAGTTTTGGCAGCACAACCATTCTTGTCAGCATTCATGACTATCTTAACCTGCTGGCTGAAGAAATTACCAACATCGGAATTTCCCTCCAGATCGGTACCCGTGCAAAACCAATATTCAACCTCGATACGGAGTTGCAGAATCTCAACCATGATTATTTCGAGCTGAGAAACAGGAACATCTCTCCCGACAATTTCGAAAACTTTATGGTACTGCGCCAGATCCTCATGCGCATTAATGAAATCACCAAGGAAATCAATGAGATCTACAAAGTTTTTTCTCAGAACGTAAAACTTGCCAAAAGTCTTTCCACCGGATTAGACCTCAGGAAATTTATGCCTAATGAGGAGAAACTTAACTTTAAAGTACTGAAAAACAACATCTCGCTTTCGTCCTCCCATTTCCGCCATGCACTGCGAATTACGATTGCGCTGCTGGTAGGTTATCTATTTTCCCTGTTTCAGTTTCTGGGTATCGGGCATACCTACTGGATCCTCATTACCACTGTGGCCATCCTGAAACCCGCCTACTCCATTACCAAACAGCGGAACCTCCTGCGTCTTTACGGAACCGTTGCGGGAGCCGTTATTGCTTATGGAATCCTTCATTACATCCATATTAATGAGATCCTGTTTACCATCCTTCTTTTAAGCATGATCATGTGTTTCAGCTTTCTGAAAGGGAAATATTTCTGGGCGGTACTCTTTATGACGATTTATGTATTCCTCAGCTTTAACTTCCTCAGCCCCGGAAAAGTGGATATTATCTTCAGGGACAGGATTGTAGATACCATTATTGCCGCCATCATTACTTCTCTGGTAGCGTATGTCGTATTGCCGGTATGGGAACATACGCAGAACCTGGATCTGATGAAAAAATCGGCTCAGGCCAACCTCATTTATTTCCAGAGTGTCATTTCAAAGTTTATCGGTGAAAGTTTCAGTATTGAAGATTATAAAGTAAAACGCAAGAACGCAATCATTTCTCTGGCCAACCTTTCCGATAATTTCCAGCGCATGATTTCCGATCCTAAAAACCAGCAGAAAAAACTGGAGGTCGTACACCAGTTTGTGGCTACTTCCCACCTGATTACCGCATACACCGCTTCCCTGTCACAATATGTTAAAGATGATGAAAAATACCCGGAAATCGATGCAGAAGGCTGGAGCCGTAAAATTGAAGCGGAAATGCAGAAAGTATTCAACCTCTTAAACGGCGAAAAAATTACCGAAAGCCTGAATATGGAAAGCCGTATCGAGCCGGAAGATTCATCGCTGGATGACCTTATTCTCAAAAGAAAAGCCGAGCTTGCCGAAAATGAAGCCTATGATCTCCGCGATCCTGATAAAATCTCAAGGCTGACCGAGCTTAAAAATATCCATGATGTGCTTGAACTGATCTTTGATGTCGCCAAAGAACAGCGCAAAGTGATCGAAACCTATAAAAACGAATCCCACGAGCAGCCGGAAGCTGCAAAGTCTACTCTTCAACGATCGTAAAGCAGTAATCGTCGAAAAATTCAACCCTTGCCCTGAATTCATCCGAGATCTGATCGTCGTGCACTCTGCATTTGATGTGATGAAGATGTTTCAGCTCGAAAGGCCGCACTTCATAATGTTTTTTCAGCGACCAGTGTTTGGAATGGTGAATTTTGTACATGCTCTCCTTTACACTCCAGATGATGGTATAAAATGTAACTTCATGGTCAAAAGGAATAAATCCGCGTTCATCTTCGTATGTGAACTTATCAATAACCCTTAAAATTTTAGGATTGAATTTTTCAATATCGATTCCGATTTTGTTCCTTGAAACCGCAATTGCTGCAAAAGGAAAAGAATGGGTAATTGAGATTTCGGCATCTTTCGGAAACAGATAAGGTTCCCGCTCCCTGTATAAAATTTTGGAATTCGGTTTTAAGCCTTTCAGTAACTTCCGTATCATCAGAACTTCCAACAGTTTTTTCGGATGATAATCCTTTACCTTCTCTGCATTTTCCGGCTCCAGCAGCAGGTCAGCATTCAGTTCATCGGCTTCATCGTACTTCCAGACGAGAATGGTGGCGTTGTTGTCGGAAAAATCGCGGTACAGTGGCATTTCGTTGTTTTATCGGACAAAATTAATGAAATTTTTCCTGAAGAAAATTCAGACAATTCAAACAAATCCTGTTATAAATCAGTTTCCGTAATTCTATACATATCAGCGTTTTTTTATCTTAATTATTAGTCGTAATTTTGCATATTATTATCATTGAATTTAAATTTATTCATTACATATGAGTACTACAACACAATACCTTCCTTATAAAGTTAAGGATATCGCCCTTGCAGAATGGGGAAGAAAAGAAATTACCCTTGCAGAAGCAGAAATGCCGGGTCTTATGGCGATCCGTGAAGAATACGGACCGTCTCAGCCTTTAAAGGGGGCAAGAATCGCAGGATGTCTTCACATGACGATCCAGACTGCCGTGCTTATTGAGACTTTGGTAGCATTAGGTGCTGAAGTTACGTGGTCTTCCTGTAATATCTTCTCTACCCAGGATCATGCTGCCGCCGCCATCGCTGCTGCGGGAATCCCTGTATATGCATGGAAAGGTCTTAATGAAGAAGAATTCGACTGGTGTATCGAGCAGACGTTATTCTTCGGGGAAGACAGAAAGCCGTTGAACATGATCCTTGATGACGGTGGAGATTTAACCAATATGGTTTTCGACAAATACCCGGAACTAACAAAAGATATTAAAGGTCTTTCTGAAGAAACCACTACCGGTGTACACAGACTGTACGAAAGAATGAAGAACGGTACGCTGGTAATGCCTGCCATCAATGTAAACGATTCAGTAACCAAATCCAAATTCGACAACAAATACGGATGTAAGGAATCTGCTGTGGACGCTGTAAGAAGAGCGACAGACGTAATGTTGGCCGGAAAAAGAGTGGTGGTTTGCGGATACGGAGACGTAGGTAAAGGAACAGCCGCTTCTTTCAGAGGAGCAGGTTCTATCGTTACCGTAACTGAGATCGACCCAATCTGTGCGCTTCAGGCTGCAATGGACGGTTATGAAGTGAAAAGACTGGATACAGTGGTTGATAATGCTGATATTATCATCACGACTACCGGTAACTTCAACATCGTAAGAGGTGAGCATTTCCTTAAAATGAAAGATAAGGCGATCGTTTGTAACATCGGACACTTCGATAATGAAATCGATATGGCCTGGCTGAACGAAAACTACGGTTCTACAAAATCTGAAGTAAAACCTCAGGTTGATATCTATACCATCCACGGTAAAGAAGTTATCATCCTTGCAGAAGGTAGATTGGTAAACCTTGGATGTGCAACAGGTCACCCGTCTTTCGTAATGTCCAACTCTTTCTCTAACCAGACGTTGGCTCAGATCGAACTTTGGAACAATTCCGAAGCCTACGGAAACGAAGTATATATGCTTCCTAAGCACCTTGATGAAAAAGTAGCAGCTCTTCACCTTAAAAAATTAAGCGTGGAACTGGAAACTCTTTCAAAAGAACAAGCCGATTATATCGGAGTAAATGTTGAAGGACCGTTCAAACCGGAATATTACAGATACTAAGAGCTTCTAGCTTCTAGCTTCTAGCTTCTAGCTTCTAGCTTCTAGCAAAAATAAAGACTCTCCATTCATTTGGGGAGTTTTTTTGTTGGGTGAAGTCAATAGTGAATTTTGCTACGCAAGTGAATGGTCAATTTTATATTGCGAACGAAGCGGATTGACCATTCACCGCTATCATTTGCTGAGTGAATAGTTTATGCTGAGCTTGTCGAAGTACCTTTGCGAACGGAAAATGTTCAGAATCCTTATCAAAAACTTGGTGGACACCGCGTTAAAAATTGACAAACGAAGCGAATCGACTATTGACAAGCGTAGTGAATTCACCATTGACCAATCACCATTCACCCCGCTCTCATCTGCACAATAAAATTTTAAAAATCCAGTTGCTGTTCATATTTAATTTAAATTAATATCTTTGGAATCTTTACTAATACATTTACATGAAAAAACAAAATGTGTCAACCGCTTTCGTAGCGGCATCATGGATCGCTTTAGGAGCAGGGATGATCGGTTTTATTGTCGGCCTTGCAAGAGCGGAAATGCAGCTTAATGAAAAAGGCTACTATTTTACCATCCTTTTATACGGTCTTTTTGCCGTAGTATCTTTACAGAAAGCCGTAAGAGACCGGCTGGAAAATATCAAGGTAACGGATATCTATTACGGGATCTGCTGGTTTGCAACCCTTTCGTCTATTGTGCTGCTGGCCATCGGGCTCTGGAATGCGACCATTCTTCCAAGTGAAAAGGGTTTCTACGGATTTGCCTTTTTGCTGGCACTCTTCGGGGCCATTGCGGTACAGAAAAATACCCGGGACAATATGCTTCAGGAATAAAAAACGAAACTCTCCACTTTGGAGGGTTTTTTCATTAATAAATCTTCATAAAATAATTATTTATGTTAAAAAAAATCATTTAAAACCTTTAAATAATTAATACTTTTAAATATTTCAGTATTTTTACGATACCTAATCACAAAAATACTGATATGTGTAGAAAACTAATAGCCTTACTTTTATTTATTGTAACCATTCAGGTTACGAAAGCCCAAAATGAGTTCATTACCGTCTGGAAACCCGGCAATGTACAGCCCTACGCGTATGATGGGATTCCTGTGAATTCCACAGGAAACCAGATATGGCTTCCGACCGAAGGTATAAATTACCAGATTACCTGGGAAGAAATAGGATATCCGTCCCATACCGGAATACTATCCGGGGTTATTTCAGGTTACCACATCCTGGTTGATTTCGGAACTTCCCTGAATCCTGATCCGGCAAATGCCACTTACAGGGTAAAGGTTGAAAGCGGAAGCGGAAGTTTCCACAGAATAAGATTTACAGATTGGGACCTTTTTCCCGTGGGAAACGGGATCATCGGTGATTCGCACAAGATCCTGCTGGTTGAACAATGGGGAGAGACTCAGTGGTCCAGCATGCGTCAGGCTTTTCAGGGATGTAACCTGATGAACATTACCGCCACCGATCTTCCGCGTCTGGCATCAGTAAGCGATTTCTCTTTTATGTTTACCAATTGTTCCAGTCTTACCGGAAACCCTACGATTAACGATTGGAACATATCTTCTGTAACCAATCTTCAGAGCACATTTCAGGGATGCTTTCTTTTCAATCAGCCTGTTGGAAACTGGGATACCTCCAATGTTGTGAATATGGGTACCACTTTTCTGATGGCACAGAAATTCAATCAGCCGCTTGCAGGCTGGAATACTTCCAATGTGGAAACCATGACCGCTATGTTTAATAATGCCCGCGAGTTCAATCAGCCCATCGGAAACTGGGATTTATCTGAAAACCTGGACTGTGAATTTATGTTTTCAAATGCCTGGAAGTTCAATCAGCCTATCGGCAATTGGAACACCTCCAAAGTTGTTGAAATGAATAGTATGTTCAGTAATGCGAAGGTCTTCAACCAGAATATCGGAAGCTGGAATACTTCAGAGGTACTTTATATGCAAAATATGTTTTTCAACGCAACCGCCTTTAACCAGAACATCGGGAACTGGAATACTTCTAAGGTTACTTCCATGAACCAGATGTTCAGCAATGCAACATCTTTCAACCAGAATATCGGTAACTGGAATACTTCCCATGTTTCATCAATGGGCAATATGTTCAGTAATGCGTCCGCTTTCAATCAGAACCTGGGAAACTGGAACCTAAATGATCTTACATTGGCCTCCGGAATGTTTTCCAATTCGGGGATGAACTGTCAGAACTATGACAATACGTTGATCGGATGGAGCCAGAAACCTTCTACACCCAACTCTATTTTTCTTTCGCCTGTAGCTCCGCTGGCATATTCGGACCCTGCTGCCATATCTGCAAGAAACTATCTGATTACCGTTAAAAACTGGACCATCTCCGGAGACATTTACAATGGCGAATGCCATACTGTATTGGGAACTTCTGATGCAATAACCCAATCAGAAGAAACGATCTATCCGAATCCTGCCACCGATTTTATCTTTGTAAGAAACAGTGAGACGAAAAATTTTACGATCTTCGACCAAAGCGGAAGAACGGTTTTAAAAGGAATGTTGAACGACGGGAAAATCGATATCCGGAATCTGGTTTCAGGAAACTATATCCTGCAGCTTATTTCCGATAAAAACAGCCGGAATTTAAAATTCATCAAACAGTAAAAACAACCGGGGCTGACGAAATTCGTGAGCCCCGGTTTCTATCATTCAATTAAAAAAATTACTGATCGAAATGGTTGGGATGTTTTGCCTTGATATCGTCAACGGTTCCCAACACCTTATCTTTTAGAGCATCCTGGTATTTCTGAAGGTTTTCAGCTATATGATCATCCGAGGTTGCGATAATTTTTGCTGCTAAAATACCTGCGTTCAGGGCACCGTTTAAGGCTACAGTAGCAACTGGTATTCCGCCCGGCATCTGAAGAATAGACAGTACCGAATCCCAGCCGTCGATGGAATTGCTTGATAAAATCGGAACACCGATTACAGATAATGTTGTACAGCTGGCTACCATGCCCGGCAGGTGTGCGGCACCGCCTGCACCCGCAATAATAACTTTCAGGCCTCTTTCTTTAGCGGTTTTCGCATAATCGAACATTCTCTCCGGAGTTCTGTGCGCGGAAACTACTGTCAGTTCATACTGAATATCCAGCGATTTTAAAAAGTTGGCTGCCTGTTCCATGATCGGTAAGTCGCTCTGACTTCCCATTATAATTCCTACCATTCTTCAATTTATTAGATGCCCAAAGATAAAAAATTAATAAGGTTCTTCCAAAAAGGCGTAAAACTTGTTCTGTTACCCCGAAATCCGGGAAATCGTACCCGTTAAATATTTTAAATTAAATATTTTTACAAAATACTATTGTTTTGAAAGATTACAAGCTCACCTTCGCCATCCTTACCGTTGCTGTTGTCTGGGGAACCACCTTCCTTTCCATACGGATTGCGGTAGAAACAATACCGGCCTGGTTTGTCGCAGGAATCCGGCAGTTTCTGGCCGCCTTGATTGTGCTGATGATCCTTTTGTACCGCCGGCAGTTTCAATGGATCGGCTGGAAAAATCTGGGCTACCAGCTTGTATTTTCCTCACTGATGCTCATCATTGCGAACGGATTAACGACGGTTGCCGAAGAAACCATCACCAGCAGCCTCACTTCACTCATTAGTGCCACCTCTCCTATTATCGTATTTTTGGGAAGCGTAGCCTTACGTCTACAGAAATTTACATTTAAAGCGTTAGTTGGCGTCTTAACTTGTTTCAGCGGAATTGCCTTTATTTTCTGGGACGGAATCAGAGACCTGGCCAATCCTGACTACCGGTTCGGCATATTCCTCCTGTTCTGCGGAATTCTGGGCTGGGCATCCGGTACTATTTTCACGAAAAAAATGAATATTCAAAGCAAAAATATTTCACTGAATCTCTTTTACCAGTTTGCTTTTGCGGGGATTGTACAGATTATCTTCGCATGTATTTTTACGGAAAACTATCATTTTGAAAACTGGTCTGCAAAAAGTGTTTCAGCCATGCTGTATCTTGCTATGTTCGGCTCCGTAGCGGCATTTTTTGCGTATCATTACGCTTTAACGAAAGTTTCGCCGGTACAGGTTTCCATTCTCGCTTACATCAACACCGTCATTTCAATCTTCCTGAGCTGGCTGATTTTAAATGAGGAAATCTCCGCTAAATTTATTATTGCTGCGGCACTGATTATTCTTGGAGTTTTTATTATAAATTATAATCGCGAAATGTTTAAAAGACAGAAAATTGAAAAAGATCAAGACAGGGCTTACTGATCGTTCTGTAAAGAGAAAACTTTTATTTTTCCATATTTTTTCTTATATTGTTTTCACCAAGCCTTATTTGATATGATAAAAAACACTTTATTTGCTTTTCTTGCCGTTGCATTTATCTTAATAAGCTGCGACAACAGAAAAAAGGAAAATGACCTTACGACGAGAGAACAGCAGCTGCTGGAAAAGGAAAAAGCATTTGCCCAGAAAGAATCCGAATACCAGTCTTTGTTAAAGATGAGGGACAGTATTTTTGCCACCAAAAAGGATTCTGTAAAAATTAACATCTGGCCTGCTCAGATAGCCGGATTGTGGACCGGGAAAGTGATCTGCACGGAATCCAACTGCAGCGACTATGTAGTGGGCGACCAGCGGACTGACACCTGGGAATTCGACAGCGATTCCATCCAGCTGGTTACAAAGATCATCAACAACAACAATCTGGTTAGGCTGTATTCAGGAAAATTTGAGAACAATGAGGTAAAGCTGAATTTTAAAACCGATTCCACTTCGAAAAAGAAGGTTGAAATGAATGTTCTCCTCAACGATTTTTCCTCCAATAAAATGAGAGGAACCCGCACCATTACAACGGATAATAACTGTATGGCTAAATTCTCCGTAGAATTGGTCCGTTCCACAAAATAAGCACATCATGAACTTACTGAGCATCCACAACCTGAGTCTTCCGATCGAAGACCCGGTACTGAAATTCCTGTTGGTTTTAATCATCATTCTTGCCGCTCCGCTACTTTTAAATAAAATTAAGGTTCCCCATTTGCTGGGATTGATTATTGCCGGTGCCGTCATCGGCCCAAACGGCTTTAATGTCCTAGCGCGGGACAGCAGCATTGTAGTTACCGGAACCACCGGACTTCTCTACATCATGTTCCTGGCAGGACTGGAAATCGACATGGGTGATTTTAAAAAGAATAAATGGAAAAGCCTTACTTTCGGAATTTATACCTTCATGGTTCCTTTTGTTCTGGGATATTTGGGAGCATACTATATTTTGCACTTTTCTGTGCTTACTTCCGTTCTTTTTGCCAGTCTGTTTTCATCGCACACGCTGATTGCCTATCCATTGGTAAGCAAGCTGGGGATCGCCAAAAATCCGGCTGTTAATATTACTGTCGGTGGAACCATGATTACGGATATTCTGGCGTTACTGGTCCTTGCTGTGATTGTAGGCATGTCCCAGGGAGATGTTGGAACCGGATTCTGGGTAAAACTTTCAGTTTCATTCATCATTTTCGGACTGATTGTTCTGTTTGTATTTCCGATCATCGGCCGTTGGTTTTTCAAAAAGGTGAATGATAAAATTTCACAATATATTTTCGTTCTGGTGATGATCTACCTGGCTGCTTTACTGGCAGAACTCGCTGGGGTGGAAGCCATTATCGGAGCATTCTTTGCCGGACTTGCCCTGAACAGGCTGATTCCGCATACCTCATCACTGATGAACCGGGTGGAGTTTGTCGGAAACGCCATTTTTATCCCATTCTTCCTGATCAGTGTAGGAATGCTGATTGATTTTAAAGTATTTTTCAAAAGCTGGGAAACCCTGGAAGTGGCCGGAATTATGCTGATTGCTTCTATCGGTGGGAAATATCTGTCAGCCGTAGCTACCCAAAAGACTTTCAGACTTTCCAAAGAAGAAGGCAAGCTGATTTTCGGGCTGAGTTCAGCTTCTGCGGCGGCAACGCTGGCTTCTGTAATGGTTGGCTACAACATCATTCTTTCTGAAACCGAAACCGGAGAACCGATCCGTTTATTGAACGAGCATGTCCTCAATGGCAGTATTCTTCTGATCCTGATTTCCTGTACCATTTCATCATTCGTATCGATGTCTAGTGCCCAGAAGATTTCCGAACAGGATAATGAAGATACCGTTTCCGGCAACAGCCATGAAGAAGAAAATATTCTTCTGGCGCTCAATTATGAAGCAACGGTAGAACGGATGGTAAATCTGGGAATTCTGATTAAAGCGCATTCCAATACGGAAAATATGTACGCCCTGAATATCATCAATGAAGATAAAAACGAATCTTCAGTAAAAAATGCAGAAAAGCTACTCCACACCGCTACCGATGCGGCAGCCGCGGCCGATGTAAAAATACAGTCTCTGAAGAGGTATGATAATGATGTGATCAACGGGGTTGGCAATGTGATTAAAGAGCAGAAAATTACTGACCTGATCGTTGCTGTTAATGATGAAAAAGGCTTTTCTCCTTCTTTTGTCTATAACCTTTATAATGGTTATCTGCAGAATGAAGACGTCAATGTTCTTGTTTATCATGCAGCCCAGCCCTTATCAACCGTAAAGAAATACGCCGTAATGATTCCGGAGAACGCCCATCAGGAAGCCGGCTTCTTCCATGCACTGCTCAGGGTTTGGAATATTGCAAGAAACTCCGGAGCTACATTGGTATTTTATGCTTCAGAAAAGATTCTCGACATTCTTCAGAGAATCATTAAGAAAGCGAATATTGAAGCCGAATTTATCATCATGAATTCATGGAAAGACGGTGAAAAAACAGCAGCCCAATTGAAAGACGATGAAGCCCTTATCATTTTTATGGCAAAAAGAGGTATGACATCATATATGCCTGCCATGAGACTTATTCCGGAACTGTTAAACAGAAACCTGGGCAAAAACAATTACCTGTTGATTTTCCCATTTTCGGAATCTGATGAAAACAACCCTGAGAAACGCTCCGTCGGAAATCATGGGGATTTTATGGAGATCGGGAATGTGATTAAGAAGATTTTTAAATAAATATTATCATTTAAACAAAATAATAATTAAATTTCCTTTATAAAACTAATACCATGAATGAAACCGAAAGAATAGATGAAGATCTAAGACAGTATAAATTGTTTAAGATTCAGAGAGCAAATACCCACAGTCAGAAATTCAGAGAATTGAAAAAAGATTTTGCAGCCATTCAGAAAAATGAAATCCTAAATTATATGATCGCTTTTTCAAATATTATCATCGCTGTGTTTTCAACCGTTACCATTTTTAGATTGATAACTGTAAAAAATTATTTTAATGAAAACAAGGAATTAATTTTTGCGAATGTTATATTGGTATTTCTTTTTTCTCTTTTTCTTACTTACAAATTCTGGGATTTCAATACCAAGCTAAAAAAGTATAAGAAAATAGCCGGAGATGCAGAAAACCATTTTGAAAAAGAAAGCGAAATTCTGAGAAGTGTTTACGAAGGTTATGTTAATAATTATCTGGATAGCCGTAAGAGAAGATAATGTAGGCTTACATCATAGAAATTAAAATAGAATGATGAAAAAAGCAGCCTTGTTTATAACCTCATTTTTTGTATTATTATTTCGATCATTATTTACTGGAAGTTGCCGTTTGAAATCACAAGAAAATCGGATATAGAATTTGAAAATAAAATTATCCAGAATATCGAAGGTTATCAGAAAAAATACGGAAGGCTTCCAGAAAGATCAGATTACAAAATACTGGAGAAGCTAGGACTTTCTTTTAAAGACCCAAGAATTTATCTTGATTATGCAACAGATCATAAAAGGAATTTTGAACTTGCTTATTTAGAAGGTTTTGACGGTCCGTATCTTTTATGGAAATCAACAAACAGGCAGTGGAAAATGGATTTTCCTGAAATTTACAAGTAAAGAGATTGAACACTTCTATTTTCAAATTCAATTTAATTATATTTGCAGCTTAAAATCAATAACCATTTTTAAATGAAAAATTTTTTTGCAATTATTTCGCTGATTTTCATGTTCTCATGCACAAACGATGATCAATCTGTATAGCAACATCAGTGTTATATTACAAAATTTAATAAAACCAATATCAAAAATAGCGCACAACAATTTTATCTGTCTGAGTACGTTTATGACGGTAACCGGATTACTAAAAAGCTCGATTATAAGCTAATTGACAACAGTTCTCCCAGCCAGCCAAATTCAAATTATGTGCTTCAGCTGGACAAAACAACTGAGGTTCAGTACAATACTTTATTTCAACCCATAAAAATTATTGAACCGATAAATACTTCTAATATTCAATCTGTTGATTATCTTATTTATGACAGCCAAGGCAGACTATCGGAAAAAAACAGGGTTTCTACCAACTTTACTGACGGCAGCAGCGATACAAGAAACTTCAAATATTCCTATAATTCCAATAATAAGATAATATTGATCCAAGAAAAAACGACCGATAGCTTCGGAGATGTTTATGGAGAAGCTACTAAAACGCTTACTTATGATTCAGATGGAAATTTAAGGTTGATTGAACAAATCGCAGCATCTAATCCTAACTATAAAGTAGAAATTAAATACGATAATTACGACTCATATAAAAATCCTTATGCCAACGTAAATGTTCCTTTTGAGGATGCTTTCTTTTTAAGGCTTTCTAAAAATAATTATAGAAAATACAGTAAAATTACCTACTCAAACAGTTATCCAACCAGAACGTATGAAACCAGTGAAATAAGCGGTTACGAATATAATGAAAACGGATATCCAAAGTTTGCGGAATATCAATGTAACTAAACAGAAAGACTGCCTTTTCGGCAGTCTTCTTTATTATAATAAGGTCAAATTATTAAGCAATGACCCTTACCATGGCTTTCACCATGATCAGCTTTTCCATCAGCTCTTCGCGGGATTCGGCCAGTACATTGATGTGACCCATTTTTCTTCCGGGCTTGGTTTCTGTTTTTCCGTAAAGGTGAATATAGGTTTCAGGAAGTTTCAGGACTTCTTCCATCCCTTCGTAAACCACTTTTCCGGAATAGCCTTCTGCACCTACCAGATTCAGCATCCCGCTGTAAATAATGGCATCCGTATCCGCCAACGGTAAATTTTTCACTACACGGTACATCTGCTCAAACTGGGAGTTTGCATTTCCTTCCTGGCTCTGGTGCCCGGAATTATGAAGCCTCGGTGCCGTTTCATTGACCCAAACCTTTCCTTCTTTATCAAGAAACAGCTCGATGGCAAAAAGCCCGGGTGATTGGATAGCATTCAGAAACTTCTCTGTAATTGCGTCGATCTGTTCTTCAATCTCTTCCGAAAGGAGAACCGGGCAGATGTTGAAATCCAGCAGATTCAGTTTAGGATCAGCAACCATTTCCGTTACGGGGAAAGTCTGCGTTTCACCATTTTCATTTCTGGCTACGATCACGGAAAGTTCTTTATCGATGTCCACCAGCTTTTCGATCACCGAATCTTCCACCCAGAGATTTTTCATATCCTCTGAGGTACGGATTACCTGCACCCCTTTTCCGTCGTATCCTCCGGTATTCATTTTCTGAACGAAAGGCAACGGCATTGTTATTTCGTCAGAGCTTCCGTCCATCACTTCAAATTCCGGGCTCGGAATATCGTGAGCTTTATAAAACTGTTTCTGAAGAATTTTCTGCTGGATCGTTTTAATGATGTTGGAATTCGGAACCACTTTTACGCCCTGATGTTCCAGTTCGGCCAGTGCATCAGCATTTACGTGTTCAATTTCAATGGTTACCACATCTTTGTCTTTCCCGAAGGCAAGAACGGTTTCATAATCATTGAAACTGCCCTGGGTGAAATAAGAAATATTGTGGCAGGGTGCATCGGAAGCCGGGTCGAGGGTATAAAATTCATCATCGTATTTCAACGCTTCCTGAATCAGCATCCTTCCGAGCTGTCCGCCTCCTAAAATTCCAATTTTCATTTTTTTACTTTATTTTATTTCTGTTAGATTTAAATTTCAAATATTCGGTTATCTATTGCTTTCTGAACACAGAGTTCACAAAGATTTTTTTTACTATTTTATGTTTTTAAGTTTGCAGAGGTGCTCCGAAGAGCTCAGTATAAACTATTCACTCAGCAAAAGATATTGTGTTAAAATAATAGCGAAGCATCAATGTTGCCTGAAACCACTTTAACAGATTAGTGCTTTTTATGCAGCACGCTGTTTAATTACTGAACCTTGTCAATTTTTAAATATCCCAGGCTCACAAAATTCTCCTGATACTCTGCATCGGATTTTACCAGTGAAATCGAATATTTCTTTTTCATATCGGAAGGCAGGATTTCCTTCACCGGAAAAATATCATCGATGTCTACACCAAGTTTTTCATCAATATGGCTGGTTGCTCCTTTAAAGCCCATGGTTTTATAAAATTCCGTAGACTTTGCTTTCTTTACGGCATCACTCATAGAATTCCCAACCACCAGATGCTGCTCATGGAATTCTTCAAAAAACCCTTTTTTATATCCTCCGAGATTGATGAAATACAGCTGTTCTTCAGAAGTCTGCACTCCCCTTTCTACAATCCGTACCTCATATCCGTCCACGAACTTTACCTCCTGATAGCAGTCGATATGGATTTTCCCTTTGGCTTCCTTCCAGAATGCTTTCATATCTTCCACAAGATCTTTCAGGTTTTCGGCAATCCCAAAGAAGACATCGTGCTGCTCAATATTTCTGCCGGGCGGTGTAGCTCCTAGGATGACATAAAATAGTTTCATATAAAATTCTGTTTATGCAAAAATACATCAAATTTATCTTTTTTAAACGTTTGGCAGACTGTTACAATAGTTTTATATTTGTACCATGTCAGAAATCATCATTCTCTTCCTTGGAGCAATTTCGGCAGGACTTCTGGGTTCACTGACCGGTTTAGGAGGAGGCGTTATCATTATTCCTTTATTGACGCTGGGCTTCGGTGTTCCAATGCATTACGCCATCGGCGCTTCTCTTATTTCCGTAATCGGTACTTCCTCCGGTGCAGCCGTAGCTTTCGTTAAGGAAGGTTTTACCAATATGAGGATCGGTATGTTTCTGGAGATCGCAACCACTGCGGGGGCTATTGTCGGGGCTCTGGTTTCGGGAATGCTGAATCCGAATACGATCGGGATTATTTTTGCCAGCATCCTTCTTTTGACCGTTGTTTTAAATTTAAAAGGCAAACCGGATCATCAGGAACCTGTGATCAAGGGAAGCCTCGAAGACAAACTGAAATTACACGGTACGTTTCCGGATAAAGGTGTTTTAAAAAGTTACTCGGCAAGAAATACCGTTCCCGGATTTTTCATGATGATGTTCGCGGGAGCCATGTCCGGATTATTGGGAATCGGTTCCGGTGCTTTAAAAGTTCTGGCGATGGACAATATGATGAGACTGCCGTTTAAGGTTTCCACAACCACCAGTAATTTTATGATCGGGGTGACTGCCGTAGCAAGCTCACTGATCTATTTCCAGAGAGGTGAAATTATCCCTGTAATCGTTGCACCGGTTTTGGTAGGCGTTGTGGTAGGAAGCTTTATCGGCTCCAAAACCCTGATGGTTTCCAAGACAAAAAAGCTGAAAACATTTTTCGCAATCGTGATCACGATCCTTTCAGTATATATGATGTATAACGGAATAAAAAGCAACTTCTCATGAGTAAGAATTTCACGGACACCGATCTTAACCGCTCGGTAGGTAATCTTTTACGCCTGGGTGTTATTTTATCGGTTACCACATCACTGGTCGGTTTTGTAAAACTTTTTACGGAAGGTTTCCAGATGCCGAAAAAATACAGGCTTCTTGAGATGGGCGAATCTTCCGAGAAAGTATGGAGCCATTTCTGGACCACCCTCTGCAAAGGCGAAGGCATGGCTATCATCCAGCTGGGAATCCTGCTGCTTATCTTCACTCCGCTGATGAGGATTATTTTTGCCCTGATCGGCTATTTAAAAGAAAAAGATTACGTTTATGTGGTTATCTCTTCGATTGTGCTGGCGATTATGGCGATCAGCTTTTTTACGGGTTACGCACATTAATATCTATTCCGCTGATTTTTTTTCAAGATATTCTTTTTCGAGATCATTAAGTTCATCGAAGTATTCTTTTTTATCCATGAAGGCTTTCGGATTGTAGGAATCTGTCGGTTTATGCTTTTCATGAAGACTGAACTGACTGGCATGGGCCGCTACCCAAATATCAAAATCCAGCTTTTTCATTTCTGTGAAAGTATAGGCATAATCTTTCGCGATGTCCGGATATGTGGAAACTTCAGAGAATTTATGATCAATGATGATGCTCGGCATATTGGCAATAAGAACTTTGTAACTTCTGCTTTTATCTCTGGTTTCAAACAGATAGCTGCATGAGCCCTTTGTATGGCCGGGATGGTGAAGCATCATCAGCTTTGTATTTCCCAATGTTACCCACTGCCTGTCTTTTAAGATAAAATCGGGATTAACGGGCTTAAAGGTAACACCGTACTTTCCCATCTCATAATCCGATTTCCCGCCGCTTGTCATGACATCAGCGTCGGCATAGTCAACATAAAGTTTTGCCCCGGTTTCTTTTTTGATATCGGCCATTGCTCCTAAATGGTCATAGTGTGCCTGATTAAGCAGCAGTATTTTGATATCGCCGTATGTAAAGCCAAGCTTTTTAATATTGTTTTTAATGATCGGAAGTGAATCAGCAAGTCCCGTATTGATCAGGATATTCCCCTTTTCTGTAACAATCAAATAAGAGGCGAGATCGTATGTTCCCACATAATACAGATTCCCGGCAATCCTGAACGGTTCATAAGGTTTCGACCACTCTTTGGGATGGTTTTTAGGTTCATGAACCGCTTGTGCAAAAAACTGAACCGCCCATGTTAAAGCAGCTAACAGAAAGTATTTTTTCATTTTAATCTAAATTTTTCATCGATGATTTATATCTCATAAAATTCCAATGGCAAACCGTCCGGATCTTGGGTGAAGAAGAATGCTTTCCCGGTAAACTCGTCGATTCTGATATCTTCGCAGGATAATCCTTTCCTGATTAATTCTTCACGTTTTTCATTCACATTTTCCACTGAAAAAGCCAAATGTCTCAATCCGCAGGCTTCCGGCCTGGAAGGGCGTTGAGGAGGATCAGGAAATGAAAACAGTTCAATAACATAATGTGCTCCGATGGCAAGATCGAGTTTGTAAGATCTTCTTTCTTCACGGTAAACTTCACGGATGATATTCAGCCCTAATATTTCAGTATAAAATTTCTTTGAAACATGGTAATCTGAGCAGATGATGGCAATATGATGGATTTTCACTGGGTTCTATTTAATTTAATTTCATTACAATTCTATCCTTGTATCGATCAGATACTGTATTTTCCATTCGCCGTGCTGTTTTACAAGCAGTAGGGCAACGGCAGATAATATATTCATGAGATTACAGGTTTGTGATCGGATAAAAATAGTGAATTAATCGGTAGATTCTTATTTAATTCATTAACTTTAAACACCAATCGGTTTGAAAACTTATAAATTTGAATTAAATTTATCCGTTGATTAAAAAAATATGTGGATCCTTTACCTGAGTCTGACCGTTTTATTGCTAATTCTTACCTTACTGCCTAAAATCCAGCATTCGCACTGGGTTTTCCGTGTGCCGGAATTCGGTAAGATACAGATTACCTTTTTTACACTTTTTACAATAATCCTGGGATTTTTTGTCGGTTCTTCAGAATATTTATGGTATTACCAGGGACTTTTGGTACTGATTTTTATCCATCACAGTGTTATTTTAATAAAATATACTCCGCTGTATCCCGTTAAAAAATTCACTCAGAAATATCAGTCTTCGGACAGGATTCATTTTATATCCGCCAATGTGTACCAGTTTAACAGAGAATATGACCGTTTCATTCAGCTGATTGAAAAATACAGACCCGAGATGTTTCTGACGATGGAAAGCAACGGAGACTGGGAGCAGGCCTTACGGAAACTGGAAAAAGATTATCCCTACCAGCATAAGGTAACATTAGAAAACACCTACGGGATGCATTTTTACTCAAAAATCAGAATGGAAGAATCGCGGACGCATTATTTTGTAGCCGATGATATCCCAAGTATTGAAGCGCATCTGAAAACGGAAGACGGCTTTTCGTTTGTCTTTTTCGGAGTGCATCCGCCGCCGCCAAGTCCGACGGAAGAAGAAACATCCAAAGAAAGAGACGGTGACCTGCTGAGTACGGCAAAAAGAGTAATCGAAATTAAAAAGCCCGTCATTGTAGTCGGCGACTTCAACAATGTGGCCTGGTCCAAATCCTCCATCTTATTCAGGAAAACAAGTCATCTCATCGATCCGCGGATCGGACGTTCCTTTGTTTCTACTTTCCATGCCAAATACAAACTGCTTCGGTTTCCGATTGACCTGATGTTCCACAGCGAGGAAATATTTATTGATGATCTGAAAACCCTTGAAAATTTCGGTTCCGATCATCTCCCGGTATACTGTGAATTTTTTATTGACCACGAGCAGGAGGAAAAGCAGGAGGAAAAAATCGATTACGCCACCGAAGAAGAAAAAGCCGAAGCCGAAGAAATGATTGAAGAAGGTAAAATGGAGGATGGGCAAAGAGATGCGGTGGTTACGGAGGGGTAAAGGTAAATTTTCTGAGTTTTATCGAATACTTTGATTTCTCATACTCTTAACTTTATAGTCTTTGTCGTTCCGTAAGAATCTAAAGGAGGCTCTCGAAGCCCTTACTGATGTCATGCGAATTCCTTCGAGAACCTCAGGATGACACACCACTAATACCAACCGAAATTATATTCATTTAGATCAACAAAGATTTTAATTCACACTAAACTGCATATACGCACTGTCAGGCTGAGGCCACTCGCAGCCTTTACTAAGGGCATACTAAAATCCTTCGAGAACCTCAGGATGACACACCATTAATACTACCTGAATTATGTTGCTTTAAAACAATAACCATTTCAATTCTAATCAAAATGCATACACACACTGTCAGGCAGATAGGAATCTAAACATCGTATTAGAAAACTTATAGAAAGATTCGCGCCTGAATTCCTAAAGAACGAAATCCTGCATATTTTTATACATTTCAATGGTCATTCATAGCAGGCAAAAGCCTTCCCGGTTTTGGAAAGGCTATATCTTTTTAGAATGTTTTCTTAAATTAAAACCGCATCACATCCTTCACCACCCCGTTATTCTGGGTATGCTGCAGCAATTCGGCTCCGATAAAGGATTTGACGGTTTCTTCGGAACCGTCGTTCGGAAATAAAAGGTGGACGTTGGCCCCTGCATCCAATGTAAAAAACAAAGACAAGCCTGTTTCTTTCCTGAAATCCCAAACTTTATTGATGACGTCCAATGTACCTGTTTTCATTAAAATAAATGCCGGGTCGCTCATCATCATCATAGCATGGAGCGTTAGTGCTTCATGCTCTACCAGCCTGATAAATTTTTCCATATCTCCGGCTACCAGAATCTCTTTCATCGGACCGAAATTTTCCCGGGCTTCCTGGAACCTGCGGTCGGCGTAAGGATTGGTATTCATCAAACCATGGCCTACGGTAGAGGAAACGCTTTTCTGACCTTCATGAATCAGCAGCACCCAGTCGTTAAAATTTCTGAATATCTCATGGATTTCATCTTTGGGATACGGAGCGGCAAAGAGATCCGAACTGCCTCTTACCTGGGATTCTCCCCATACTACCAACCCGTTATAAAGGCTTCTGCAGGCACTTCCGCTTCCTAACCTTGCGAGGAAAGAAGCTTTTCGCAATGACTCCTCTTCTGGCAGTTTCCCTGAGAAAGATTCATCCAGACTCATCAGGCATTTGGCAATAGCTCCGAAACCGGAAGCCGAGCTCGCAATTCCCGAACTGTGCGGAAAGGTATTTTCCGTTCTGATGATGTATTTTCCCTGCAGAATCCATGGAAGATACTGTTCGATATTCCTGAAGTATTTTTCGATCTTTTCGCCAAATTTCTCCTCTTCGTTTCCCGCCAGGAATGTTTTAACGGAGAAAAGTTCATCCGCTATGAATTCCATATCCGTATTGGTTTTACAGTGGTTTAACGTAAAACTGATGCTTGGATTCGCCGGAATCTGGTTGTCGTATTTTCCCCAGTATTTAATCAGGGCAATATTCGACGGGCAGCTTTCCGAAACCGTCTGATTATGTATCGTAAATTCTTTTTCTCCTAAAAATTCCTGTGTTGTCATCATCATGATGGAATATTTTTTCCCGGATAGAAACCGGATTTATTATCTATTACTTTTTGAAGCTTTTAGCTTTATCTCAAACTTAGCCTTAAATTTAATACATTTCTTCGATCAGCGCTGCATATTTCTTAAGGACGACTCCTCTTTTCACCTTAAGGGTAGGGGTAATTTCCCCTGTACTGATATCGAATTCCGAAGGCATCAAAGTAAACTTTTTCACCTTTTCATAATCGGACAAATCGCTTTGCAGTTCTTTGATTTTCTTTTTGTAGAAATCGTTTACTTTCTCATTTTTCACGATGTCTTCCCAAGTGGTAAATGCAATATTATTTTTCCTGAGATAATCGCGTAAAAATTCAAAATTCGGAACGATAAGGGCCGAAACGAACTGTCGTCCCTCTGCAATCAGGACAATCTGCTGAATAAAATTATTATTGGTGAGAAGATTTTCTACCGGCTGCGGCGCAATGTACTTTCCATTGGACGTTTTCATCAGGTCTTTCAGGCGGTCGGTGATGATCAGATTTCCGTTGTCATCGATTTTCCCGGCGTCCCCGGTTTTAAACCATCCGTCTCCGGTAAATACTTTCTGCGTTTCTTCAGGTTTACCGTAATATCCTTTCATAATGCCATTTCCACGTGCCTGGATCTCATCATTTTCCCCGATCCTGATTTCTACACCCGGCAACGGCCTACCGCTGCTTCCGTGCTCGAAACGGGTCAGTGGAAACAACGTCAAAGTAGCCGTCGTTTCTGTCAGCCCGTACCCTACCGTGACATGGATACCAACCGATTCAAAGAAACGGGTAATTTCCGGTGATAAGGAAGCACCTCCACAAGGCAGAAACCAAAGCCTTCCGCCCATCCGGTCTTTGATTTTGCTGAATACCAAAGTATCGGCAATGGTTTGCTTTATTTTTAAATCCAAAGGAATGGATTTTTCATTTCTTTTCAATTCAGCCGTTTGCCAGCCTGTTTGTAAAGCCCATTTAAAGATCTTTTTCTTTACACCCGAACCTTCCTCCGCTTTTTCCAGTACTCCGGCGTATACTTTCTGGAAAAATCTCGGAACAGCACACATCATAGTGGGTTTTACTTCTTCCAAAGCCTTTGATATGTTTTTAGGATCTTCCAGGAAGTAAACTCTGGCTCCTCCGTAAAGACACAATAAGCTCCAGCTTCTTTCGAAAACATGGGTCAGGGGTAAGAATGCCAGTGAAAGCTCTTCTTCAAAATTTTTAAACTTGAAAAATTCAAAATGTGCGTCAAATGCCTTGATGAAATTTCCATGGGTAAGCATCACACCTTTCGGGCTTCCGGTGGTTCCGGAGGTATAAATAATCGTGGCGGTATCTTCGTTTTCCTTAGTACAGTATTCAAACTCAGGTGAAGCTTTGGCAATAAAGTCTTCCAGATAAAAGCTGCTGAATTCTTTCTTGATCCAGACGGCTTTTTTGGAAATGATAATCGTTTCTAAGCTGTTTTCCTTTTGCAGAATCTGCAATGCCGCATCATACTGGGCCTGATCTCCGACAAGGATTATTTTAGCCTCAGAATCGTTGATGATATATTCTGCCTGTTCGGCGTTATTGGTGGCATATATAGGAACAGTTACGGCACCTAGAGCCATAGCCGCCAGATCGAAGATCATCCATTCCGAGGAGTTGTCGGCATAGATGGCTACGGTATCGTTTTCCCGGATGCCCGCATCTTTGAGGGCATTTGCCGTTTTAAAAACAATTTCGCCGAATCTTTTCCAGCTCAGCTCTTTCCAGCCTGCATCTTTCTTCTTAAAGCCGATGGCTGATTTCAGAGGATGCTTTTCTGTATTTTTCAGGATAATGGCCTCAGCAAGATTCATGGCTTCATCTTTTTATCGTTCATATAATTATTTAAATGAAAATCAATGCTTTCCGAAAGGGAAATAAACTGATTATCGAGTCTTTTTTTAATTTTGGAATTAGATACCGTATTAAGCGAACTGACGGCTTCAATATTGGATTTGGTGATCATCCTGAGCTTAGGGATCAGCCATCCGAAAAGAATATTGGCCCATCTTCCCACATTCAGCTGGAATTCCGAGAGTACTTTAGCGTCTTTCAATCCCAGTTTTGATCTGATCTGCTTTGCCAGTTCGGTATATCTCCTACCTTCAGCAACGATAATGAACCGTTCTCCGAAGCAGTTTTTTTCCATCAGTTCTACCGCGATCCGGGCAACATCCCTTACGTCGACATAATTGGATCCGCCGGAAAAGGTAAAGCTGTTTTTTTCAAAAGTCGGAAAAATATCTCCACTACTTTCCCCCCAGTTTCCGCTGCCGATGATCATTCCGGGGTTGATGATGATGACATTCAGCCCTTCCGCGGAAGCTCTCCAAGCCTCCATTTCAGAAAGATGCTTGGATAAGGCATAGGCAGAATGTTCAAGTTTAGGGTTGAAGCTGGAATCTTCATCCATTTCACCCTGTTCATTCAGGGTATCAAGTACGGCAATTGAGCTTACATGAAGAAATTTTTTAACACCCGAACCTTCACAGGCATGCAGGAGGTTTTCCGTACCCTTGATGTTCGTATGGTACATTTCTTTTTCATCATTTGGATCAAAGCTTACTTTTGCTGCGCAATGATATACTTCTTCTACCCCTTCCAAAGCATCCTGTAAAGAATTAATATCATCAAAATCCACATCCACCCATTCAATCCTGTTGAAAAAGCCGTCGGGATCTTTCGTGTAAAATGTATAGGAATGCCTTACGTCGTTTAAATTGCTTGCCGGCCTTTTGGCAGCCCGTACGTTTTTTCCCTTTTTCAGAAGTTCCAAAACCACGACCCTGCCTAAAATCCCGGTTGCGCCCGTTACAAAAACCATCAATTATTTTTACTTGATTGCTGACTAAATTATGATAATATTCTACCTTATGCAAATTTGCGACTTTTAAAGGAGAATTCGGTTTTAAAATATTAAAAACCATAAAATTTCAGTTGGCCATTATCTAAACACAGATTGGAAAAAACTTTTAATTTTCCGATCGTTGTCCGAATTCATAACGGTTAATATAAAAAAGCCGTCCGAATAAAATCCAGACGGCCTTTTCCCAATATAATTTGCTTTTATTTTTTAATAAGTTTTACAGACTGGCGGGTACCGTCTTTCATGAGAATCTGTACAATGTATGCTCCGGGTACCAGATGGCTCAGGATAAGCTTCTGCTCCGCTTTCACATTCCGCATTACCAATTTTCCGGAAGCATCGAAAATACCCAGTGAGCCAATCAATTCAGGCCTGTCGATCGTTATGGCATCGGAAAAAGGATTCGGATAAATTTTTACCGTATTTTTTGTGTCTGCTTCCGATGTTGAAAGCGTGGAATCCACCGTTACCGTAACCGGGCTTCTGGCCGATTCGCATTTATTTCCAACCTTCCAATCATAAAAATAGTAATAAAGACCTGTATTGGGAGTATTGGTCGGAGCAGCGGTTAGGGTACTGTATTTTATATCTACTAAATTCTGGACATTTAAAGGGTATCCGAAATAGCCTGCAGTCGTATTCGATTCGTATAGCAATCCGTCTATACCTGTATAGCCGCGGGGACGTAATTTGTAATTGGTTCCCGGGAAAATCGGGAAATCAAGGTTGATGACCTGTGCTACGGGTGCGGAAACCGGAGCACCTGTCACACTCACCGTTTTCGTATTAACGATAACCCCGTTGGAATCGATAACGTCAATGGTTAAAGTTCCCTGGGAACTGGTCGTACTGAGAGGATATACGGTTATGCTCTCTAAAACCATATAACTCAAAACATCGAAAACCAACCCGAAGTTCGTCGTTCCAAAACCCGTAAAAGCACCTCCGTTGGTATAGATCGGTCTCCCTGTCGGGATTCCGGAAGTTCCCGTAAACGTACTCACATAATAATTGGTCGTGGCCGTTAATGCAGGTGTCGTAAAAGGATTTCCCGTATACATCAGGTTGCCCCCGTTCGGTGCATCGTACCAGCTGTAATTGGCGGATGATGAAGGATTAGCCGTGAGAATGGCCTGATGGTTCGGATAAATCGTCGCTCCATTCACTGTAGGTGCCGCAGGAGGATTGCTGCATTTTGTCGTGAATATCATAGGATCAAGTGACCATACACTCACATTTCCGCTGCCGCAGTTTGAGCGTACCCATGCATAATAAGTGGTTAACGGATTCAAATTGTTTATCTGATAGGAAGTTCCCGGAACATTCGAAACGGTAGGAGCTGTCGAAGACGTTGGTGCCGCAGAACTGGTACTGTAATAAATATCGTATCCTCCCGGCAATGACGCGGAGGCATTCCACGACAAAATTGCAGAAACCGAGGTAAGATTATTTACGGAAATACCGGTTGGGGTATAACAGCTTGGCGGCGTCCAGGTGTAGACAAGATCTGCCGGCGGCATTCCGGGCACCGTACCTACGGTGTTAAAAGCCTGGGCTGAATTGCCGGCGGTTCCGGCTCCGGAAGCGGAGAATACGGCAGTCGTTGGATTCAGCCGGTTGTTGAATTCGGCATTGGAAGCTCCTCTTATTCCTATTTCGGCGGTACCGTTTACCGTCGTGCTTCCGGCCAGATACGATCCCTGATCATACGCCATCTGGATAATATTAGAGGTTTCTTTTAATCTGATCTGGAAAGAAAATGAATAGACGATGGTGCTTACTGTTGAAGCATTAGGCCTGAAATTGGTCCACTGGATAATAAATTCCCTGTTGGGAGCATTCCCAGTAACCCCATATGAAATTTTTCCTGTTTTTCCACCTATGTTATAAAAACTGGAAATATCACGCCCCCATGCAGATATTGCACCCTGATAAGAGGTAGTCCCTGAAATAGGACTGGTATAAAAGGGAGATGGCGCAACGGAACCAAAAGTGATAAATCCGTTGGAAGAAACATTAAGAGAAGTATAAGAAGTCCCGTTGAAGCTGAAAGCAAATGGTATATTAACTGCAGAAACCACACTGTTGAGATTCAATGTGGCGGTATTATCTGTCGCGGCAGCCAATACCGTTTCGTTGGCAACAGGAGTATACACAGAACTTGATTGCGAAAAGGTATACGCGATAATTTGTGCCTTACAGTTTTGATTCGGCGATAGTACAAAAGCAGCCAAAGCTGTCAGAAATTTAAAGAAGGAAAGCCTGGTTTTCTTTCCGGGATCTCTTTCAATTGTACTCAGTTTTAACGCTTGGTTAAAGGGATAGAGTTTCTTCATTTTTCGTAGATGTTTAATTCTACGAAAATAACTATCAATTTTACAAAACCAAAAAAAAGCCATACCGGTTTTACAGAATATTCATGATTCCGACAGGCATTTCATCTATTTAACCATTTGATTTTCATAAGGTAAAACATTATACACTTCAGTCCGTAAGCTTCTGCACTTTTTGCCCAGTTTTATGGATTTTTTCACCAGAAATATGATAACAGGCACGGTAAGCAGCAACAGAATAGCTGTTAATAAAAAATATTTACGGTCAATTTCTTTTTTCTTCAGGGCATATTCTTCTCCTTCCTGCCGGATCAGTTTGTTTACCAGATCTGCCGCAACCTGATTGTATTGGCTGGCACGGCTGAGATACAGATTCTGATAATAGTCATATTTTGCCACTTCGTTCTTTTTCAAGAAATTGTCTGCTAAAAGCTTGTAAATATCATTTTCGAACTCCTTTCTTACCTGAATATTTTTCTGATCATTTAATATGCCGAAGAGAATGGTATTTGAGCGTTCGGGATCATTCTGCACAGCGCACATCTTGGCTTCGGCAAGTGCGCAGGTGGTCTCCAGCCTTTCCATAAATAAGGGCGGATAGTTGTTAGAATCTGTTCCCGGATCTGCCTT
Source organism: Chryseobacterium sp. sg2396 (assembly GCF_042610505.1). Lineage (NCBI taxonomy): Bacteria > Pseudomonadati > Bacteroidota > Flavobacteriia > Flavobacteriales > Weeksellaceae > Chryseobacterium > Chryseobacterium sp. sg2396. Next base: position 86,383 of record NZ_JBHGAQ010000011.1, on the reverse strand, counting down.
TGCCAGTGCAAAATTCTGTCTTGCCACGTCAAAACGCTTCTGGTCAATAAGTGCCCACCCTTTATTGATATAGGCAAATTTAAGATTGATCCGTGCCACCGGCTCTTTGGAGATCAGGTACTGGTGAATGGCTTTATCAAAGTAAGACAGGGCAATATTTCCGTCCATATTGCTGAAGTAATTCATTGCTTTAAGGTAGAATATATTTCCGCGGATAACGTTCATTGAATCGGGGACTGCCGGCGAAGACAGGAGCTGCTCGGCCTGATCCAGGTTCGTACGTAATTTTTCATTCAGCTGTATGGACTGGTAGGTATTTCCAATTAACGTCAGGGCTTTGATTTTCGTAATCATATCACTTTCTTCCGTGGCATTCTCCACAGTAAGATTACCATATTTTATAACGTCCAGCGGCTTTCCCATCACATTGGAGGTATTCGCCAGAACAAACAGGCTGCGCACCTTATTCTTATGAGTCAAGGAATGATTATTCAGCAGATCCTGGGCAAGATCAAAAGATTTCCGAGGATCCGATAGCATCGCTTTTTCAGCGTTGCCCACCATCCTATCCTCTGCCGGATCATGCGTCCTGCAGGCAAAGCATAAAAACAACAATACGATAAAGACCGGTACCTTCATTCTTCTTTATGATTTAACAATTGGATATAATGGGCCGGTGATATGCCGTTCACCATCTTAAATGCTGCAGCAAAAGCGCTGTGCGTGGAAAATCCGCTTTCTTCTGCAAGATACTTTATTTTGTAATTCCTATATACGGTATTCTCCTTTAATTTACCGGTAATATAATTGATTCTCAACTCGTTGATGTAGGCATTAAAATTTTTCTGTTTATGCTTGTTGATGATCTCCGATAGATATTTGGTATTGGTATCCAGTTTTTTGGCAAGGCTCTGGAGGGAAATATCGGGCCGGGTATAATCCGTAGTTTTTTCAAAATCCTGTAATTTTTGCAGCAGCAGGTTCTCGGTTTTCTCAGAGATTGCCTGAGGCTGAACTGTCTTTTTATCTTTATTCAGCCGTAATTGAGCTGTGAAATTTTCATATTCCTCGATCTGCGATTTTATCCGGGAAAGCCGCACCGAAATAAAACCAATGAACAATACGGCAATTACTAAAGCAGAAAATAAAAAATACCGTTTATGGGTAATGGAAGAATCCAGTTCATTCCTGTAATTCTCTTCCAGGCTGTCAAACCATTTGTTCTTCGCCGAAAAAGCCGCCCGGTCGATCGTATTGAACAAGGCCTCTTTTTTCCGGACCGCTTCTCTATACTCCTGATATTGACCGGTTTTCGAGTAAAAATTAACCAGCAGATCGTAATACCGGTATTTTAAATTTAAATTCGTGCTCTGTTCCAGAGATTCTTCGGGTAGTTCCGATATCAATGCTGCGGCCTCTTCATTCCGGTTGTTTTTCAGCAGGTACTTGGCGTATAGGATGTTAAAGGCCGGATCATTTTTATATACCGTGCTGATTTCATTCAGAAAAGGCTGGTACAGAAGCTGCGAATCATTCTGAGCCAGGTAATCGGAAAGGTTGAGCATGCTTTCCCGTTGTACTTCCGGGTGATGAGACCCTATTTCTTTCAGGATTGGCAGCAATTCTGCCGGAGTTGGGAATTTTCTCCTGACCATTAAACGGTTAAGCATACCCCATATTTTTTCAGAAAATCCGTAATCATTATCAGCAGGCGTATTTTTAAAAAGAGCGGCATCGGTGATATTAAATGAATACAGTATATTCCGTTTCAGAATCATCAGTTCAGGTGAGTAGTGTTTATCTTCTTTCGATATGATTTTTAAAACATCAGTAAGATTGTTCTGAAAATAAAGTGATTTTACTTTAAGATACAACAGCCTTTTTTCTTCTTCTTTATCCAGTGGAAAGTTTTTTTCAATATAATCCAGCACCTCTACCGAACGTTCCGGCGACAACACGATTTCGCTGCCCGCTTTTTTGAAGAGCTGGCTCTTTTCCGGATTTCCGGTTCCCGCAAAGACAAGAACGCCTGATAAGATAAAAATTATAGAAAAGAATTTCGACACTGCCACAATTTAGATGATAAAATTAAGTTTATTTTTAGATTATCATACATATTCCATGGAAAAAATAATGAAAACGGCTAATTTTTTTAAGAAACAGAATTCAGTAAAACCGGCAGTTTATGTAAACCTTCAAGGTTTTGAAACCTTGAAGGTTTAGGGAAATAAAATTTATACGAGTACCCTATTGTTCCTTCTCAGAGCTTTATCGCAAAGCACATCGGCAATGCTTTTTGAAATCCGGTTGTCTTCCGTAAGGTTATCCAGCCAGAAGAATTCTCCGGCCGCGTTGATTTCGATAAAATAGTATTCGTCTTCCGGTGAAACGATCATATCGATGGCTCCATAATCGACGTGGTAAACATCTAAAAGCTCCAATAGTTTCGCTTCAATATCAGCAGGAAGCTCGGTTGGAATCCATTTGTCGATGAGATTAACACCGTCTTTTCGCCAGTCGATCTTTGCCCTTTCCGATTGCTGGGAATCGATCTCAAATGCATAAACATCACGTCCGACGATGGTCACGCGGAGTTCTTTTTTCTTTTCTATCTTTTTCTGGAACTGCATCGGGCAATACAGGAGCGTATCCAGTTCTTCAAGCTTTTCAGCAGTGATGACGTTGGTAAACACCACGTTTTCCACACCGTCTTCGTAAATCGCAAAACCGGTCTGCATTTTGGCGATTACATTCTGATGCTTCAGTACAAAGTTTTTGGCTTCTTCAGGATTATTGGTGATGCAGGTTTCCGGAATTTTAAGTCCGATCTTGTCTGCAATCTTCAGCTGTTCTTCTTTACTGTCCAGCCTTCGGTACACGCTTGGTTTTCCCAAAGAATACACATCTGCCGATTCGAAAAATCCAAAGAGCGTGTTGCGAATTTCTCCCAATGCAGCACCCAGAAATTTCCCGTCGATTTCTTCTTTCAGCCCGTTTGCCATATTGTAAGCCCTTCTGTACCAAATCGCTGAAATATCATCCAGCCGGTATTTTTTTTCCGGTGTTTCAAGTATGGTCATCCAGTTTCCATCTTCAAAACGGGTTGACAGTTTATTTTTAAGAGGATAGAGATCAACGTCGAAACGAATGACCTCACATCCGTTTTTACCGATGTATTCCGTTACTTTTTCGATGGAAAAGTTATCCCCTGTATGCGTGATGATTAAGATTTTATTCATTGGTTTTCATTCTTTTTATAAGGTTATCGGCTATCCTTTCCGCAATCGGGAAATTCAGTTCTTTTTGGAGCATGCCCCACTCTCCCTGCGGATTCACTTCCAAGAAATAATAGTTCCCGTCTTGTCCTCTGATCATATCGATGGCACCAATGTAGAGTCCTATTTCTTTCATCATGGCCGTAAGGTTTGTTCTGATATGTTCAGGCAGAAGATATTCGGACCAGAAGTAATCTCCATTAGCGATCCGCCAATCCGTATATTCACTGTTGTTGATTTTTCCGGTAAAAAATTCTCCGTCGAGATAAACAATCCTCAATTCATATTCTTTTTCAATATAAGGCTGGAAGATCATCGGACAATATTCGATATCCTCAATGTTTTCCAGGGAATTTTCATCAATGATCTGGGTAGAAATCAAGTTTTCCCCTCCCATCGATTTTGAAATAACGCCATGAAGTTTGGCAATCATTTTTCCGTTGCACTTTTCATGGAAAAATCCGGTGATTTTCTCAGGATCATTGGAGAAAATAGTTTCGGGGACGGTCAGGTTATTCTTTTTTGCCAGCTTTAACTGATGGATTTTATTGCCGTCTATTTTATTCTCATTCTGAAGCGGATTGATCCACGGCACCTCTTCCAGCAAGGTTAAAAGATTGTACTGGAGGCTTGCATATTCCTTCAGGAAAATCTGAGCATAAGTTTTATCCAGCTCTTCAGGAATGGAAATACGCCAGGACTTCCGGTGCCAGACCGCCTGTATTGTTTTTGAATCAAGCGTGTTTCCATATTCATCGGTCAATTCAAAAAAATCTTCGTGAATGCTGATTCTCTGGGAATGATTCAACCGGTCGGAATTAAGCCTGAAATACGGAATACCTTTGGCTTTCAGATAGTCGAAAAAGATATCGATATTATAAAAATCCTTTGAGTGGGTAATGCAGAGAATCATATAGCCTGTTTTATTAAAAAAGGAAACTTATGCTCTAAGTTTCCTTGTATTTTTTGTCAAAGTACCCTGTAACAATTTATTACACAGTCTGAGAATCATCGTCTCCGTCCGACGGATATTTCATGGTATGCATCATATCCTGCGTAGGTTTCGTTACCGTATCTGCAGCTTTTGAAGTAATAACATTATCCTGTGTCGCTAAGGTAACATCTCCTCCGCCTTTGATTTTTTCAGGATCCTGAATTTGTTTTTCTAAAAACGATGCGAAAAAAGGTTTCTTTTTTGAATTCTTGTTTTTCATATAATTTAATTTTGATTGTACTTTTACTATTAAGGGGCCGGAGTATGAGGATCATCGCCAGGCGGCACCGGATCGAACCCGCCTTCATCGCTGTCGGACGGATATTTCAAAGTGATCGGCCCATCTACCGAAGGGGATGTTATTCCATCTCTTTCCGGAATGGTGATAAGATCGGTATTTGGAGTTGTTGCCCCACCCTGAATGCCTTCAGGATGCTCAATTTGTTTCTCCAGAAAAGAAGCGAAAAACGGTTTTTTGTCTTTCTTTTTCATAATGTTTGTAATTTGAATGTTTTGTTTGGATTAGCTTTTATAATTCGTTTCCACCCTCATCACTGTCGGACGGATATTTCATACTTACCGTATCTTCTCCCGGTTTGGTAAGGCTGTCGGCCACAGGTGCGGTTACGGCATCTTTAAGCACTCCGGTGGAAGTTTCGGATCCTCCCTTGATCTTTTCAGGATCCTGAATCTGCTTTTCAAGGAAAGAAGCGAAAAAAGGCTTTTTAGACTTTTTATTTTCCATAGTATTAATATTTAGTGATTTATGAGTCACTAAAGTATTAAAAAAATTCACTCCAGAAAGAATAAATATATATTTTAAGAAAATTTTAACAATTCAGATTCAGGTATTATGCAGTTTATGGGATTGATAAAAATGCTTTAACCGCATTTGCAAAATCAACCGGATTTTCAGCCTGTACCCAGTGCCCGGCATTTTTTATCGTAATGAATTTCGCTTTCGGAAACTGTTGCCTGATAGAAAACTCGTCCTGCGGAAGGATATAATTGGATTTTTTCCCGGCGATGAATAAACTTTCTCCATCAAAAACCCCGTATTTTATGGCATTCGATACAAACTGGTTGTATTTTTCCGACAATGTTCTCAGGTTAAACCTCCAGTTTAGCTTTTTATTTTCATCCCAATACAGATTTTTCGTTAAAAACTGAATGGTCGATCTTTCCGGAATATACTGGCTTAAAACCGCCTCTACTTCATTTCTGGAATTTACCGTATCGAAATCCACGGTCTCCAAAGCTTTAATAATTCCCTGATGGTGCGGCGGATAAGCTTTTGGGGAAATATCGACAACAATTAATTTATCAACTCTTTCAGGATATTTAATGGCAAACTGCATCACTGCTTTTCCTCCCAGGGAATGTCCTAAAATATGGGATTTTTCCATTCCATAATGTTCCATGTACCGGAGAATATCGTCCGCAAGATCGTCGTGGGACATCTCTTCCGAATGAAAGCTTCGTCCATGGTTACGGAGATCAATAAGATGAGTCGGCATCAATTCCCCGAAATCTTTTCCGAAGGTTCCCCAGTTGTCAAGCATTCCGAATAAGCCGTGAAATACAAGCAGAGGTGTGGAAGAAAGGCTTTCGCCGAATATTTTTGAATTTAAGATTTGCATAGGTTTGTTTTTTGGATGGAAGATGAATGTTGGAAGCTGGAAGGTTGCGGAATTAAAATTGCAGCCTTTGGCTTTCCCATTTACTGTTAATCTGTTAGATGGATGATCGGTGCGGAATGATGGAGGTTTGGGGAGGTGAAATTCTAATTTCTTCCTTTTTTACTTTAACAGTAACTAACATCATTCTAAACTTTGTGCTCATTACCCTCAAGCTTCCAGCATCCATCACCCAGCCTTATTACCACTTCGCCAGTCTTTTCAGATAGGCCTGAACGGTATTTTCAAGTCCCATGTACAACGCTTCGGAAATCAATGCGTGGCCGATGGAAACTTCCAGAAGGTTCGGAATATGATCGGCAAAATATTTTAAATTGTCCAGGCTCAAATCATGGCCGGCATTTACGCCCAGCCCGAAATCGGCAGCAACTACCGCTGTATCGTAATATGGTTTGATGGCGGCTTCCTTATTTTGGGTATAATGTTTTGCATAGGCTTCAGTATACAGCTCGATACGGTCTGTTCCTGTTTTGGCGGCATATTCTACCAATTCCGGATCCGGATCCAGGAAAATAGAGGTACGGATGCCTGCATTTCTGAACTCGACAATAATTTCGGTCAGGAAATCCAGGTGTTTTCTTGTATCCCAGCCTGCATTGGAAGTAATGGCATCGTCGGCATCGGGAACCAGTGTTACCTGTTCCGGCCTTACCTCAAGCACCATATCGATGAATGAGCGGTGAGGATTTCCTTCAATATTAAATTCCGTCGCTACCAGCGGTTTCAGATCATAAACATCTTTCCTGGTAATGTGCCTTTCGTCCGGTCGGGGATGGATGGTAATTCCCTGTCCGCCAAATTCCTGGATCTTTATCGCCGCTTCTGTTACGCTTGGAGTCTCACCGCCTCTTGCATTTCGAAGAGTGGCAATTTTATTGATGTTTACGCTTAGTTTTGTCATTTCTAATGATAAATTTTTGAATATGATTTGACGGATACGGTAAAATGCAGTTATTTAAAACCTATCAGATACCGGTATTCTCCTCATTTTATAATTATACAGCTGCAAAGCTATGATAAAATACAGATTCCCGAAAACCAAAAACAGGATTTTCCCTGATGAGATTTCGCATAAAACGGTCTTTCTTTTTTTATTTATATATTGCTATGATGCTACATCTTTACCTGCATCACTTCAAGATCAAAGGCTTTTGAGGCAACCAGTAAATGATCGAATATGTCTGCCTGGATCTGCTCGAATCTAACCCATTCCGTATCATTGGTGAAAGAGTAGATCTCCAGCGGAAGCCCCTGCGGCGTAATATTCAGCTGTCGGACCATGATCGGACCTTCTTTATCCAGCTCAGGGATTCTTTCGATATACTTCTGCGCATAAATCCTGAAAACCCCAATGTTTGTGAGCTGCCTTCCGTTAATGATTTCTTCCTTATGCGCCATGTTCTCCTTCTCTTTCTTCAGGTTGATGGAACTTTCGGCCAGGTATTCTGAAATAAGGTTAATGTTTTTCAATCGTTCAATCTCCTGATCCGTCAGGAATTTAAATGAATTGATGTTGAAATAAATTGATTTTTTAATTCTTCGCGTATTTTTCTCCGAGATTACCTGCAGGTTTTTGATTTCCGTAGTCAGTAAATCATACGTAGGAATCGTGGAAAAGGTCTTGTCAAAATTATTGATTCTGGTAGTTAAAAGATTGATTTCTGCAATATTTCCTTCGACATTATATTTAGGAATGCTTACCCAATCCCCTACTTTCAGGTTTTTGGAGGTAGCCACGTGAAGGCCTGTTACAAAACCGAGAATGGTATCCCTGAAAACCAGAACCAGCACCGCAGTAATTGCACCGAGACTTCCGACAATGGTGGTTCCTTTGATGCCGAACACTACACAGATGCCAACTACGGAAAAGATAAAGATCCCCAGAATCTTCATGGTTTCGGAAATGGCATTCAGCGCCATAATCTTGTAATAATCCTGCTTGATCACGAAATAATTCCTGAAAGCCGCCAATCCGCGGTACAACATTCCTGCGAAAATCATTACGATTCCCAGGTTTACAGATCTAACAATAAATTTTGTTGTCCTGGTAAGAGCTCCTGCAAAAATCGATTCATGGATCCCACCGATGATCAGCAGGGCGATCAGATGCGCCAGGGAATTGGTAATCTTTGACGCGTATACCGAATTCACAATCGGGTATTTCTCCTGATTACGGAAAATTCCGAAAATACTGTTGATGATAATCTTCAGGATAAAGTCGATTATGAAGAAGACGGCACACAGCAATGCCAGCTTTACAATGATGTGGAATACCCATTCCAGCCCGGCCGGCGAAATTTTATTTATATAAACATACAGAGGCTCACTCAGTTCCTGTATTAAATCTTTGGTTTCTTCTAACTGGTTTTTCATCAGAACAAATTTACTAAAATTAGAATCACAAAACCCTTTTAAAAACAGGATTTCTTATCATAATCTATTCCAAAATTTACGGATTATTTAAAATTATTTTAAAATTATAAAACATTTAACAATAAAATAACTAAATTAGTATCCTAATTCAAAAAACTAAAGCTTATGAAAAAGTTTAATCTTCTATTCATTTTCATTATTCTCTTATCATTAGGGGCTTGCCGTTCGGAATCTGAAACCCCTGCCGAAATCACGATTGACAATACCGTAAAAACAGGAAAAGTTACCGGGAAAGTCATGTCGCAAAACGGAGTGAAGCCCATCGGAGGCGCGTCGGTTTTTACCTTTGACGAAAAGTATAAGATTTATTATACCGCAACTGATGCCGACGGTAATTTCGCACTTGAAGCACCAGTGGGAAACCATACGTTTTACATCCAGACGGGTAACGGAAGTAATTTCCGGACAGAAATTAATGCTACGGTAAAAAATAACGAAACCCTGAGCCTGGATGCCGGACAGACCAAGCTGAACCAGGTAGCAAAAATTGCTTATGTAAAGGGAAGTTATGATAAAATCGAGGATATTATTCTAAGCCTGGGATACACTGCAACGGAAATCACCAATAACGACCTTACCAACCTCACCACAATTGCTCAGTATGATATTATTTTCCTTAACTGCGGTTCACGGAACAATTATTCATCCAATCCGGGACTTTACGCTGCCGCTGAAGCCAATCTGGCTATTTTTGTGGCCAACGGGGGAAGTATCTATGCTTCCGACTGGGATGTTTCCTATCTCGTAGGCGGAACCAGTAATACCAGTGCATGTGCTCCGGCAGGAGGATTTGTTCCCGATTCGAAGTTATGTTCGAAAAACATCGGAAATTCAGGCAATGTAGGAGCTACCGTAACCAACGCCGGTCTTACCACCGCTTTAGGCTTCAATACGCTGAACATCAATTACGATCTGGGTACATGGCAGAAAATCATCAGTTACGATCCGGCTTACTGGGAAGTTTTGGTGAAAGAAACCTCCAGCAATGATGCCCTGATGATCCGGACCAATCATTTTTCCGCCACCGGGCTTCCGACAACGCCGATCGGTAATGCACCCACTACTACTTTCACAACGATTTGCATTACCCTTCCCGGAAATATCCAGATCAGTCTTTCCGTTCCTCAGGCTATCGTACCTTATCTGGTTGCATTGGGCGCTACCGTAGGACCATGCTCGGGATCGGCGAACAGCGGATATATTTATTACACGACTTTCCACAATCATGCGACCGGAAACATCGGAAACGCCGGAGTGATCCTGCAGTATGTTATTTTGAACCTTTAATAATTTTATTTTAAATGCAAAAGCGGCTTTTCTGAGAGCCGCTTTTTTTATATCTTGCATACTATAATCAAATCTCATGGACGTCGTATTAATTGAAATTCTCTGCCTGGTTTTACTGTTTCTTGGCATTTTAGGAACTTTCCTCCCCGTACTGCCGGGGCTCTTATTAAGCATTTGCGGACTGCTGATCTATAAATTCGGGACCGATGCGAACTTATCGATGATCTATGTCTGGGTATTTGTAATCCTTACCGCAGCTTCGGTGGTTTTAAATTACATTATTCCGGCGAAGACCAACCAAAAGTACGGCGGAACGCGCTGGGGAAGCATCGGATCCATTGTCGGAACCATTGTCGGTATGTTTTTGCCTATTCCCCTGGGATTTCTTGTGGGGATGTTTGCCGGGGTTTTCATCGGGGAGCTTCTTCATGACAGCAAGGATATGACAAAAGCATGGAAATCAACAAAAGGGGCATTCATCGGATTTATTTACGGAACGGGATTCAGTCTTGTCGTAGGAGTGGCCATGTTTTTGGTAGTACTTTTCAATATGCTCAATATTATTTAAAAAAAAGAAATTATGATACCGCATAAAGCCTTACTTCTAAGCCTGGGTTCACTGTTTTTAATGAACTGCAATGCTCAAAAAAAGAATAATAAGATCAAAGTGGATACTGATAAAGCCAAGATGAATCAAGTGAGTAAATCAGACAAAACCATCCTTTACCTCAACGAAGGTGAAAACCGCTTCCTAAAAGAATACCAAATGAATGTTACTTTCAAAGGAATTTCCGAAGACAGCCGCTGTCCGAAAGACGTCAACTGCATTTGGGCGGGCGTTGCCGTGGCACAGATTGAAGTTATGGGAACCGCAACCCGGCCGATGACATTGGAGATTGCAACCATCGATAACAAAGCCAGAAATTACAGTGCATCGGCTGTATTTAACGGCTATACGATTTCTCTGGCGGATGTTCAGCCATATCCCGGTGCCGTTGACGGAGCAAAAGATTTAAAGGGAAGATACAGAATCGGAATTATAATTACAAAAGGAGTCGACACTGCTACCATGAAATAGGTTTTTTCCCTTTTGAAACCAGATATTCGTTAATTTTGGAAAAAGGCCGGCTTCCGAAAAAACCTCTGTGCACCGAAAAAGGTGAAGGGTGTGCAGATTTTAAGATAAAATGCTTCGCCGGATCAATGAGTTCGGCTTTTTTTTGTGCAAAAGCGCCCCATAATACAAACACGACATTTTCTTTTTTGTCCGAAATTTCTTTAATGATAAAATCAGTGAATTTTTCCCAGCCCAGATCTTTGTGGGAATTCGGGGAATGGGCACGCACTGTTAAAGTAGCATTTAATAATAGAACCCCTTGCTTGCCCCAGTCGTCCAGTTCTTTTGAAGTTCTTATTACGCCGACGTCATCCTTTAATTCAATAAAAATATTTTTCAGCGATGGCGGCGATGTCACCTGTTCGGAAACGGAAAAACAAAGACCGTTCGCCTGGTAATCGTTATGGTAAGGATCCTGACCGAGGATCACCACTTCAATATCATCAAAAGGGGTAATTTCCAGCGCCCTGAAAATCTGGCTTTTCGGCGGAAAAACTTTGGTTGTGGCATATTCCTGCTTTACTTTTTCCCAAAGATTAGTAAAGTATGGGGTATTTTTTATCGGGGCTAAAACTTCGGTCCAGGTCATGATTTTAATTTAAAAATTTGAGAATGAATTAATTCGGAAATAATTTCTCTCAATGGTTTTTATTAATCTAGAATATTCATGGAGAAACCTCCTTCCTGCTGAATACGTCAGGTTTTGTGGAATTATATCAATTTTCTTGCCTTTGTTATTCATTAGTATTCGAGATCAATTTTTAAAGAAGATTGATGATTTCCGAATGATTATTGGTAATGTAAGTAATGAGATATTGGTTCTCATAACTTTCGAAAAAAATACACCCCGTAGTATGCTGATTAATTTTATAGAATGTGTACTTGGATCCAAGTTTTATTAATTTTTCAGGTGTATTTTATGCGTAAATAAAGGCAGTCTGGATTCTATAAAATCATATATTTTCTTCACATAATGTAATGCAGACTCTTCATTGCTGAAATAATCATTTTCAAAAAGATTAAAAACCAATTCATTCAGAAAATCGGCAACATTTTTCCGAAGAATAATATTTACTTTTTCCAAGGTAATGTTTCAAGAAAATCTGTGGTATTTTTTTTATTTCCTCTCCTGGCCCCCCCGTTCCCATTCTTTTTCAAATTTAAAGTTTTCTCTTTTGCGGATTTTGTTGAGTTCTGCAATAATGAAAGGATTTTCAAGAGAGTTGATCCATTTGATAAGTTCCCTTTTTTCGGCTGCCAGATTCATTGTGTTTCGGTTTATTGATACAAATGTAATGATTTTCAAAACTACTGTAAAGATGTTTTCAGGCTAAAAACCAGATTTTCCGGAAATCCTTCATCCTTTCTTTCCTCTTCCAGCACGAAATGATTTTTCAAAAGAAGATTTTTTGAATTCTCATTGCCCTGATGCGTCATCGCTACAATTTCACCGAGATTCAGTTCCTGAAAGGCAAAATTCACCACCGTAGCCAAAGCTTCCGACATGATGCCTTTTCTGTGATACTCCGGCAATAACTCATACCCCACCTCAGCCACTTTCCGGTCTTCAGAAAAATTCCAGAGACAGATGGTTCCGATCAGATCCGGCTGATCTTTTAAAGAAATTCCCCAATAACAGGTTTGGTTATTTTTAGTCCGTTCTTTAATGGTCAGGATAAATTGCAGTGCGTCGTAATTGTTTTTGGGCGAGTTTCTGCGCACAAACCGATTGATGATTTCATTGCTCCTGATTTTCAGAATATCTTCAACATGACTTTCGTTGATTTCTTTCAGGACTAATCTTTGGGTTTCCAGTTTCATATTTCAAATGTAGTAAAACCTGATTAATAGATATTTTCAAATTCCCCTAATTAATCATTTTCAAAATACATTCACATTTTCTCACTAAATTTGCACTGTGTATATAAATAAAGAAGATTTAAACGAATTAGAGTTTCCGCAATTGCTCGCGGAGATCTCTCCTTTTGCATATTCCCCAAAGACAAAGGAAAAAATTCTTCAGCTCCGTCCGATGGAAATTGACGAGGCAGAAATTTCCCTGAAAAAAACGTCTGAATACCTGTCGAGTTTTGAAAGTTCGAATGCAGTACCTTTTGATGAATACGAAGATATTGAAAACGAACTGAAACTGATGCTGATCGAGAATTACCGTCTGGAAAACAGTGCTTTCATGAAAATCAAAACGCTGACGGAACAGATCGGAAAACTGCAGAAATTCTTCCCGACCATGCCTGAAACCTTCCCTAGTCTAATGGAAGACGTGCTGGTACTGGAATTCAAAAAAGAAATCATTGACAAGGTAGATAAAGTTTTTAACCGGTTCGGAGAGGTAAAAAGTGAAGCTTCACCGGTTTTAAAAGGGTTACGAACGGAAATTCAGGTTGCTAAAAAAGCGATCCAGGAAAATTTCAACCGGGCCTTATTCAATTACGGGCAAAGTGAATTCCTGGACGACATCCGTGAGACGATTATTGATGACCAGAGGGTATTGGCCGTAAAATCGGGATTCAAGAAAAGGGTTCCGGGAAGGGTTTTAGGATTGTCTAAAACCGGTTCCATCACTTACATCCAGCCGGATTCAGTAGTAAAGCATTATTTCAAACTGAAAGAAAGCGAAGAGGAAGAGAAAAAGGAAATTGATAAGATCCTTAGAAAGCTGACCGCAGAGCTGGCCGAGTTCCAGCCTCAGTTGTGGAGATACCAGAAATATATTTTCGACCTGGATTTAACGAGGGCCAAAGCAAAATTTGCCGAACTGATCAACGGAGTATTGCCAAAAATCAACCGTCATAAGACCCTGCGGCTGCGGGAAGCTTTCCATCCGCTTTTATTCCTTAGAAATAAAGCGGAAAATAAAACAATTTTCCCTCAGACACTTTCCTTGACGGACCATAACCGGATCATCTGTATTTCCGGACCGAACGCGGGAGGAAAATCAATCACGCTGAAAACCGTCGGCCTGCTCCAGCTGATGATCCAGAGCGGGATCCTGGTTCCCACCCATCCGAAATCGGAGATGTTTTTCTTCGATAAGATCATGACGGATATCGGCGACAACCAGTCTATCGAAAACCACCTTTCCACCTATTCTTCCAGACTGAAGAAAATGGGTGGGATCATTCGTGAAGCCGATGCGAATACGCTTCTGCTGATCGACGAGTTCGGGACGGGTTCCGATCCTGAGCTGGGTGGCGCTTTGGCAGAAAGTTTCCTTGAGTTTTTCTACGATAAAAAAAGCTTTGCGATCATTACCACCCACTACACCAACATTAAACTGGTGGTAGAACAGCTTCCGAATGCTGAGAATGCAGCTATGCTGTTCAACGAGGAAACGCTGGAACCGATGTACAAACTTGAAGTAGGACAGGCAGGAAGTTCTTTTACTTTTGAGGTAGCGGAGAAGAATAAGATTCCGAGATTCATCATCCATTCTGCAAAGAAAAAAGTGGAACATGATATCGTCAACCTGGATAAAACCATCGTTAAGCTCCAGCAGGAAAAATATGAAGTGGAAAAGCTGAAAACCGATCTCGCCGAACGGAAAGAATCCGTAGAAGACAAGCGGGATAATCTTCAGAAGCTGAACGACCAGCTTCAGCAGAAGCTGTACAATTTCCAGAAGCTGTATGAAGAGGAGCACCGCAAACTGCAGTTCGGAAACAAGATCGAAGCTTTTATCGACAGTTATGTGAAGGGAAAATCCCGGAAAGATGTCGTAAAGGATTTCGTGAAGATCCTGGAGCAGGAAAAATTCAGGAAGATCGGAGCCGATAAGGATGAGAGCAAACGCCTGCAGGTGGTAAAACGCAAAATCACCCAGCAGCTGAAAAAAGAGGAAGTGATCGAAAAAATCGCCGAAACCAATGAAAAGCTGGAGGAGAAACGAAAAACCGACCGCGCGCTCTGGCTGAAAGAAGGCCAGCGTGTACGGATTACCGGAAGCACCAGCGTCGGAACCATTGAAAAGATTTCGAGAAATAAGGTCATTGTGAATTACGGAACCTTTAAGACAACGATTGATGCAGATGAGCTGGAAAGAATTTGATCCGTTATGATAACGGTAAAAACACAGATCCGTTTCAGGGATTTCCTGATTTTCCATGTAAAAAGCTCTTTAATACGGCTGCTTGTCTTTCCATCAGTGCTTCTGGTATTTTTTATCATAAAAGAATCGGTGGATGGCATTACGGAAAGGGATCTTCTGCAATCGGCTTCGATGTGGTATGCTATTTTGCTTTTGTTTATGTTGGTGCGTTCTTTTTTCAGCGTAAGATATGCTTTTAATGGAAACCAGAATATCCGGGAAAGCATTGCCTATACTTTTGCAGAAGAAAAAATCCGGATTCAGGGAGAGACTTTTGACGGAGAAATGGCCTGGAGTTCCGTTTATAAGGTCAAGGAAAATAAAGACTGGTTCCTGATCTATCAAAGTGCGAAGATCATGAATATGGTTCCGAAAAAGTCCTTTACTAAAAATCAGATTTCAGAGCTGAGAAAAATTATTCAAACCCATAAGATAAAAGCGAAGCTCAGAAATGATTAATGTATAAAAAAAGAGCGTATCACTAATGGTACGCTCTTTCTGTTAATTGTTATTGAATGCAGAACTTTTTACTTTTTAATAAATTTCAGTTGGGTCATATTCTCCTTGTCTTTAATCCGGATAAAATAAATCCCTTTTAACAGATCGCGCACCGGCACCATCTGATCGGAAATTTTCCCTTTACTTACCAGCTGTCCGGCTGCATTGTTAATTTCAAATTCAGTTCCTTCAAATCCTGAAATATTTAAAACATCGGAGGCTGGGTTGGGATAAATTCTGATGTCCTTCTGTTGAGTAATTTCATTGGTTGAAAGATTCGCAGGCGTTAACAGATAAACGCTGTAATCCTCTACTTCACCATAAGTGAATGTTCCGCAGGCAGAGCTTGTCAGGGTTTCACTGATCATTACCCTCATGTCTACCCCGCAGGTTGTTCCTGTCTGATAAGCCGTTGCAGGAACGGCAAATGTTGACGTTGCGGTAGATGAAGCGGAAGAACCCGAAGAAAGCATCATTTCCGATGAATCAAACACCCCATCACCGTTAAAATCGATCCACGCCCTTACGTAAACAGGATTCGGAGATCCTATCCACGTTTTGGAAACGGAAATCTGGTTTCCCGTACTGCCGATCATCAGCCGCACTTTTCGAGTAGGATCGGGCCGGTAATCCGTATAATTTGAAGTCCCGGAACTGCTTACCATCGGAGAAAGACCGCTTCCTGCAGGGGTTACCGTTACATTTGAAATATAAGCTACATTAGCATTTAATGAAGATGCGGCGCAATAATTCATGTATAAAGTGGTAAAAAATACGGATTCGGACCACGCACTTGTCGTGGGAGAACCGGAGCATACTTTTGCTACCTGCACTTCATAGGTAGTACACGGTGATAAAGCGGTTATTGTAAAGGAGTTAACAAAAATCTGCGCAACGTTGACCCACGGAGAAGCCGGATACATCCTGAATCTTATCATATAAGAAGTTGCAGTCAGATCGGTGGTCCAGGTTACCGTTCCGGAAGTCATGGTGATATTGGAAACCTGTACATTCGCGGGCACCGTATCACAAAGATAGCAGTAGCCGGGATCTCGCGCCGGTACATTTTTGCTTTGAAAAAATGAAATTCCTGAGAGAAAAATAAAGAAAAAAAGTAATTGTTTTATCATATTTAATGGTTAAGATTGTTTTCAAAAGTTATTAAGTAAGCTAAAGATAATGAATTAAATCAAAAACTTATCTTTATTATATTTGAAATATGATTAAAATGCTAAAAATCCTTTGGATCTTTTATATAAAATTGCTCATTCCGGCCGTATTGTTTTCATTGCTTTTAGCTTTTCAGACGGGGTTCAACATCGGTAATTTCGGATTCTGCTTCCTTATTATTTTCCCTGTTTTTCATTTTTTAATTTATGAACTGAGATTTAGAAATGAGTACGTGTTCTTTGCCAATTTCGGTTTTTCAAAATCGTTTCTTTGGATCACTACCGTTTCAATCGGTTTTGTTATTAATCTGATCTCTAAATTTTTATGAATAAATTACATATCGACAGAATTACAAAATCCTTTGGTTCAAAGAAAATTTTACAGGATGTCTGCCTAAGTTGTGAAACAGGAAATATTACGGCCTTATTGGGACGAATCGGTTCGGGGAAATCCACTTTACTTCAAATTATTTTCGGAACTATGAAAGGAGATTCTCAATTTATCAAATACAACGAACAGGTGCTGACGAAGCAATCGGACAGACGAAATAAGATCGCCTATCTTCCACAAAGCCCAATGTTCCCGAAGCATATTAAAATTAAAGAACTGATTCCTTTGTTCTGTAACCCGGAAAATACCAGAAAACTTTTTAGTGATGATCTCCTCCGGCCATTCCTGAACAGGACCGTAAGAAATCTTTCCGGTGGCGAAAGAAAACTGGCGGAAGTAATGACGGTCATCCATTCCGAAGCCGAATTTATCCTGCTGGACCAGCCCTACAGCGGCCTCTCTCCCATCTTCACCGAAAAAGTAATGAAAATGATAAAAGAAAGATCCAAAGAAAAAGGATTTATCATTTCAGATTTTGATGTGCAGAATTTGATAGAGATTTCAGACGACATTTACGTTCTTCACGATGGCTCTTTGAAGCGAATTAAAGACTTAAATGAATTACAGCGGCATTATTATCTGCCCGAAAGTAGTATTCAAGTAAAATAAATCTGCGGTGGGAATCAGGTAACAGGCTGGAAGAATGCGGGATACCGGAAGCTGATCTGGTCAGCATACTGGCTGACGTTCCTGGATATCGAATGATCTAGCTTTTTTATTAAAATAACAAAACGCAGACTTTTGAATAGTATTCTCATCATTAAAAATCAAAAATTTTCAAACGGCTGCATATTTTTTTAATCCTTTGCAGCATTTAATTTCAAATAAAATCTAAATCTTTTGTGACTTTTGTGGTGGAATAAAAAGTTTAAACAAGTTTAATTTATATATTTGGACTATTAAAAAATTTCATGATGATTTCCGTATCTAAAGCATTGTATATATCCGTTTTCAGTATTTTTTCCGTGGCTTTTGCCAAAGGCCAGAACAAAGTTCCTTTCGGGGTGGTAAAAGCTGAAGAAGGCTATGCTATGGTACGGGTCCATAAAGATGATTACCGGAAAATCGTCGATAAGATCCGCATGAAGACGGGTGATGTGTTTATTTACGAAAAGCCGGCTCCGGGAGAAACCGAGTGGATCTGGATCAAATATCCTGAAAGAGAAGACACCGAAAAACCTTTCGTACGGTATGACAGCATTACCAAAGAAGGCATGGTGAATAAAAACCGGGTGGTTTTCGTAGACAAGCTTCCACAATTTACCCCCTCCAAATCCAAGAACGGGAAATCTCTGATCTTTACCGATGATTCCAATCCGAAAATTCCGGGAAATCAACGGACCAAAGTTATTATCGATGTCTACCCTTCTTATGCAAAGATAAAAAAGCAGGAGAAAGATGCGGAAGGAAATATCCTTAAAGTGGATAAGGTAAAAGCATGGGGCGTAGGAAAAGAACTTCCTGAAGACCTAACCGAAATTAAATCCGTACGGGTTCAGCAGCCGGGACGGGGCTCCGTTTTCGTAAGGGATGCCATCAAGAATATGTTCCAGCCAACCATGGATTTCAATAATGTGGGCGTAACGGCCATCGACAACGACCATATTTTCCTTTATATGATCAATGGTTCCGGACAGAACCGTTATACCACGATCTGGACCATTAAGCAGGGAAAGGCCGAAAGCCAGATCATTTTCAAAAATCCTGAATAATTCATCAATAATCATTACTTTTGTCATCGGAAAGTCTTTCTATCGGCCTAATAGCTGTATTTTGAACTTTCCAGGAAACCGGTTCTGCTTAACCGCAGATTAAAAGGGAATCGTGTGAAAATCACGAACTGTCGCGCAACTGTAAGTAACTGCAGTCTTTATTAATGATCCACTGTCCGGAGCAACGGATGGGAAGGAAATAAAGATGTTACAAGTCAGGAGACCTGCCTTTTCTTTACCATAAAACTTTCGCGATTTGAAGTTTATTGACCAGACGGACAACGGAGATTCCCATCTCTGCTCTGCTGTTATGTTATCTATTTCATTTCGCTTTAATTAATAATGAAATATGACGACAGAAGAAAGAATTGAAAAGTCCGAAACCCGAATTTTCAAAGCGGTTTTTCCCAATACAACCAATCATTACGATACGCTTTTCGGAGGTACGGCCATGCAGCTGATGGACGAAGTAGCCTTTATTGCAGCCACCCGCTTTGCCAGAAAACGCGTGGTGACCGTAAGCAGTGACAAGATCGATTTCAAAAGGTCGATTCCTGCCGGGACCATTGTGGAACTGATCGGAAAGGTAGTTCATGTAGGAAAAACCAGCCTGAAAGTAAATGTGGAAATCTATACCGAGCAGATGTATTCCTACGAAAGGGAAAAGGCCATCGTAGGTGATTTTACTTTTGTCGCCATTGATGAATTCAAGAAACCGATCCAAATCCTATAAACAGGTTCCGGCGACCAAAGTTCGCCGGAACTCATACTTCTCATTGTTTTTTTAATCAGTTTCGGCGGGCTTTGCCCGCCGATTTTTATTTTATGAATCTGCAAAACCTGGATATTTCAATGTAAATTCGATAATATATAATTTATTTTCACTGATTTAAAAAAGAAAAAAAATGATCAGGATTTTAACTAATTTTATCCCTTACGCAGATCATTTGATATTTCAGACTGTTATCGATATGCCAATTGAAAAAACCTCCAGCCTCCAGCTTCCATCGTCCAACCTTTTAAACAGGCTTCTATTTCAGGTTTACTTTATTTCAGCACCTTCTCTGTTTCCAGGTTTTTAATCAGTAGCAGCTGGAACGCTTCTCCCAATTCATCAGATGCCCGGCTAATGGCATTTTCCAGCATATTCCGGATCTGTTTTTCCGTTATACCCGCTTCAGTCCAGCTCTTTCCCGAGGTATGCGAATTCAGGATAAAAGGCATAATGCGGTCGATCGCACAGGCAAAAATGGCATCCGGCGTCTGCTCTTCTTCAAATTCAAGCCAAAGGTTAAAAAATTCGGACCGCAACGGTTCATCCAGAATACCGAAAATCTTCTGGGCTGAAATTTTTTCCCGTTCAAATTTCCCGACCATCGCCGCTTCGTCAAATATAAAAGTATCCCCTGCTTCAATTTCCACCAGGTCATGAATGGACAGCATGCGGATCACCCTCAGCAAATCGATATCTGCTCGGTTTTTAGCATACGGAAAAAGAATTTGGGCCAAAATAATAATCTGCCAGGAATGTTCTGCTGTATTTTCCCTTCTTGAATCGTCGGCATTGTAATTTCTCCGCTGTACATTTTTCAGGGCGTCCACCGCCAGGATAAAGTCGATTTCTTTCTGGATCTTCATTGCTGTTTTGTTTAAGTGATGGTAATTTTTTGCAAAAATACGGCTTTTGAAGATAATTTTATTTAATGTGAGTACGGTATAACAAATGGTTGAACTTATCGACATCTAAAATGCTACATTTGCGATCAATTGCATCTGGTAAAAACTTAATGTTTTTATTGTGGTTAATTTGGCTAAAAGCCAATTATCGCACATTATCAAATAAATGGGCTGAAGCCCATTTCTATTGATTCAGCAATACCTTTTTTATTGATTCCTTTTCTTTAATTAGCTGTATCAGTCGCAATAAATATGACCGTTTCAAATTTTTATACCGTACATCTGATTATACATAAAAATAAGCGGCATTACATTTTATCAAAAATAATCTTGCACCTTCCTGCACTATGAATACAAAATTTCCTTGTGTGCTTGCGATTCCCAACATCAACTTTTTAAATTCCATACAATCACTATGAGAGATTAGTTGTATTTTTAAGGTAAATATTCAGTATGGCTTCTCAATTCAGTTATCCTCCGGAAATTACAGGAAAAAGAAAATTATATGCCCTTTTAAACGGAGTAAAGGATCCGCTGGGCGTTATCAGCGGAAATCACGCCATCTTCGGAGACAGCTATTATCTGAAAGCTTCTTTTACGGACAAAAAATTCATCTTCACACAGGATAAGGAATTCATCGAATATATTTTAAAGCAGAATCATAAAAATTATTTCAAATCGGAAATACAATCCATCACACTGGGGAAATACCTTGGTAACGGACTGCTTACCAACAACGGAAAAGACTGGCTCCAGCAGAGGCGACTGATCCAGCCCGGCTTCAGCAAAGCCAAAATCGCTAATCTGGTTTCCATTATGGATGAGGAAATCGATAAAGTATTTCAGCCATTTGATCGGGAACCTGAAGTGGATTTATATGATCTTTTCCATACGCTGGCGTTTAATATCGTGGCGAAAACCCTTTTCAGTTCGGATATTGAGGAAAACGAGGTGAAAGAACTGGGAAAGATCATTACCGAAGTACAGGAAGTTTTTGCAAAAGAAGTCCGGCTGCCTTTTTATACCCAGGTTCTGCAGGCATTGGGCGTTATTAAAAAGACCATTCAAAAAAGCGAAAGGTCAAAGGCCATTATTCAGAATGTTCTGGATAAACGCCGAAATTCAGGTGAGGAAAAAAATGACCTGCTGGATATGCTCATCCATTCCAGATATGAAGATACAGGACTTCCTATGTCTGATCAGCAGTTGGTGGATGAAATGCTGATTCTTTTTATTGCCGGGCATGAAACTACCGCCAATGCATTAAGCTTTATTTTTTTTGAGATCAGCCAACATCCGGATACGGAAAAGAAATTACGGCTGGAAATTGAGGAATCAGGTGAACATGCTTTTACGACAGAAAGCCTGATGAAGAAATCTTTTACCACCAATGTCATTAAAGAAGCCATGCGGCTGCATTCTCCGGCGTGGGCAATGGATCGCCAGGCACTGGAAGACGACCGGTTCAAAGATTATTCATGGGAGAAAGGGACACTGATCATCCTTTATATTTCAGGACTTCACCGGAACCCTAAGTACTGGGACCGTCCTGATGATTTTATTCCGGAACGTTTTGACGATGAAAATGCCCGGAATTTTGCCTATTACCCTTTTGGAGCCGGGCCGCGCCTCTGCATTGGCGAACATTTTGCCATGATGGAAATGGCGCTGATTGTCCGTAAGTTCTATAAAAAATTTCACTTTCGTTCCCATCAGGAAACTTTGGAGAAAAAGGCATTGGTTACTTTAAGAACGACCAGCCTGCGAGGCAAAATCATTAAAATTTAATCCCGTTTTATAAGAACTCCCCATAGACTTAACTTTCAATACAAAAATAATTACTTTGATTTTCAATATCTTACATAATAAATAATTATTTTTTCACTACTTTGTATTGCATAATACCATTTTAATTACATATCTTTGTAATGTAAAATCGAAGAAGGTTCTGCTGGCCGGGTTCCCGATTCGAAGATTATATAACTAATTAACAAAACTTATTAAAGATGAATACCGAAAATACCAAAGCGCAAATGCGGAAAGGGATTCTGGAATTCTGTATTTTAAGTCTCATCAATCACCGCGAAATGTATGTTTCCGATCTGATCGACGAACTGAAAAAAGGAAAGCTGGATGTCGTGGAAGGAACCCTCTACCCTCTTTTAACAAGATTAAAAAACGGAGAGTTTCTTTCGTACCGATGGGAAGAATCCACGGGCGGTCCCCCAAGGAAGTATTACCAGATCACGGAAAAAGGGAAACTGTTCCTGAACGAACTTCAAAATACCTGGAACGATTTGACAGATTCAGTTAACCAAATCACTCAAAAACATTAAAAACAAAGCTATGAACAAAACACTCTCAATAGGACTTGCCGGTTTTTCTTTCACCATAGAAGAACACGCATATATAAAACTGAGCGATTACCTGAATGCGTTGAGAAGCTCACTGGATGCTTCAGAGGCGGATGAAGTAATGCACGATATAGAAATCAGAATGGTGGAAATCTTCAGGGATTCCATGGCAAAACGTGAAGTGATCAACGACTCCGATGTAGAAAGGGTAATCGCACAGATCGGAAGCCCGGAAAAGATTGAAGAACAGGAAGAAGCCTATTATTCTGAAAAAAATACAAAAAGAACAAACAGCACGGGAACGGAATATTCCGATAAAAAGCAGCTGTTCCGTGACCCTGAAAAGCAGAAGATTGCAGGGGTCTGCGCCGGTCTGGCAGCTTACTTCGGGATGGATATCACGGTAATGAGGCTGATCTGGGTAGGTGCATTTCTATTCCTTTGGGTAGCGCCAGGATCATCTTTTCTTGTAATCCTTCTTTATTTTATCCTTTGGGCAGTGCTTCCGAAAGCTGAAACGGCATCCGACTTCCTGAAAATGAAAGGAAAACCGCTGAACTTCGATAACCTAAAGGAAGAATCCAGCAAACTGGTCCAGTTTGCGAATGAAACCACGACAAGAGCGGGCGAAATCTATATCGAAAACAAACCGTACATTAATAACGCAAGCAGCGGTGTTTGGAATATCCTAAAATACATCGTGGGAGTGTTCTTTGCCCTCATGGCTTTCGGAAGCATCATCGGGGTATTTGTTCTGTTCGGTTTATTCGGGATCGATTCCAATTTTCCGGGGGCCAATGAAATGAAATTTCTTTTTGATGATGACGGACTTTATACCGTATTTTCAGCACTGATCATCATTGGTTCTTTAATTCCTGCCGTATTGTTTAGTGTATTAAGCATCAAAATTTTCTCTCCGAAAACAAAACTGAGAAATATCGGATGGGTATTGGGAGCTCTTTTCCTTACTGTAGTAGGACTCGGCGCTTATTTTGGAATAAGCATGGCGAAAAGGGAAATGTTCTTCAAAGGTCATAAAGAAGATACGGAAGAAATTTCAATCAACACCAAATCCGATACGATCTATGCAGATTTTAAACAGGTAACCATTCCCCAGAATTTCACTGCGTATGACGACGATCTTTATTCTGATAAGGTTTCGGTTTACCACAAAGACTGGATCCATGTGGATGTGACAAGAAAAGCCGATGTAAAGACGCCTTATCTGATCATCAAAAAAGAAGCAAAAGGATACAATCTTCCTTTAAATGTAAACGTTCCCGTGGATATTATAGGTAATAAGGTAATCTTCCCGAATTACATCAAATATCCTTACGAGCACCGGTTCAGGGATTACAGCGTAGATTATGAGCTGGTACTTCCTCTGAAAACCGTAGTGATCCCGGTAAAACAGGACGGTATCAGTTTCGACGGAGATCTCAATGCAGACGGCATCAACGATAACGACCAGGAAAAAGACGAAGACGGAAATATCAAGATCGAAAAGAATAAGATCACAGTAAACGGTTCTACTATAGAATACAATTCTGATGACGAAGACAGCATTATTGTGAACGGGAAAAAGGTAGCCAGCGACAAAGCAGATCAGGTGATCGACTCGATGAAACACAGCATCAAAAAGATGAAAGGCGCCAACATCGACTTCAAAGTAGATAAGGATAAAAACGAAATTTCGATAAAAACCAAATAACCAAAATCCAGAGAGTGGCAGAAGGTGTGGATAGATAACCCAACCGTTTGAAATTCACACTCTTCTTCTCTCAGAGAAAATAAAAAAATGTAAAAATTTAATTCTTCATTTCAGGAAAAATATTTACATTTGTATAACAAAAAATGATAACCGAAACACTCATTAAAAATATTAAACAATTATGGTACAACTGGCATTAGAAATTGTAATGAAAATTGTTGATTTAATCAGCAGTCTGTTTTAAGAGCGATAATATTTCAATATATTTGTAAAGTATAACCACTTTGGTTGTACTTTTTTGTTTTTAACCGAAATATTATGAAAAAGCTGATTGGCAGACTGATCTTAAAATTAATGGGCTGGAAAGTCGTCCTGCAGGGCGATGCAAGCAGCCTGGACCGCTGTATCCTGGTTGTGGCACCGCACACCCACAATATGGAATACATCCTGGGAAATCTTGCCTATTGGTCTTTGGGAAAACCGTTGAAAATCATCATCAAAGATGCCCATACCAAAGCCTGGTACGGCGGGATCGTGAGAGCGCTCGGCGGAATCGGGATCGACCGCAGCCGGAAAAACGACCTGATCAATTTCGTAGCAGAACAGTTTGCAAAAGATGATTTCAGCCTGGTGATCACTCCCGAGGGCACCCGAAGCTGGGTTCCGAAATGGAGAAAAGGATTCTACCATATGGCACTGGCAGCAAAAGTCCCCATCGTTCTGGCCGCAGGAGATTTCAAAAGGAATACTATTTTCCTGGGGTATACGATCCCTTACGAAAGGCTTGCTTCAGTACCTTTTACGGAAATCATGCGGGAAATCCAGGACTACTACGTTAAAAACGATATCGGCCCGAAAATTCCGGAAAACTGGAACCCGAATATCATGGGTACCGATTCCGAAACAACATCCGCCAACTAGCTACTGGCTACTGGCTACTGGCTACTGGCTACTGGCAAAATTATTCATTACTTATTACCCACTACTTATTACTCATAAAAGATGTACATTAAAGATCAACCGAAGGAAGAAATACTGACATTCATCAACAGCTGGGGCGGTGAGACTTTCGCCAAAACCCTGGAGATCCGTTTTACGGATATTGATGTTGAAAATGAAACCTTAACCGCTACTATGCCTGTTCTTCCAAGGATTCATCAGCCTTTCGGGATCATGCACGGCGGGGCGAGCTGTGTATTGGCTGAAACGATGGGTTCAAGCTTGTCCAACATCTTTATCGACGGCGAAAAATACTTCGGCGTAGGAACCAACATCAATACCAATCACCTGAAAAGCAAAAAAGACGGAACGGTAAAGGCCGTAGCGCGGTTTATCCGGAAAGGAAAAACCATGCACGTCTCGGAAATAGAAATCCGCGATGAAAAAGATACGCTGATCAGCCATACCACCATGACGAACACCATCATCCGTAAGTAAAATATAACGGACTAAAATACAAAGCTCAAAAATTTTTGAGCTTTTTTTGTTTACTGGCTGCAACCTTTTTGTTTTTCTGCATCCTATAAGAAACTAACAACCATGAAGACTCCTATTTTATATTTTATAATTTTGTTGATATTCGGCATTCCATGTTTATTACCTTCCAATGAACATATAACAGGAATTTTGGTAAGCAATTCTTACCTTTGAGACAGCGATCTAAAAACATCTTCTTTAGATCAAAATTACGCTGTTGTTCAGTATGCATTTCTTCTTCAATATAATAAAGCAACAAATGCATATTTAATTAAAAATAATATTGAAATAGAGAACATTACCAATCTGCCAATACATTAGTAAATGCTTTCATCTCAGTTTTATCGTAGCGAATTAAAAATATTTTCAAAAATACTGCAACCTTTTCATTTTTTTTCATCTTATAAGAAATTAGTAACCATGAAGACTTTAATTTTACCTTTTTTATTTCTATTAACTCTTATTTTTTCCTGTACACCGAATGACAATGATGAAATTCTTGAAAAAAATGTCGTTTCATATGATGTATACGTAGCAGGGATGGAAAATTATAAAGCGTGTTACTGGAAAAACAATATTAAAATAAACCTTTTTTCTCCGGACAGCACAACTGCCAATAAAATCCTTATAGAAAATAACGATGTACATGTTCTGGGAAAAACCCAAGCAAACTTCAACGGCAGTTATTACTACTGGAAAAATAATGTACGTTTGAACTTAGAACAATATCTGGGTATTCCAGCCGGGCATTACTATAAAATCCTAGATATGGCAGTTGATGGTAATGACACGTATTTTATCGGATATTATGATACGCTTTCACCGGTTGCTGTTCAAAAATATGCTTTTTGTCTTTGGAAAAACGGGATAAAGACAGAGCTTAATACATCTGACAATATTATCTATGACGATTCGAAAATTAGTGTTTTTAATCATCAGTCCTATATTTCTGCAACAATACTTAACGCAGGTACAATTGAGTCCGGGTATTATGTAAATTCCGTATTTCACACAGTTCCCGGAATCATCCGCGTATGTAATTTTGCAGAAACCTTATCCGGAATCCAGTTTCTTTATACTAAAAATTACAATTACTATTTCATGCAATTATCAACCAATACAGAGATTCTTGCTGCGAACTTTTCACATCCAGCTTTTACCTTTGGTAAAATTTCCGGCGAAAAAACTTCTGCTAACTATTATATAATAGGAAGAATGCTGATGAATAACTTTTATTATAAAAACAATATCGAGACGACATTCCCTTTGGACCCGGACTATGAAACTATTCAGGATTTGTTTGTGCTTGATGGGAATGTATATGTAATAAAGCAAAAAAGTACACCTTTCGCAAGTAAAGTATACATAAACAATAATGAGACACAAAGTATTACCAATCCTGCTAATACTGTTATAAATGCTTTCAACTCAGTATTTGTTGTCGCGAATTAAAATATTTTCAAAAACACTGCAACCTTTTCATTTTTTTTCATCCTATAAGAAATTAATAACCATGAAGACTCTTTTCTTACCTTTTATAATTTTGCTTATATTCTGTATTTCATGTTCAACTGACAACGAAGAGACTCTTAAAAAAAATGTCGCTTCATACGATGTCTATGTGGCAGGAAAAGAAAGTGGTATTGCCTGTTATTGGAAAAACAATATTAAAACAAACTTAACTGATGGAACTGGAATAACACCGACAAAAATTATAGTTGAAAACAATAATGTGTATGTTCTCGGAATCAGTGATATATCTCCCTTTAATTTTTACCTCTGGAAAAACAATGTTAAAACAAACATTAATCAGTATATAGGAATGAATTTAAACAACTTAAATCCAGCAGAATACCGTCATAAAATTGATGATATGCTGATCGATCAAGGAAATATTTATCTTTTGGGAAGTATCGGAAGTCCTGTCATTTCGGGAGCATATGCAGACGATCTCTGTTACTGGAAAAATGGAGTAAAAACAGTACTATTTACTGCGAATTCTTCTTTTTCGTCACCTTACGTCACCACAAGAAATTTTACTATTCATAATGGAGATGTATATATCCCCGTAAATAAAAGAGCTGATCGTTTTGTTGATTCTCCAAATCAGGTAGGTTATTTTAAGAACAGCACTTATTACACTATTTCAACATATTCTGAACACAAAAGTTTCAGACATATTTCTCAGGGTTCAAATGGTGTATATTTATCGATGTATGACGGTAGTACAAATAATACATACTATAAGAACCTTACAACAAATACCGATAGTTATATTTCTCAAACAGTAAAAATGAGTTTTATTCTTGATGGAAATGATATTTATGATTTTAGCAACGGGCAAAACTACTTTAAAAATGACATTAATACTCCATCATTTTATGCGCCAGGATTTACTGGAATTGAAGATTTATCAGCACTTGATCAAAATGTTTATCAGATAAGATCCCAATCTGTCAACGACCAAAAAGATTCTTATAAAGTTTATATTAACAATACCGAAGTTATGCATATTAACACCGTAAATGGTATTTTTACTTCAATTTTCGCAGTACAAAATTAAATGCAAAATACATTCAACTGGCAAAAGATTTACCTTGACTACTCCCCAAAACTTCTGGGGATTTGCCGTAGATATATACCGGATATTTATACAGCAGAAGATATTGTACAGGACAGCTTTATTACGGCCATTCAGAAAAACGGCCAGCTGAATAACGAAAAAGCATTGTTCGCCTGGCTGAAAAAAATTGTGGTCAACAATGCCTTGCAACACCTCCGCAAACACAGCAAAGATACTTTCGTCACCACGGAACCTTCAGAAATCCCAGATACCTATTCAGAAATGGACCATTCTTTTCACGAAGAAAAAAACATCTTCATTTACGACTTTACCCGTGAGGAACTGTTGTCTTCGATCGACAGTCTTCCGTCCCATCACAGATCGGTTTTCAATCTGTATTTTATGGAAAACCATTCCCACGCAGAAATTTCCGGGCTGCTGGGCATTACGGTAAACACTTCAAAATCCCATTTATTAAGGGCTAAAAAATCCGTACAGCAATATTTACTAAACAATGTCCTGCAAAAGGATACTCCGAAAAAGAAACTGGCACAGCTCTTCGTCATCTTCGGTCTTGGCGGACTGCTCTGGGCACAGACCTTTCAGAACGCATTTGTCGATTTTAAGATTTCCCCTTCTAAAAAACTGGATGTCCCTTCCGATATTATTTCTAAAGTTTCGATTTTACCTTCTTCAAACGGCAGCCTGAAAAAGAAAGCAATTGTTACAGGAACCGTTCTTGTCATAATTACAATCTCGGTGGTCTTATCACGTCCGGGAAATGTTTTTTCTACAATGCCTGTTGTTTCAGATGAAAATCCTGACAAAATTAAAGACGGTCCAACTCATAAAGAAGAAGCTGTATCAGGTATGGAACGTTTACAAAATTCACAGGGATTATCTGCAAAAGAAGCTACTTTCCAAGCCTCCGTACACAATAATAAGCTAGAAACGGAAACGCCCGAAGTAAAATTAAAAGAAAAACAACATTTAAATAAGTTCATCTCAAAAGATTCACTGACAGAAGTTCCGCAGAAAGTGGTGGTCGTCAAAAAAATCATTAAAAGAGACACGATCTTTGTAGAAAAATAAACTGCCGAAAGACCATGATCCCCAGAAAAATCGTATTGCTATTATCACTTATACCGGTAACTGCATCTTTTGCCCAGACCCGTAAAAAGAAAGTGGACACCGTTTATGTCTATGAAAAAGTAACCGTTTACGACACGGTTTATCGGTTCAAACCTATGCCATCCAGGCAAAAGGACCTGATACTTCCAAGGCTGACCGTTGAAGAAACCAAATTCGTCAGGGATGTTTACCAGGAAGGCGTCGACAGGGAAAGAGCTTCGAGAAGAGCCAGATTACGCCGGCCGGCTGCTTTTCTATATGGAATTGAAGGCGGTGCAGGTTTAAAAAACACAAACTGGACAACAAAAGATTCCGGGAATAACAGCCAGTTCGGAGAATATCTCGGACTCTGGGCCTCCAGAAGTTTTTTTAATAATCGACTTTCAGTGATGCTTTCAGCGGATGTATCCCATTGGAATTCTTCTTTTGACCTGGATGCCAATAAAGAAGAGACTTTTCTCAATGGATATTATTTTACGAAAGACAGTCAGCCGCTTTTGTTTCAACGGTTCAATAATAAACACTTTGAGTATGCTTTACAGCTGAAGTTTTTGTACGACTGGAAGAATGTCCGCCCGTTTGTCGGAATCCTCGCCGACCGGAATACCTATAAAATGCAGTTCATGGTTCCGGAAAACAATGTTATGAACCGGCTTGACGATTTTAAAACCGATCAGACTAACATCGGCTTTTCGTTAGGAATCCAATACCGGGTTTTCAGACGTTTTCTGCTCTCCGCCGAATATCAGCAATATATGCTGAAGAATCTTTCATTAAAAAATCCGGACTTTAATTTTGAGATTTTTAAGACGAATAATACCTTTGCAGAAAGAAAAATAAGCGTTGGAATTTCCTACATCCTTTCAAAGCTCTGATTTCAGTAAATACCCGTGTAATGATTTACTTCAAATTTCCTTTTAACGAAAAACTTTACGCCACTGACGAAAGTTCAGTACAGCAAAATATCTGCTTTCATACTTTTGACGGATCAGGCAAAATCGATTTTACCGGAAATATGATTGAAGTAAACACCGGAGATTTCGCTCAGAAAAATATTTCAAGTAGATCATTACCTGAAGATAAGAGCGGATTTACTGCCGAAACCAAAACAGAATACCTGCATCAGCTGGAAAAGGTCATGGCTGTGATCAGAGAACATAAACTCCCAAAGCTTGTTTACTCACGCAGAAAAATTTTCAGGGATTTTCAGGAAATTGATTTGAAAAAAAGCTTTGAAAACCTTTGCCAATCCTATCCGAATGCTTTCAGGTATATTTTTATAAATGACCGACAATCCTGGATGGGGGCTTTTTCCGAAGTGCTGGGAAAATTCAGCAAAAAGACACACGAATTTGAAACTATGAGCCTTGCCGGAACGCTCCCCGTTTCAGAAAGCTGGTCGGAAAAGGAAATCGAAGAGCAGAAGCCTGTAACCCGCTATATCAGGAATATTTTAAAAAATTACTCTGAAAACATTGATGAATCCGGAACTTACGATCATATTTCCGGCAATATCAAACATCTCCGTACCGATTTTAAGGCAAAGATACGGACGGAAGATCTCGATGCCATCATTCAGGAGCTGCATCCTACGCCGGCAGTTTGCGGCATGCCAAAAGAATTCTGTAAGGAAAGCATCCAGAAGCTTGAAAAATTCCCGCGAGAACTCTATGCCGGTTACATCAAAATTGAGACTGAAGACACAGTCCATTACTTCGTCAACCTCCGGTGTGCGAAGCTTTATCAAAATGCCGTTCATGTATTTGTAGGCGGCGGGATTACCGCACAAAGTAATCCGGAAAAAGAATGGACCGAAACCGAGCTTAAATCCGAAGCGGTGGTGAAAAATCTCGTTGTTTTATAATTCTGATTCTTGGGAAATTGTTGAATTTTTTAACCAACGTTTACCAACATCTTCGTCATTCCGGAGGAATCTAAGCTCGAATCTTTCCAGGCGATTCTCTAATATTACGTTGAGATCCACTGCGAGGATGTCAAGCGGAGTGCTTAAACTGTGCTTCAACATATAACGAATGACATCAGGTAACTGAGGTACCCGTGAAAATTTATGTAATCCACAGTTAATAATATACGCTCACAGACTCCCAGCTTCCATCCTGTTAGATAATCATCTTCACTAATCCACTAATCTGTGGCCAACAAAAAACCTCTTTCAAAACTGAAAGAGGCCTATAATAATCTATGATTTTAAACTTATTTCTTTACACCGACCTTGCTCCAGGTATTCATTACGAAAAGCAACATCAGGCCGATAACCGCCGAGGCAATAGAAAATACAAACTTCGAGTTATCTTCAGACAGCATATCAGACTGCCAGTCCAGGGCATACACATTAATCGCGATAAATACGATAAACACTACCAAAAATACTTTATAAAACTTCTGCATGATCTTAAAAATTAATATAATTCTGCACCAACTGTGCAAAGTTTGCGGTAAATAATTTAATAGAAATCGCCAGCAGGATAATCCCGAAAACCTTCTGTAAAATAGCCAATGTCGCATCACCCATTTTCCTTTCCAGCCATGTGGCAGATTTCAGCACCAAATATACGAAAATTGTATTGAGTATAATTCCAAAAATAATATTAATATCATGAAATTCAGCTTTCAGGGACAGCGTGGTCGTTAAGGTTCCCGCACCTGCCACCAGGGGAAATGCAATCGGTACGATGGAAGCCGCCTTTACTTCAGAGGTTTTGTTGATCTCAATCCCCAGGATCATTTCCAAGGCTATGATAAAAATCACAAAAGCACCGGCGATGGCAAATGAATTGACATCTACCCCGATAAATTTCAGGATTTTATTTCCAACGAAAAGGAATACCAGCATAATAGCTCCCGCAGTAAGTGTAGCTTTTTCGGCTTCAATCTGTCCATATTTCTGCTGAAGGCTTACTACAATGGGAATAGAGCCAATAATATCGATTACGGCAAAAAGAACCATAAAACAGGTTACGATCTCTTTAATAGAAAAATCATTAAAAACTTCCATCTATTCACAATTAAATATTTCGCAAAAATATGAAAATAAATTGATTATTTGCTAATTCGTGAATATAAATTAACAATGGCTATCAACAGCTCATCTATTGCGTCCAACGATTTTACCGGTGCATACTTTTCGATCTGTACCCGCTGGATGAGGCTGCGGTATTCTTCAGTAACAGCAGGCCCGTTTTGATATTCAAGAGCTTTACCAAAATCTGCCGAAGCGTCTTCTGAATACTGTTTCCTTACTTCCCGGTCAAGCTCTTCAAAGGTCTGAAAAAACTTTTCGTAATCCGAATTATCCTTTAGATTTTCCAGATAGCTGAAATAATCATTAACGTCTGTTTTCAGGTTTTCCCTGATTTCCTGCTCGGTTTCTGCAATTGATCCGATAGACTGAGGAATTGCTGTTTCCTTAACAGATCGTTTTTTTCTTTGCCATGTTTTAAATCCGAGATAAGCGATAAAAAGCGCTAATAAAATAGCTATATTCGTAAAAAGGATGTTCCAGTGGAATTTGTTTTTTTCCTTTACCTTAAATGAAGTCGTTTTCAGGACCGGTGTATTTACCGTTTCCAGAAAAGTATTGGTGTATTCATTTACCTTTTCAACAGTCGTACGGGATTCAAGAATCTGATCATGTGAAAAAGCATTTACTGCCAGAGACTGTTCGCCAAGATCCACATATTCTTTATTTAACGGATCAAAAAATGCAAAATGCTCAGTCTTAATCGTAATTTCCCCTGCTTTTTTAGGAATCACCAGATAATTGGCCAGTACTTCCCCTTTCATGCCTTCGGTACCTACCATAACCCTGGAAGTAATCTTGGGGGCAAACACTTCATAATCGGGAGATGCGGCGATTTTCGGAAGCTCCATGCTTTTCAGGTTACCTTCCCCGGTAACTTTTACCAATACATTCATGGGTTTCTTAACCTCAACTTTTTCTTTTGAAATATTGGCCACGCTTACATTAAAGTTCCCGACTGCATTTTTAAAACATTCCGGTGAGCCTTCAGGAAGCTTTTTGACATTGATCTTTACCTTATTGGAAACAAGATGGTCTTTATGGGCATAAGAATTAAGGGACGCAGAAACACCCGGAATATCCACATAACCGGCTTCATTGGGGAATACCATGAAAACAGCCAGGATCTGTGAAGCCATGCTTCCGTTATCTGAAGGATCGATTTCGGATTTGGCAAAACTGATTGGGAATACATCAAGATTTTCCTGCTCCGGAAGATGGATATTTCTTATTTTCCTGAAATTATCCATGTTCCTGGAATACACCTTCAATACTGCAACAGTAGGCTGATCCTGATATACTTCGCGGTCTTCGATTTCCATATTCAGGTACACATCCTTTGAAGTATTTGCAGCAACCGACGTTTTCCTTTCAACATCTTTTACAAGGATTTCGAAAGGCTCGGTTTTATAAATTTTATTATTGATGGTAATCAGGAACGATCCTATTTTCAGCTTTCCATTCTGCTTTGGCTCAAGGGCAAGCCTGGTAACGGACTGTGAAACTACGGTATTGGTTTCCGGATCCATAAACGCATTGTTTACAGAACCTGTTCCGATAAGGTTGAATTTGGAAAAATCCGGCAGGCGGAGTTTTGTCTGAGGATTGTATTCGCTTCCTGAAATTTCCAGAACAATACTCAGATTTACAACATCTTTCCCATTGTAGGTCGTCTTATCCGGCGTTACAGTAAGGTTTACCTGTCCGTAAGAAATTACGGAAATCAAAAGGACTAGTATGTAAATTATTCTATTCTGCATCACCAATCTTTCTCGTTGCTCTCGGGCATCGAATAAGAATTTTTGTTTAAAATTCTTCTGGCGGTTTCTTTTTCTTTATCGCTTACTTTATTGAGTATCTCATTTTCGAGGCCTTTCGGGATCTTTCCTTCATTGTTCTGGTTCC
This sequence comes from Chryseobacterium sp. sg2396, assembly GCF_042610505.1. Lineage (NCBI taxonomy): Bacteria > Pseudomonadati > Bacteroidota > Flavobacteriia > Flavobacteriales > Weeksellaceae > Chryseobacterium > Chryseobacterium sp. sg2396. Next base: position 51,848 of record NZ_JBHGAQ010000011.1, on the reverse strand, counting down.
TGTTAGGATCGTTGCCCTGCCCTTTCCCCTGATTCTGCTGTCCCTGGCCCTGATCCTGTTTCTGGTCTTTAGGGCCTCCTTTCTGATCATCATTCTGTTGCTGGTCTTTTCCGCCGCCGCCTCCTTTACCGGAGTTATTCTTCTGCTGTTGTTTTTGCTGGTTTTCTTTTTCTTTCAGTTTGGCAATTTCGTAATTCTTACGTGTTGCTTCACTGTAGGGATTTTGTTTCAGGGACTGCCTGTATATCTCTGCCGCTTTTTCCGGCTTCTTCATCTGCATATAAGTGTTTCCCAGATTATGGAGTGCCGCCGCTTTGTCCGGAAGTGTCTGAGCCAGCTTTTGTGCTGTCTCGAATTCCGCTTTGGCCTCTTCGTATTTTTTGCTTTTGTACAATGCATTTCCTAAATTGTAATGCCCTGTAAATTCTTTGCTGTTTTTCCGGATGGCTTCCAGGTACTTTACAGATGCACCGTCATAATCTTTGCCGTTGAACTTTTCGTTCCCTTCATACACGAGCGTGCGATAGTTCTCCTGGCCGAAAAGGAAACCTGAGAAAAGGAAAACAACAATAAACGACAAAAAAATGATTTTAGTATTCATTACGTGCAAAATTATTCCTTTATATGTTAATAAACAGCGTTTTATTTGTTAAAATTGGGTTAAAGTAATTGACTGAAACTGAGACAATGACTCCTCATTTCTAAAGATTGAAATCTCTTTTGGGATTAAAAATATAGATCAGGAAAAAGAAAAACAATGATACCGCCAGGAAATACTGATAATAATGGTTGGCATTCTGTGATTTCACCATGGTCTCCGAGGATCCCGACTTCTTTTTCAGGGCATCCAGAATCCGATCCGGGGCTTCGTTAATGTTATTTCCGTCGATATACGTTCCGCCGGTGGCATCTGCCATTTTTCTAAGGGCTTCCGTCTGTCTTTTGGAAATCACGGTCTGCCCATTCATATCGCTTTTATATCCCATCAGCTGGCCGAAAACATATTCCGGTACCGGAGCCCCCTCTTCTGTTCCGATTCCAACGGAAGTGATCATGATTCCTTCTTTCCTGGCTAATCGAATCGCGGCATCATCATTTCCTTCGTTATCTTCACCGTCGCTTAACAAAACGACTTTCCGCCCGTCTTTGCTTACATTTTTAAATTTCTCGACGGCTATTTTCATCGCGTTTAAAAAGTCTGTTCCCTGGATCTGCATCGAATTGGTTTCAATGCCGCCGATATAGGTTTCCGCTGAACCGTAATCAGTCGTTAGCGGCATAATCGAGGTTGCCTGCCCCGCAAAGATGACGATTCCGACTTTATCGTTTTTCATTTTCTGCATGGTCTGGAGCATCAGGTTTTTCGCTTCTGTAAGACGGCTCGGATTAATATCTTCCGCATTCATCGAATTGGAGACGTCCATCACGAAAATAACGTTATTCAGTTTCTGGCTGGTTTTAATTTCTTCCGAACCATTCAGGAGATCGATGATCGAAAAAATCAAAAATAAGATAGCCAGTAAATAAAGAGCCGGAAAAAATTTAGTGAATCCCGATCTTTTCTCAAATAAATGCTCATGAAAATGGCTGTCTGCAAAGAGCGCCCTTTTGTTTTTCTTCCATTTCAGGTAACGGATCAGAAAAGCAGCTAACAGCGGCAAAAGCAACAGCAATAATAAATACCAATAATTCCCTAAATACCAGTCCATCAGCTTAAAATTTTATAAAACACCCATCTCAGCAAAGCATCCACGAAAAGCAAGCCCAAAGCCACCCACAGGAAAATTTTGAAATATTCCTGATAATTAAAGAGTTTGGCAACTTTTACATCGGATTTCTCCAGTTGGTTGATTTCGTCATATACTTCCTCAAGACTGCTGTTTGAGGTAGCCCTGAAATATTTTCCCCCTGTCATCTGGGCAACTTCTTTTAAAACCGGTTCATCAATTTTCACTTCTGTTTCCGTAAAGACCAAGTCTCCGAAAATATCCTGCTGGGTAGGCATTAATGCATATCCGTTGGTTCCGATCCCGATGGAATATACTTTAATTCCGTTATTTTTGGCAAGCTCCGCGGCAATCGCAGGAGGCATCGCATTTTCTATCGTATTGACCCCATCCGTCATCAGGATGATGATCTTGCTTTTCGCTTTGCTGTTCTTCAAATGGTTAACGGCTACGGAAAGCCCTTCGCCGATCGCCGTTCCCGGCTGTAATTCCAGCGGATTCAGGCTGTTTAATTCATCCACGACCACCTGATGATCGGAAGTTACAGGAACTTTCGTAAAAGCTTCTCCTGAATAGGCTACCAGTCCGATCCTGTCATTCGGTCTTTTATTTACGAATTTAATGGCAATATCTTTTAATGCGGTCAAACGGTCAGGGGTAAGGTCTTTGGCCAGCATACTCAAGGAAACATCCACAGAAAGCATGATATCGATTCCTTTGGTGTCATCGCGGTCTTGGGAAATCGTGAAAGTCCTCGGTCTTGCCATGGCAATGATCAGAGCCGACAGGATCAGGTATTTCGAAATCTTCAGGAAAAACATCACGATACGGATTCCGCCGCTGTCGCCCATATTCTTAACCGTCGGGACTTTGATTCCTTTTCTTTTCTGTTTGCTGATATCCCTGAGCAGAAGGGGGATAAAAAGCACAAACAACAGTAAGAACCACGGACTGTAAAATTCAAAATTAAACATCTTTCCTCAGGTTTTCGAATTCCAAATCTTTTGATGACCGCTTTACAAACGCCGTGATATCTGCCAGATCTTTTTCCATAGTCTGCTGATCAGGGAATGTTTTGGCAAATTTTACAAGGTCGCCCCTTACAAATACGTCTTCCACCACACGTTCATTTTCCTGGGAAATCGTATTGTTTTTCTTCATCAGATCAACAAGGTCGTCCGTTAACAATACATCCGCAGGCAGGCGGTACTGGGTTGTGATAAATTTTCTTGAAATATCAATCAGTTCCACATAGAATGAACGGTAGTTTCCTGTTTCCACATATTTTTTTTTCTTTAGCGAATCCAGTTCTTTCAGGGTCTGGTTAGTCGCAACTACCGGTGAACTTTTTTTCTTTCGTCCGTATTTCACAAACATGATGATCGCAACAATCAGGCAAATCAATGCAATCGCTGCCAGTATATACAACTTGTACAGTTGCCAGTAATCGGTTACTTCAAGTTTTACGTCTTTGTTGTTCATGATGTCATTGATCGGATCCGATTTCTGAGCCGTATTGATCACATCGATTTCATAAGGAATGGTCTTCAGAACCTTCCCTCCTACTTTAAATTCCAGTTCGGGAATCGTAAATTTCCCTTCATCAAAAACGGCAAACTCAATCCTCCGGTAATAGACATCCTGTGTCTGGGCAATACTGTCTTTAATTTCCTCGAAATGAAAAGGAAGCAATTCATTTTTAGGAGCGGCGGAAACCTTTTCGTTATGAAGATTATTGATCGTTACGACAATATGGTTTACTTCTCCCAAAGCGATGGTCTTTTTTTCAACGCTGGAAGAAAGGATCTGTGAAAAAGCATTTGCACAGACTAAAAAACAGAATAATACTATTAATTTTTTCAATTTCAATACATTTTAAAATGAGCAGTGCTCATTCCTTTGAATTTATTTTTTCTGAAAATAACCGTACAGCAGTTTAGAATAATCGGCTCCAGTGTTCACATTCATAAAACTGGCGGAACTGTTGGCAAAATCTTCTTCCAGTGCTTTCAGTTTCTGTTTTTGCGCTTCCGCAAAATTGTACCTCCATCTTGCATTTGAAGTGTTTGCCCAAACCTGCTTTCCGGTTTCCGCATCATACAGTAATGTATAGCCTACATCCGGAATCTCATTATCTTTTTCATCGTAGATTCTCATCCCCAGCAGCTGGTGCTTTTTGGAAGCTACCCTCAGCATTTTGGAATCATATTCGTCTTCAAAATCCGAAAACAGGAAGACGAGTGATTTTCTTTTGAAAATGCCCATCATATATTCCATGGCCTTGTCGATCTTAGAAACTGCAGGCACATAATCCGCTGTCAGGATCATGCTGATAATCGACAGGATATGCTTTCTTCCTTTTTGTGGGGGAACCACTTTGTATACTTTATCTGCAAACAGGATAAGTCCGACTTTATCATTGTTCCCCGCTGCTGAAAAACCCAGGCTTGCAGCAATTTCTGCTACATATTCCCTTTTCAGCTGGGTTTTGGTTCCGTAATCCATTGATGCCGAAATATCAACGAGCAGCATCATGGTCAGTTCCCGCTCTTCTTCCATTACTTTTACGAAAGGTTCGCGGAAACGGGCGGTCTTGTTCCAGTCGATTCTCCGGATCTCGTCACCGAACTGGTACGGGCGGACTTCCGAGAAAGTCATTCCCTGTCCTTTAAAAGCACTGTGATATTGCCCCATCAAAGTAGCTTCCGTCTTCTTTCGGGTACGGATCTCAATTTGCTTTACTTTTTTTACAATATCTTTTATCTGCATATTTATGATATTAAGACATGATCATTATTTACTGTAATTAATTTTTCTGGTAATGAAGAATAATTTTCAATAGTTAATAAAACTTCTTTATTTAAAATTTTGGAAACACATGATAAATACTCCATTAATCGATGATGATGTTCCAAACTTTTAACTTCGAGCGGTGTTATATCATTCTCTATTGCATCTTCTGAAAAAAAATAGCATTTTACCAGAATTCCACCGATATCAATAGTAGCGTCAATTATCAAATCGTTTATTCCGTCCCAACGTTTGAAAATAGGTTCAAAAATAATTGTATCATTTGAAACAAATTCGCCTTCACGATCATAATATTTAAACTCAATCTTATAGTTTTGGTTAACAAAACCAATCCAATTTTCCCAGTCAACTCTTGAAGTATTTAGAACGTAAATATCTCTTAAAGAGCCATCCGAAAAATAAATATTGTCTTTTAAATATTTCCAGTTCACACATTAATTTTTAAATTCGACTGAAACATTCAACCATTTATCATCAAATTTCGGACTGTATTTTTTATAGAAATTAATAGCCGGCTCATTCCAGTTAAGTACCTGGAAAACCATGCCGCTATAATTATTTGATTTTCCATAATCCGTCGTTGCCTCAAATAGCTTTTTGCCAATCTGTTTTCCTCTCATTTCTTCCGTCACTACCAGATCTTCAAGATACAGCCTTCTGCCTTTCCAGGTTGAATACCGATCATAAAACAATGAAATCCCGACAATCTCACCGGCCGTTTCCGCCACAAAAGCGCCCCAAACCGGAGCGTTGCCGAATCCGTCTTCCATAAACTGCTCGAGAGTCAGGGTCACTTCATGCAACGCCTTTTCGTATTCAGCCAGTTCCTTAATCAGATCCAGCATTGGCGCACAGTCTTCGCGGACTGCCTTTCTTATCGTTACTTCATCCATTACGGAGCCTGGATTTTCGCTAAAATTCTGTTGATGATTTCTTCTGATGAAATTTCTTCCGCTTCCGCCTCGAAGGTTAAACCAATCCTATGTCTCAATACATCTTTAGCCAGTGCTTTCACATCTTCAGGAATGACAAAAGCCCTTCCTTTCAGGAATGCATACGCTCTGGAAGCTATCGCCAGGTTAATGGATGCCCTTGGAGAAGCTCCGAAAACGATGTAATTTTTCAGTTCGGCTAATCCGTAATTTTCAGGAAAACGGGTAGCAAAAACCATATCCAGGATGTATTTCTCAATTTTTTCGTCAAGATAGATCTGATTGATCAGCTCTTTCGCTGCAACAATATGCTCCAGGGAAATCACCGGTTTTACCGTCGGCTGATGTGAAGTGGAAACCATCCGCATCACCAGCCTTTCATCTTCAAACTTAGGATAATCGATGGTGCACTTCAGCATAAAACGGTCGCTTTGTGCTTCCGGAAGCAGATAGGTTCCTTCCTGATCGATCGGGTTCTGGGTAGCTAATACAAGGAAAGGCTTTGGCAGTTTCATGGTTTCATCACCAATCGTTACCTGCTTTTCCTGCATGACCTCCAACAGTGCTGACTGCACTTTGGCCGGAGCCCGGTTGATCTCATCCGCCAGTACAAAGTTGGCAAAAACAGGACCTCTTTTAATAGAAAAATCGTTGTCTTTCACATTGTAGATCATAGTTCCTACAACGTCGGCAGGCAACAAATCCGGTGTAAACTGGATTCTCGAGAACTGTCCATGAACCGCATCTGCCAAAGTTTTGATGGCCAGGGTTTTTGCCAGTCCCGGAACGCCTTCCAGCAGAACGTGTCCATTCCCTAAAAGTCCTATTAAAAGACGGTCGATCATATATTCCTGACCGATAATTACTTTGTTGATTTCTTCGCGAAGACGGGAAAAATAGAAGTTGGCTTCCTTTACCTGTTCTGTGAGCTGACGAATATCATCCGCCTGATATGTATCTGACATAGTCTTATTTAAAATAATTGGTAAATTTCTAATAAATACTTGCATTAATCAACACAAAAAATGCCATCTTTGAGTTAAAGTTTGTTAAATATTCCGTCTTTAGTGTGAGATTCCAAACGGGTGTATCCCTTAGAATTCAGGACCGTGCTTTCCATTTTTCATAAAAATATATAAATTTCACTTTAATGCTCCGTTCAAAAATTGTCATTTCCAGTTTATTAAACTATTTTTGGTGATTAAAAATTTGCAAAATGAATTATCATTTTCAAGCGCACCGACAGGTGCGGAAGAACCTTCTCGATATTTTACAGAATACTTCGCACGAAGACCTTTTGCTGATCCCGGACGGTTTCAATAACAACCTGTACTGGAATATTGCCCATACGGTTGCCACGCAGCAGCTCCTGCATTATTATCTGAGCGGAAATCCTTTCAGAATAGATAAATACTGGATCGAGACCTACAAAAAAGGCACACTGCCGAATCTGGATGTCCAGAAATCGGAAGTGGAAGACCTCGAGTTCCTGCTGACGGAAACTTCAAAAATCCTGATGAAGGATTATGACAGCGATCTGTTTTCAGATTACACGCCTTACACCACCAGTTTCGGAATGGACCTGAAAAGCATCCAGGATGCGATTATCTTCAATAACATGCATGAAGGACTGCACTATGGATATGCGCTGGCACAGAAAAGAGCCATTTTAGGAGAAAAATATTAACTGTTCAAGGTTTTGGGTTTAAAGTTTAAGGTTTATGGCGACGATCAATAAATTTGAAGATTTGGAAATTTGGCAACTGGACAGGGAACTATGCAGAGAAATTTACCGCATTATTGAACATACAAACCTTAAAAATAATTTTAAACTCAGTAATCAGATTGACGGTTCGTCAGGATCGATAATGGATAATATTGCCGAAGGGTTTGAAAGAAATGGCAACAAGGAGTTTGTACAATTTCTTTCCATTGCAAAAGCCTCATGCGGCGAAACCAGATCACAGCTATATCGAGTTTTTGACAGAAATTTTATTTCTGAAGAAACATTTAAAATTTTAAGAGAACAGACTGAGATATTGAGCAGAAAAATAAGCTCATTTATTAAATATTTAAAAATGACCGATTTAAGAGGAACAAAGTATAAGTCTTAAAAAGCATTAAACTTTAAACTTTGAACCTTAAACATAAAATTTACTTAATGAAAGACGATTTCATCTTTGGATTACGTCCCGTGATTGAAGCGATTGAAGCGGGAAAAACAATTGACAAGGTCTTTGTGCAGAATGCGCTGCAGGGACCGATTTATGCTGAACTTAAAGCTATTTTAGCTCAAAATAAAATCCGTCCCAACTATGTGCCGGTTGAAAAACTGAACCGTTTTACAAAGAAGAACCACCAAGGGGTGGTTGCCTTTATTTCGGACGTTCCTTTTCATAAAGTGGAGGATATTGTGCCTCAACTTTTTGAAGAAGGAAAGACGCCTTTCCTATTGATTTTAGACCGGTTGACCGACGTCAGAAATTTCGGAGCGATCTGCAGAACCGCTGAATGTGTAGGCGTGGATGCTGTGATCATCCCCGAAAAAGGAGCGGCGCCGATAAATTCAGACGCCATTAAAACTTCGGCAGGTGCTTTATATAACGTAAAAATATGTAAGGCCCCAAATCTGGCTCATGTCGTGGATTTCCTGCAGCAGAGCGGAATTTCCGTGTATGCCGCCAGCGAAAAAGCAGAAAAACTGATTTACGACGTTGACTTTACCGAGCCTTCAGCCATCGTTATGGGTAATGAGGAAACGGGAATTTCCAAAGAAGTCCTGCACCATGCCGACGAAAAAATCAAGCTTCCGATTGAAGGGAAAACCCAGTCTCTGAACGTTTCCGTGGCCTGCGGAGCGATTTTATATGAAGCGGTACGGCAGAAATTCACCAAAGCCAATTAATTCAACAACATTAAAAAAATTTAAATGAAAAATATAGCAGCATTCGCGCTGATCTCAACCATAGCTTTAGTTTCCTGCAATAAAAAAGAAACAGCAAAAATTACGAAAGTAGACCCTAAAACCGGAAAAACCATCACGGTGGAAGTTCCGGCAGATTCCGTGGCCAAAGTGGAAGAAAACCCGGCCATCAAAGATTCGGCAGGAGTCTATACCCAGACTTTTAAACTGGAAAAAGGGAAAACCTATCCTCTGACTACCTATCAGAGGGATACCAAAACCATGACGGATCCTAACGGAAAAACGATCAACGCCACCAGCGAATCTACGGACGAAATGTCTTTCACGGTAAATGATTTGAAGGGAAATGTGTACGACATTACCCTAAACCTAATCGCCAAAAGAAACTCGCAGACGTCTCAGGGAAAAACCATCGTGGTGGACACCAAATTACCGATTCCAAAAGAAGACGACCTGAAAATGATATGGAACATCAACCGGGCACTGACTGGAAATAAACTGAACATGAAAATGGATACGAAAGGAAACGTAATCTCCATTACCGGCTTCGATCCCGTTTATAACAAAGTGGCCAATTCGGTAGGAACGCTGATCAAGGAAAAAAACCAGAAAGAAAGTATTGTGGCCAGCCTGAAAGAATCCTTCAATGAAAAAGTGCTGAAAGACCAATTCACCAAAAACCTTACGATCATTCCTAAAAAAGGAGCCAAGATCGGCGGAAAATGGTCCAATAGTGAAAATGCTGATGCCCAGGGAAGAATCAAAGTAACTTCAAATTATACGCTGAAAAGTGCAGGAAACGGGGTGGTGGAAATTTCCGTAACAGGAGGAATTCCTAAAAAAGTGGAAAAGCAGAACCAGGGCGATGTTACCCACAGCTTAAGCAGCGAACTGACTCAGAACGGAACCATTAAATTTGACCAGAATACGGGATGGATCAAGAACCAGAACATTTCCGTAAAGACCACCCAGATTGAAAGCATTTCGAAAGGAAAAGAATCACAGTCGATGACCAGCGTTTCCAACTCTTCTGTAATGGTAAACCCGACATCTAAATAATACAAGACTTTAGGGTTGAAGAGTTTGAACATGTGACTGTCTGTAAAACAGTCTGCAAAACCTGACTTTAACGTAAACCTTATATAAAAATTATGAAATATATTCTTGAGCTTGTACTCAGCGCGATTATTATCTTTTTCGTCTGGAATATCCTGAAAAGGGTGTTCTTCAAGACATTTTACAGTTACCGGTTCAACAACCAAAATAATAATAACAAGCCGGATCTACAAAACTCTGACAAGAATAACCATGGCCTCAACTGGGATGCGGAAACCGTAGAATACGAAGAGGTCAAAGAAAACAAGGACAAAAAATAACCATTCCGAAAAGTAAAGATCATAACCATCACATGGCGAAAAATAAAAACCTGATTTATATTGCAATTTCATTAGTGATATTTATCGTTTTAGCATTTTTATACTCCACGCCCGTTATTACGGGAAAACAGCTTTTCCAGCATGACATCGTACAGTACCGCGGCGGCGCGAAAGAGCTCCTCGATTACCGGGATGCTGCCGGCAAGGAAACCTACTGGAGCGACTCCATGTTCGGTGGGATGCCGACGTACCAGATGGGAAGCCGGTTTGAAGGGGATATTATTAAAAACATCGACTCCAAGCTGAACTTTTTCCCACGGCCCGTCAATTATCTTTTCCTGCTTGCGGCAGGTTTTTTCCTGCTGGGAATGGTGGTGGTGAGAAACTGGAAGTATGCCCTTTTGGGAGCCACTTTCTTCAGCCTTTCTACCTATTTTTACATCGCCATTGCAGCCGGACATAACGGGAAAATCAATACCATTGAATATTTTGCTCCGCTTTTAGCCGGGATCCTGCTGGTGTATATCCGGAGGCAATACATTTGGGGATTTATTGTCACTACCCTATTTATGGGGCTCCAGATTGCCGCGAACCACCCGCAGATGACCTATTACCTTTTCTTAGCATTAGGATTTTTATTCCTGTCTGAATTGATCAGGACCATTCAGAAAAAAATACCGGTGAAGCACTTTCTGATCTCTTCAGGTATTATTGCAGCGTCTTGTTTAATAGGGGTAGGAATGAATTCCCAACGGATCATGGCCAATTCCGAATACATTAAGGAAACTGTCCGCGGAAAGCAGATCCTTACCAACGAAAGCCATACCGGAGGAGATTCCGGGATGGATAAGGAAAGCATGCTGATGTGGAGCTACGGAAAACTGGAAACGCTGAATCTTTTTATCCCGAGACTGATGGGCGGTGGAAGCCAGGAACCCGAAGGAAAGGAAATGATGGCAAAAATCCAGGAAATGGTTCAGCAGAATGTAAGTTCACAGGCTGAATACGACAGAATTTCCAAAGGTTTCGGAAGCCTTACGTACTGGGGCGACCAACCTGGAACTTCCGGACCTGCATACCAGGGAGCGATTGTATGTTTCCTGGCACTTTTAGGATTTTTCTTTGCCTGGAAAAAGTACCGCTACTGGATCCTGGGCGCTTCTATTCTCACCATCTTTTTAGCGTGGGGAAGCAACTTCATGGCACTTTCCGACTTTTTTATCGATTTTATTCCTTTTTATAATAAATTCAGGGCACCTTCTTCCATCCTGGTGGTGGTTGAATTATTATTCCCATTGATCGCCATTATCGGATTGTACCGGTTCTTTACAGATAATGAATTAACCAAAGAATACAAACAGAAAATCCTTTTGTATGTCGGAGGAGGCACCTTAGGTTTTGTTTTAATTTTACTGCTCTTCGGAAAATCTTTATTAGGTTTCCAGACGGAAAATGAAAAGACCTACCTCCCTCCTTTCCTGTTGGATTACCTGGTCGACGAAAGATTTAAAATGTTCCGGATTGACGCCATTAAAGCCTTCTTTTATGTAGCGATTACCGTTGCAGTCTTATTCATGGTTTTAAAACAGAAGCTCAATCAGAACATCGCTCTGGTGATTATCGGGGTAGTCAGTTTATTCGACTTGTGGACGGTAAACAAACGGTATCTGAATGATGAAAACTACGTGGATAAAATCTTTGCCGAAAACCCTTTCCAGACGGAAAGCTCGGATCTTCTGGCTGAAAAGGCACAGGGAAATCCGAATCTTGAATCGATTCTGGCCAACGTAAATGTCAATAAAACCCTGGAAACGATCGCCGACAAAGACAAAACACATTATCGTATTTTCAATAATATTTTAGGAACGTTCAGCGAGACCAATACTTCTTATTTCAAATCTTCCATCGGAGGATACCATGCGGTAAAACTGAGAAGATATGATGATGTCATCAATGAATATTTCCAGGTGATGGATTCGATAAAAGTTCCAAATATCCTGAATCTCCTGAATGCCAAATACCTCGTTTTGGGCGGACCGGAACAGCCACAGGCAATGCCTAATCCAAAGGCCAACGGAAATGCATGGTTTGTCAGCGATCTTAAGTTTGTGGATTCCCCGAACCAGGAAATCAAAGCGATCGGGACCATCAACAGTAAAAAGACAGCGGTTATCGCTGCTTCCGACAGAAAATATTTCGAAGGCAAACCGGTTCAGGCCGATTCCACCGCATTTATCAATTTAACGAAATACCAACCGAACGAACTGGAATTCAGATCCCAGTCGAAAACGCCGCAGCTGGCTGTATTTTCGGAGATTTATTACCCTCATGGATGGAAGGTTCTTGTGGATGAAAAAGAAGTCCCTTACATCAAAGCCGACTACCTTTTGCGTGCCGTGCATGTTCCTGCAGGAAGCCACCATGTAAGAATGATTTTCGAACCGGAAGTGATCGAAAAAGGAAAATGGATTTCACTGATCTGCTTCGGGCTGTTTATTATTTTGAGCGGACTGGGAATTTACTTTTTCTACCGCAAAAGAGACAAAAGAAAAGTTGCTGAATTATAGAAATTCAAAAGTCTGAAAAAGCGATATATTAATGATTACTCAAAAATATATAACGGACCTGACCTATCGTATTAATGGGGGCTTGTATTGAAGTTCATAAAATTTTGGGTGCAGGATTGGCAGAAATCGTTTATCACAAAGCTTTAGAAAAAGAATTTAAACTAAGAGATATAGAATATAAGTATGAGTTTCAGATTCCTGTAATTTATAAAGATGAGCATTTGAATTGTGATTTTAAGTGTGATTTTTTAATAGAAGATTTAATTGTTTTGGAAATAAAAGCAGTTGCTTCTATTCTGGAGATTCATAGATCACAGGTTATTAATTACATAAATTTGTTAAAAGTTCCTAAAGGCATTCTGGTAAATTTCAATGTAAAAAACATCTATCATTTTGGTCAGGAAACATTCATCAATAAGTATTTTGACCAACTTGATTAAAATATAAATTTATATTTTGTCTGCTTTTGAATAACTAAAAACCCCTAATCATCTTTTGTATCTTTTGCGGTAAAAATAACAACCAATGATTCCACAAAAAAAAATACTCATCATCACCTATTACTGGCCTCCTGCGGGAGGTCCCGGTGTTCAGCGGTGGCTGAAGTTTGCCAAGTACCTGCCGGAGAACGGCTGGACTCCTGTGATTTATACCCCGGAAAATCCAAGCTACCCTTTACTGGATGAGAGTCTGCTAAAGGATATTCCAAAAGATATTGAGATCGTAAAAACAAAAATCTGGGAACCCTATCAACTGGCTGAAAAACTCAATAAAAGCAATAAAAAGTTCAAAGCCGGACAGTTTGATGTCGGCCAAAACCAAAGCTGGAAATCCAGGCTTTCGATCTGGGTACGGGGAAATTTTTTCATTCCGGATGCAAGGGTATTCTGGGTGAAGCCTTCCGTCACATTTCTGGAACAGTATTTAAAAGAAAATAAGATCGATGTTGTGGTTACTTCGGGGCCGCCGCATTCGCTGCACCTTATTGGTTTGGCATTGAAAGAAAAGTTTCCCGATCTGAAATGGATTGCTGATTTCCGAGATCCGTGGACGGAAATTTCTTACTACAAGCATTTAAAGCTTACCAAAAGTTCCGACCGGAAGCACCGTCAGCTGGAAAGTGAAGTCTTCAGAAATGCCGACATTACCCTGGCCACCAGTTACACCGATGCTGAAAACTTCAAAAAAAACGGGGCACATTCTCTTTGCATTACCAACGGCTTCGATGAGGCCGATGCCGGTTCACAAACCCATAAGCCGACAGCAGGCGATCATCAGCAACGGAAGTTTACCCTTAGTTATATCGGGGTTCTGGAGCAGCTGAGAAATCCTGAAAACCTCTGGAAGATGTTAGATGAACTGATAAAAACAAATCCGGAATTTGCTGAAAATTTCACTTTAAAATTCGCCGGAAGAATTGATGATAAAATTTTAAATTCGATTGAGACTTCTGCTGTAAAGAACCATATTGCAAATCTGGGTTACCTTTCCCATGACAAAGCCATTGACGAAATGCATGCTTCGGATATTCTGCTGATCACCAATTTCCCAAATGAGTCCTCGAAAGGTATTATTCCGGGAAAAATCTTCGAATATCTGGCCACTGGAAAACAGATTCTTTCTTTTGGGCCGGATCAGGCTGATGTTGCCAAAATCCTTAAAGACACTTGGGCAGGAAAACATTTCAGCTATCAGGATACTGAAACCATCAAAGATTTCATCCTTGAAAAATTTGAACTTTGGAAGAAAAATCAATTGGTAGAGAATACCCAAAACATCGAACAGTTTTCCAGAAGAAACCTGACGAAAAAGCTGGCTGAGATTTTAGATGGATTTTTTTTACCGCAAAAGTGACAAAAGACATTCATCCCGTATCATAAGTTGAATGTTTAATAATGACGAAAGTGCACAAAAGTTTTAAAAAATCTTTGATCTTTTATCTAATGTGTTAAAACATAAAATACCATTATCAGTGGGAGATTAAATCGTCCACTGATCATTAATCACCCCTACCAGATAATATTTTCCCTGAAAATCTTCAAAAACCAAGCGAAGACATTTCCAGTCCATTTCTGCATTTTCTCCTGTGCCTTTGACAAAATTCTCCGTGAAATCCGCTTTGGGATAAATTTCTTTTAAATTGTTCAGTGAATTTCCTCTTCCCTGAAATTCATTAATAGATACCTGCCCCGTTGCAAAATCTTTTGAATAAACCCATTTTATCAAATAATCAGTGATCGTTGACTTGTAAGAATCTCCGGAACCGTCCAATGCGCCCCATGTAAAAATAGTTCTCGTCGGCTGGTATTTGATGAAATCAGATTTAGAAAAAAGTTTATCGCCCTCAGGGCTTACAAAGGCATACATGGAAAAACGTACGCCCTTTTCAGGATGGATAAATTCGGAAAATCTCTTATAATTTTTGTCGTGTAGCGCCTGAAGTACTGCTTCATTAGCCGCTTTCAGCGCAGTTTCCTTATCCATTGCCCCTGACTTTTCCTGAACAGTCTCTGTTTGTAAAGGCTTGGCAGATTCAGGATTGTCGTTGACAAATTTTTCAGGATTCTTTTTACAGGAAACTGCTGCTAAAAAAGATAAAAGGAGTACCACTTTTTTCATATTTTTTACAATATTTAACCTTATTATTTAACAAAACAGATGCCACATTTTTTAATCTCTGTGTTTACTCTATTCTTTTTTAATTGACAGGTTATCTTATGTTGTACGGTTT
The DNA here is from genome assembly GCF_042610505.1 of Chryseobacterium sp. sg2396. Classification (NCBI taxonomy): domain Bacteria; kingdom Pseudomonadati; phylum Bacteroidota; class Flavobacteriia; order Flavobacteriales; family Weeksellaceae; genus Chryseobacterium; species Chryseobacterium sp. sg2396. Next base: position 36,781 of record NZ_JBHGAQ010000011.1, on the reverse strand, counting down.
TTGCTGGGTTTACAACCTATTGCTTTATCGTTTTTTGTAATTTTGTTTTATGGACATTTTAGATATTCTTATTATCGGAGGCGGCCCTATCGGATTAAACTGTGCCCTGGAAGCCGGAAAAAACAACCTCAGCTATTTAATTATCGAAAAAGGAACCATTGTGAATTCCTTATACAACTATCCTTTATACATGCGTTTTTTCTCAACCGCGGAAAAGCTGGAGATTGATGGCATTCCGTTTATTTCTACCGCTCCTAAACCGGGACGGCAGGAAGCACTGGAATATTACCAGGGCATTGCCCGGCAGCGAAATATCAACATCAACCTGTATGAGAAAGTGGAAAAAATTTCCAAAGAAAATGAAATGTTTACCATTGAAACGACGAAAAGAACTTATGCTGCCCGAAACGTTATTATTTCTACCGGATTTTATGACATTCCTAATCTGATGAATATTCCGGGTGAACATTTACCTAAAGTAAAACATTACTATATCGAACCTTACCCTTACGCCAGACAGAAAATTGTGGTGGTGGGTTCCAGCAACTCGGCGGTAGATGCGGCTTTGGAGACGTACCGGAAAGGTGCTGAAGTAACCATGATCATCCGTCATGATGAAATTTCGCCCAGTGTAAAATATTGGGTAAAACCGGATATCGAAAACCGGATTGCAGAAGGAAGCATCACTGCGCATTTCAGATCTGAATTACTGGAAATTAAAGAACACGCCGTTGTTTTTAAAGATAAAAACGGAGATATCAATGAAATTGAGAATGACTTTGTGTTGGCCATGACCGGTTACCTCCCGAATTTCGATTTCCTGAAAAATTCCGGTATCGAACTGCAGGGCGAATGCCTGAACCCTTTTTACCATCCCGAAACCATGGAGACCAACGTTCCGGATCTGTATCTTGCAGGTGTTGTCTGCGGAGGAAAAGATACCCATCTGTGGTTTATTGAAAACTCCAGGATCCATGCGGAAATGATTGTTCGGAATATTCTTGCAAAAACTTGATATTCTGTTATTTTAAAGACCGCATTGTTATTTATTTAAGCTATCTTTAAACCGCTATCCCATTAAAAATAGACTATGAATAAATTCTTAGTTGCCGCATCGCTGACAGCAGTCCTTTTTTCAACCCGGATTTCGGCCCAGAAAGACAGCATTCAGCAATATGTTTCTAAAGCGCTGGACATTATGAAGCATAAATCGGTTAATAAATCAAAGGTGAATTGGGAAGAATTGTCCCGTATAACCCTTGAGAATACCTCTAAGGTAGGAACGATTAAAGAAACCTATCCTGTTCTGGAAAAAGCATTACAATCACTGGGGGATTCACATTCCAAATTTTATCCCGCGGAAGAAGTAAGGCAATATACATTAGGCTACAAGGCCACCGGACAGGAGTTTCCGGTAATTGAAAGCAAGCTGCTGAAAAACAAATATGCTTACATAAGTTTACCTGATATCGGATCTTTCAACAAAGACGACTGGAACCTGTACATCAATACTTTTTACGCCAAAGTAAATGAATTGCAGAAACAGAAGCCCAAAGGCTGGATCGTTGATCTGCGGGACAACTACGGAGGAATGCTTTATCCCATGTATGCCGCAGCCGCACCGTTTTTCGACCGAAAAAATATTGTAGGGACAAAAGATGCCGAAGGAACCATTGAATATTTCAACTATAAAAGAGGGAAGTTTTACGAAGGCCCTGCAGCGACCCAATTTTTCACATTGAAGGAAAAGCAGCCCTCGCAAATAAAAGCGGCCATTGCCGTACTCATTAATAAAGTCACCGGCAGCTCAGCTGAATTCATTACCGCTGCCTTCGTAGGACAGAAAAATGTAAAACTGATCGGTGTTAATACACAGGGGTTAACCTCCGGAAACCAGGAATATAAACTTTCCGACGGGTCTTTCCTCGTTTTGACCATCGGAAATATCGTGGACCGTTCGGGAAAAGAATACCGGATCATCGGTGAAGGAATTGCTCCGGACATCAGGATAGAAAAGGCAGATGACAAAACAAAAACCAATGAATCCTATATGGATACAGCATTCAGATATATTGATGGCAAGCTTTGAAATTATAAGATATAGATCCTTAATCAGCCATAATAAAAATGGAATACAACCTATGATTGGAATTCAGATGCGTAAATCAGAATTTAAACAGAGTTCATATTGATATGATAACCAAAGATTCATTGATAAGTAGTACCCGTGAAAATAACGTTGACAAAAATAAAATTCTGGAATCCAGCTTCCCTCTTTCAGCCCGTTAATGCTATTTCTACTTCAGGTTTATGCTAATTTAAAAATCAACCTTCACCCCAAAAACAAAATTCCTTTTGGCGGCAGGATTGTAATACCGGTTTCCGAAAGCGTTGATATCAAAGCCCAGCACGTACTCTTCATTGTATAAATTCTGGATCTGAAGAAATAAGTTCAGCCTTGTTTTATCCAGGTCTACCGGAAGGCCAAACCTGACATTTCCGATCAGGCAGGCTTCCGACCATACCGAATTGGCATCATTCAAAGGGATTTTTGAAGTGTAAAAATGGGAATAATCAACCAATAATTTCCTGAATAAAGTAAAGTTCAGCAAACTGTTGATGGTGGTTTTCGGTACTCCGGTAAGATCATTTCCGGAAAAGTCATTTTCATTCTGTCGGTAATCTTTAAATTTAAAATCATAAAAGCTCCCGGAGAACCTGAATTTAAACCGGCTCAGAACATTATTTTTCAAATCAAAATTTTTAGATTCGATCAACACTTCTATTCCTTTCTGAACCGTTTCTCCCGAGTTCACAAAATACTCCTGCCCGGCGTCATTCTGTCTTCTTACAATCGCATCTTTCATCCGGAAATCGAAGTAGCTGCCTTCAAGAAATATGGAATTTCCGAACTGTTTTCTTATTCCCGCTTCCTTGTTCCAGCCGAATTCCGGTTTTAGATCTGCATTGAACTGTTGGGTTGAAGAGCGGATCTCTTCATTCGTAGGAGCAGAATTCCCTTTTCCTATCTTCCCACGTATTGAAAAACCTTTTCCTATAATATAAACGGCGCCGAAATTCGGAAGCCATTGATTTTTAAACCATACTTTTCCATTTTCTTCCCGCGGATACTGCCGTTCCCAATCGTAGGCATTTGAGTTTAAACTGACGGAAATATCAGTAAACAGCCGTTCGTCGACATTCAGCTTTTGGGATAAAAAATAAAATCCGGAAGTGTTTCTTAGCCGGTCGAAATTCTGGGGGTTCCCCTCTGTTCCTAGTATGTTATCATAATTTTTAACTAAAATATCATTGATCCCGCCTTCAAATCCCAGACGGTAAGCCAGTGAAACGGAATTCCAGTTTTTTTCATAATTAAAATGGGTTCTCAGCGCAAAATTCTTTTCAAAACGGTTCTCAAAATTGGTAATGAACGGATTCTCAAAATCGACGTACGAGCCCTGAACCATAACAAAATGCGAAAATTCGGGAGTGATGTTGAATTCATGAGAAAGTCCCGCCAGGATCATTTTATTGCGGATTCCGGCATCCTGTTCTTTTGCTCCGGGCAATGTTTTTGTTGCCGGTCTTGCCTGTTTCCGGTCGGCATTCATCTGTTCCAGCGTCAGTCCGCCCGGCGTCTGGTAATCGAGATCGGAATACATCAGCATGGCTTTCAGCAAAACTTTCTCAGAATATTTGAAATGATCTTTAAGGAAAACCTGTTTCCGCTGAACCTTAGCCTGCTCCCGGTAAGAATCGGTCTGGTAATAATTCTGAAAGACCTCAACAAAATGCTTACCCAGCTGCTTTGAAAGGTCGAAACTCTGATTGAAAGTTCCGTAGCTCCCGGCTGAAAGGTTTGCCGAAATCTGATCTGACCGTTTTGTCTTCAGAAGAACGGTTCCTCCCGTGGCAGCTCCGTAGTCCCCGCTCTCGGAACCTTTGTAGATTTCCATGCGGTCGATGAGTTCAGGTGAAATCACATTGAAATAAGTATTTCCAGAAGCATCGGACAGGATAAAATCATCCAGGTACACTTTGACATTGCGTACCCCGAAAGGTGATCTTAACGTACTTCCACGTAATGAAATCCGGTAGCTTCCCGGTGAACGCTCTTCCATTCTCGCGCCGGCAACCTGGTTGATGGATTCGAGCATCCTTTCCGGTGGATTCTGGGTAAGAAGGTTTTGAGAAACTACGGAAACAGACTTCGTGGAAGATATAAAAGCCGTCGGTTTTTTATAAGCGTCAATACAGACTTCAGAAATCAGGCCTACAGAATCTTTCTGCTGAGCCAGAAACAGGGAAGCCGAAAACATAGGAAGAAGAAAATACAGTTTTGTCATTGCCTGAGGCTATGCAAAAACCATACTTTCGTTTATAATCAGGATATATTAAAAGGAAGTTTTCAATTAATATTAAAGATGGCGTATGTATCTCAGAGTTTTCCGGCTGATTTAAATAAGCTTTAGCCAAACTGATGATAAGTTTTGGCTAAAGCCGGATTTTAAACTGATATAATCACATCGGGCTAAAGCCCGACGCTATTGAAGATCTTATCTTCCGGAATCCGGCGTCCTTCTTCCAGCCTTTTTAACACTGACAGAATCACCTGATCTATAAGGAAAGAACCCGTTTGCCCAACAGGTTCCTTCATCTAACATTATTTTTAATTTATTCATGCGTTTCTTTTCTGTTACCGATCATCCACGGAACAATATAGTAGAAGGCAACCGCTGTTATTCCGAGAATAATTCCTGTTGCTGACCATAAGAAGGTAAAACCGAAACGTTCCGCTACGAAAGTTCCCAGTGAAGGAGTGATGATGAATGAAAGTGAAAAAGCAATTCCCAGCAATCCCATATAAGCCCCTTTGTTATGGGCTCCCGAGCGAAGTGACGTAATGGTGGCCATAAACGGAAGCGCCCATATTTCACCCAGACTCAGAATGGTAATAGAAACCACCAGGATCCATAAGGAAGTTCCTGCTGCCAGCATCCCAAAGGAAACGGCACAGAAAAGCGTCCCGAGCAGCATGGTTGTTTTCAGCTTTAAATATTTTTCTGCGATCTGTACCATGATCATTTCCATTACTACAACAATCACCCCGCTGAAGCCCAGAATATAGCCTATTTTCTCTGCAGAAAGACGGGCTTCCTGCTTATAAAAGATAGTGAGCGTGTTCAATATCTGGAAAAAACATACGGAAAAAAGGAAACAGGCTGCTGCGAAAAGAATAAATCTTGAATCCTTATAAGGAGATACCGTTGTATCAGACGAAGCAACATCAGACTTTTCTTTATTTCTGTAACTTCGGTTTCTGAAAAAGAAAACGTAAGTTAGTCCGGCGAGTAAAGCTCCCGCGGCATTGGAATAAAAAAGGAAGTCATACGAAATCGCGGCTAAAATCCCTCCCAGTGCAGGACCGACGGAAAATCCCAGGTTTACCGCCATCCGGTTCAGTGAAAACGCCCGCGTGATGTTGCCGGGCTTGGCATATTTGGAAACCGCGACTGAATTCGCCGGCCGGAATGCTTCACTAATGGAGCTTTGGATGAAAATAATCGCCGCAAGCCCCGCCTCAGTATGAAAAAGGGGAATCAGACAGAACATGGGAACACTCAGAAACAGGCTCATGCTCTGTACCCTGAATTCTCCGATTTTATCCGTAATCATTCCACCGATCCATGAACCGACTACCGAGCCGATCCCGAAAAAGCTGAGCACGATGCCGGCACTCTTAATGTCGAATTTTAAATGATCGGTCATGTACACACCCAGGAAAGGCAGCACCATCGAACCTGACCGGTTGATCAGCATCACCAAAGCCAGCATCCAGCTTTCCGCCGACAGCCCTCTGAATGAGTTGATGTATATTTTTAATAGTTTCACAATTTTGATTTTTTATATTTTAATTCTTACATGTCAGTTATCGCCCACTTCATTTTTAACCACAGACAGCACTAATTTTTTATAAATGACCACTAATAATATTTGTGATACTTTTGAGCATAATCGTGTCATTAGTGTTTAAAATAAAAAACAGGACTTAAAAAATTAAGCCCTGTTCATTTATATGGTATAAATAATTTCTACTCCGGCTTATAAGAGTCTTTTAAGGTTACGGTTCTGTTGAATACAAAATTTGTATCCGTAGAGTCCTGATCTTTAGTGAAATAGCCAATTCTCTGAAACTGAAGCGGTTCTCCTACAGCTACGTCTTTTAAGTTTGGCTCGGCAAATCCCTGTACGGTTGTTACGGAATCCGGATTGATGAAATCCAGAAAGTCCACGTCTTTTTCAGCGTCCGGCTGCTCTACCGTAAACAATTTGTCATAGTTTCTGATTTCAACAGGAATGGCGTGTTTTGCAGATACCCAGTGGATGGTTCCCTTTACTTTTCTTAAACTTTCCTCCGTACCGCTTCCGGATTTGGATTTTTCATCGTAGGTAGCATAAATGGTTGTGATGTTTCCGTTTTCGTCCTTCTCTACCCTTTCTCCTTTGATGATGTAAGCAGATTTCAGACGTACTTCGCCTCCTAATTTCAATCTGAAAAATTTATTGTTGGCTTCTTCCTTGAAGTCTTCACGCTCAATATACAATTCCCTGGAGAACGGAATTTCCCTGGTTCCTGCATGTTCCTGCTCCGGGTTGTTTTCCGTTTCCAGCCATTCTTCCTGACCTTCAGGATAGTTCTCAATGATTAATTTCACAGGATCCACGACCGTCATTACTCTTTTGGCTACTTTATTCAGGTCTTCACGGACGCAGAATTCCAGCAGCTGAAGCTCAATCAGGTTTTCTCTTTTGGCAACCCCTACTTTTTCAATAAAATTCCTGATGGAAGCCGGGGTAAACCCTTTTCTTCTCATCCCGGAAATGGTAGGCATTCTCGGATCATCCCAACCGTTCACTGCCTTTTCAGCGATCAGCCGCTGCAGTTTTCTTTTCGAAGTGATCATATAGGAAACGTTCATCCTCGCGAATTCCCGCTGTTTGTTTTTCACCTTTCCTTCTTCATAAACCTGATCCAGATACCAGTTGTACAATGGCCTGTGGTTTTCAAACTCAAGGGAACACAGCGAGTGCGAAATCTGTTCGATATAATCGGATTCCCCATGCGCCCAGTCGTACATCGGGTAAATTTTCCATTCGGTTCCCGTTCTGTGGTGCGGTCTTTTCAGGATTCTGTACATCACCGGATCACGCATGTTCATGTTGGGAGATGTCATATCGATTTTGGCCCGAAGCGACATTGCACCTTCCTCAAATTCACCGTTCTTCATTCTTTCAAATAAATCCAGGGATTCTTCAACCGGACGGTTTCTGTATGGAGATTCCACTCCCGGTTCTGTAGGGTTTTTTCGCTGTTCGGTAATGATTTCGGAAGGCTGCTCATCTACATACGCTTTTCCTTCTTTGATAAGCTGGACCGCCCAATCGTAAAGCTGCTGGAAGTAATCGGAAGCGTACAGTACTTTATCCCATTTGAAACCTAGCCATTCAACGTCTTTCATAATAGAATCCACAAATTCCTGTTCTTCTTTTTCAGGGTTCGTATCGTCGAAACGAAGGTTTACGGGAGCATTGTATTTTTCACCCAAACCGAAGTTGATGCAGATCGCCTTAGTGTGACCTACATGCAGATAACCGTTTGGTTCAGGCGGAAAACGGAAACGGATCTGATCTCTTTTCAGGCCGTTTGCCAAATCATCTTCGATAATTTGCTCAATAAAATTGAGTGATTTTTTTTCTTCTTCCATTAAAATTCGCTTTATGATGCCGTATAATACGACAATTGGCAAATTTAGGGAAATTTAAGGGTTTACCCAAATGATAATTTCAAACGATACATGATCCGCATATCATATTTTTGCTTAATTTAGGCTGACTAAAAGACCGTTATTCAAATTAATACCACCATGGCCGTTTACATCCTGAGCAATAGAAAAATCGTTCGTCATAAAGGAGAAAAAACAGACTCTTTTTCCAATGATGAATATTCAATCCCAAATTTCAGAATTGCCAAATGTGACTTTGAAAATTATATAGAGCCTACAAAAGCGGCCCAAAATAACAAGGACTACACCAACCGTAACATTTTAAACTACACCCTTTTCTCAGAACCTGAAAAGCAGGGCTATGAGGAAGTGCTGGATGTTCTACTGAAGGAAAAAGGGATACGAGAATCCCCTTTAACCGCGGATAATCTTGGCGGAACCCAAAGGATGTTCTATGAACTGTACAAAAATATGTCGTCCACCAAAGACCGGAGTGACGTCATGATTTTCATCCATGGATATGCTTATGATTTTGATGATGAACTGAAAGCCATTATCGATCTAAAAAAAATCTTTATCGATAATCCGTTATCACCTGTCGAACATATTCTGTTTATCAGTTGGCCGGCCTCGAGCAGTATTGTTCCGCTTACCTATTTTGATGATAAAGCCGCGAGTATCAACTCAGGAACTTCTCTGGTACGGCTTTTCTACTTTTACACCCAGTTCCTGAAGGATATTTTTTCAAACCGCAACCTGGCTCCATGCAACCAGAGAATTCATCTCATGGCCCATTCGATGGGTAACCGTGTTTTGCAGAGTATGCTTTACAGCCTGAAAAAGGAAAATATTCTTCGGGTAATCGATCAGGTTTTATTGCTGAATTCAGATGTCAGCTACCGGGTTTTTGAAGACTCAGAAGATTCGTTCAATAAGCTTCCTTTGCTGGCAAACCGTGTTTCCATTTACCTGAACAGGAAAGATGTGATTCTGGGCATTTCCCAGTTCACTAAAAATATTCTTACCCCCAGGCTTGGAAAAAACGGACCGGGCGATATTGAACATTTTAAAGATATCGTTTCCATCATCGACTGTACTTTCGTGGAAGATGATATTCTGGACTCTTTTAAATTTGAAGTGGGAAATCACTGGGGATACCTATCCAGCTCGATGGTACAGAATGACATCTTCCAGAATCTGAATGGAATTGACCGGAATCTGATTACCCATCGAATTAAAAACAACGAAAATACATTTACAATAACCTATCAACCAACCTATTGAATCAAGCACTAAATATCACACATTATTGAAAAATTATGATAGTACAGTCTGGCATAGAGATTGCACGATTATTATTACAACTATTGGGGAAATATAACTTATATCATGGAAAAATTCAGAACAAAGTTTTCTGTATTGTTAGAATACATTAAGAAAGCAATTTTCGTAAAAGACGTGATTTAAATAAAGCGTCTAAGATTTAGAGTACAAGACAAAATTTTCGTAAATCATGCTTCAGGGTAATCAGTAGATTTGAGAAGAAATAAATTCTTTAATATCTGTTAATTACGCTGAATTTTTTGCGCGTTTCCAAAAAGATTTTCATATTTACAGAACCAATCCAATAAATCAATGTTTTATGAAAAATCTAAAAAAAATCACGAAGGAAGTATTAAAAACCATTACAGGAGGAAAGCCTCCTTTGGGATGCAACAGCTGGAATCCCACGGCCATGTGCTGCAGATCATGGGCTCCCGACTATTGCGGTCAGCAGACCTGTCCGGATTCACCTGCACCAGTCTGTTAATGCATTTATCTTGCTTATATTTTGAACCATAGCAATTCACCTTGAAGATCAAGATGTGATTCGAAATTATTTACAAATAAAGCTCCGGTACCCAATCCTTGCGGCATCGGGCTTTTTTTTGTAAAAGTATACTGGGCAATGGCATTCAGGCCGATATTGCTTTCCAATGCGGAGGTTATCCACCATCCGATATTCTGCTCCTCAGCCAAAGAAATCCACTCATCCGATCCTGCAAAACCTCCCACCAAAGCAGGCTTAAGAATAATGTACTGCGGTTTTATGGTTTCCAACAGCTTTTTCTTTTCATCAAAATCGGTAATTCCGATCAATTCTTCGTCTAATGCAATCGGCGTAGGTGTTTCAGCACATAATTCAGCCATATTATCCATGTTTCCTGCTTTTATCGGCTGTTCAATAGAATGGATTTTCAACTCAGCAAGCTGATTCAGAACAATTTTCGCATCCTCTTTACTGAAACCTCCGTTGGCATCCACACGGAGCTCCAGCATTTCAGCGGAAAATTTCTTTCTCAGTTTCTGAAGAATTTCATGCTCGGATTTCCAGTTGACACCAATTTTTAATTTAATGCAGCGGAAGCCCTGTTTTAATTTATCGCGGATCTGCTCTTCCATATAATCGATACTGCCCATCCAGATCAGCCCATTAATCCTGATTGGCGATGCTCCTTCAGTAAATTCACTGGGGAAGTAAACATTTCCGCTATGCTTTAAATTAAACACAGCCTGTTCATACCCGAACCAGATGGACGGGAAATCTTGTAAATTCTTCTTTAAAAATTCTGCATCCTGCTGAATGTTGTCGCACAGCCATTGAAGTTTTTCCTCGTAATCCGGCCGGTCGTCAAAGCTCAGTCCCCTGAAGATGGCACATTCTCCGGTACCTATTTTTCCGTTTTCCGAAATTTGCAGGATAAATGTTTCTTTTTCAAGCAAAACGCCGCGAGATGTTCCACTCGGGCGCTTGAATTCTAATAGGTATTTTGAATATTCTGCTTTCATTATTTTACACTGTCGATTCGCATAAATTCTTCCGCTTTTTCTACCATTCCGACACTTCCGCAGAAGAACGGAATGCGTTGGTGCAGTTCTGTCGGTTCAATTTCCAAAATCCTTCTAAAGCCGTCTGTTGCTTTTCCTCCGGCCTGTTCTGCAATAAAAGCCATCGGGTTACATTCGTACAGCAATCTTAATTTCCCGTTTGGGGCCTGTGAATAGGAAGGATAGATATAAATTCCGCCCTTTAGCATATTTCTGTGGAAATCGGCAACAAGAGAGCCGATATACCGTGAAGTATATGGCCTGTCCCCTTCTTCCATCTGGCAGTACTTCAGATAATTTTTTACGCCCTGAGGAAATTTAATGTAGTTTCCTTCATTAATAGAATAGATTTTCCCGGTTTTCGGGAATGTCATGTTAGGATGTGAAAGATAATACGTTCCGAGGGAAGGATCCAGCGTAAATCCGTTTACTCCATTTCCTGTAGTATAAACAATCATCGTGGACGAACCGTAAATGATATATCCTGCCGCAATCTGGTTTACTCCTTTTTGTAAAAAATCCTCCAGCTGCACCGGGGTCCCCGGCTCGGTTACTCTTCTGAAAATAGAGAAAATGGTTCCTACGGAAACATTCACATCAATATTTGAAGAACCATCCAAAGGGTCGATCAATACAACATATTTGCTTAAATGGCCGTTTTCTCCACATTTAATATCAATAAAATCATCATTTTCCTCGGAAGCGATTCCGCAGACAACCTCACGCTGAGACAGAGCCGTAATAAAAATTTCATTGGCGATCACATCCAGTTTCTGCTGCTCTTCTCCCTGAATGTTCTGGTTTCCGGCGGCACCTGCGATGTCTACGATTCCTGCTTTATTCACTTCTCTGTTTACTACTTTGGAAGCCAGCCTTATCGCACTTAGAAGGCGGGAAAATTCTCCGGTGGAATACTGGAAATCATCCTGCCTCTCGATAAGGAACTCTCCTAAAGTCTGTAATGGTTGCTCTGACATATTTTTCTTTTTACGATTTCCTCAAATTTCGTAAAATTTATCACAATGTAAAATAATTATTAATAAAAGAACTTAATCCATTGTATGTAAACAATATACAATGCTATTTTACCGAAAAAACACCGGCCTTATCATAAAAACAAGCTCCCGTTTCAGGATTGCAGTAAAAATATTCCGGCGGTTTTAATGATTTTAATAAAATCTTAAGGGGGGTGAAATTCAAAGGCTCTTTCATATCTCGTTGTAAATTTATAATTTTGAGGCCCGTAAAATATTCCCGTAATTTTTATCTAACAATTTTATTATTAACAATTTAATGAACATTTTCAAGTTTGGTGGAGCATCGGTGAAGGATGCTGAAAGCGTAAAAAACGTATCTATGGTTTTAAAAAGCCAGGGATTTGCCAAATGTCTGCTGGTGATTTCAGCGATGGGCAAGACGACGAATGAATTGGAAAAAGTAGTAGAGCTTTATTTCAAAAAGGATAACTATCAAACGGAAATTGAAAAGATAAAACGGAAACATATTGAGATTGCCGAAGGATTATTTCCGGAACATCATGCTGTCTTTGCGGAGATCAATTTATTTTTTGACGATATCGATTCTTTTTTACGGAGAAACAAATCGCCGAATTACAGTTTTGTCTATGACCAGGTTGTGAGCTGCGGGGAAATGATTTCTACAAAAATCGTAAGCGAATACCTGAACGAAATCCAGTTTACCAATCAGTGGCTGGATGCCAGGGATTATGTTAAAACCGACAATTCTTACCGTGAGGGCGTCGTAGACTGGACAAAGACCGAAGAATTCATTTCCAACCTCAATAAAGAAATCTGTTATGTTACCCAGGGTTTTATCGGCTCCGATGAAAACAATTTTACCGTAACCTTAGGCAGAGAAGGATCTGACTATTCCGCTGCGATTTTCGCGTACTGCCTGAATGCCGAAGCAATGACGATCTGGAAAGATGTGCCGGGAGTAATGACGGGAGATCCCAGAAAATTTAAGGATGTTTCCCTTCTTTCCCATATTTCGTATGAAGAAGCTATCGAGATGGCTTATTACGGAGCCAGTGTCATCCACCCGAAAACACTGCAGCCGCTTCAGCAGAAAAATATTCCTTTCTATGTAAAATCTTTTGTTGATCCTACAAAAGCAGGAACGAAAGTCGGTGCATCAGAAAAAAACCAAAGCGAAGAATCTTATATTTTAAAAGAAAACCAGACCTTATTAAAAATTTCAACAAGAGACTTCTCATTTATTGCAGAAGACCACATGAGCCTGATTTTCGGATATTTATCCAAATATAAAATTAAAGTTTCCCTGATGCAGAATTCTGCCATCTCACTGGCTTTATGCCTGGAGGATAAATTCAACACCATTGATGAATTAAATGAAGAACTTCAGAAATTCTTTAAGACGGAAGTGGTAAAAAATGTATCTTTATTTACCGTAAGAAATGCGAAGATCGAAAACATAGACCAATTTTACCAGGAAAAAAGTGTATTATTGGAGCAGATTTCGAAGAATACGCTTCAAATGGTAACACAATAAAACTAATTGCGACTAAACACACATGAGTTTAATTTCGAAAAACGATTTAATAAAGGCTTCCGGCTTACATAAAATAGGATTTCTTAAGAATCCTGTTGCATCTGCAGTGATGAGCATTGCTAAAATAAACGAAGTAAATAAGTTATACGATAAACTGAAAGACAAGGAAGGTAAAGATTTTTTCGACTCATTTGTGAGAGAGCGTAATTTAAGCTATATCGCTTTTGAAGAGGATCTGGCAAAAATTCCGAAAACAGGGCCGTTTATCTTGGTTTCAAACCATCCGCTGGGTGCGATTGACGGAATCCTGATGTGCAAGATCTTATCGGAAGTACGTCCTGATTTTAAGGTGATGGGAAATTTCCTGCTGGAAAAGATCAAGCCGATGGAGCCTTACGTAATTTCCGTGAACCCTTTTGAGAACAGAAAAAATGCATACAGCAGTTCTTCCGGAATGCGGGAAACCTTAAAGCATCTGCAAAACGGAGGCTGTGTAGGAATTTTCCCTGCAGGAGAAGTTTCAAACAAAAACAATCCCTACGGTGAAATACTGGATAAAGACTGGGAAAAACCGGCGCTAAAGCTGATCCGTATGGCCAAAGTTCCGGTAGTTCCTATGTATTTTCACGCAAAAAACAGCAGAATGTTCTACCAGGTAGCAAAGCTTCATCCTAATTTACAGACCGTGATGCTTCCCGCAGAAATGATGAACGACCGCGAAAAGCCGATAAGGATCAGGATCGGAAAGCCGATTACGGTAAAAGCTATGGATGATATGGAAACCATCGAAGAGCTTGGCGAATTCCTGAAGCGTAAGGTGTATATGATGAAATCTTATTACGAAAAGAGGAAATCGCTGGCCCAAAGCATCAATCTTAAAAACCTGTCGGTAAAGTTTCCTTTATTGAAAGAAGAGAATATCGTTCAGAATATCATCGATGAAACGCCGAAGGAAGATATTTTAAAGGATATTTCCAAACTGAAAGGTACGGACAAAATGTTTTTCAGTAACGGAAATTACGAAGTATATTTTACCAATTATGAGGAAATCCCTTCCATCATGCGGGAAATCGGCCGTCAGCGCGAGCTGACGTTCCGCGCGGTAGGTGAAGGAAGCAACATGCCTTTCGATCTGGATGAATATGATAAACACTATCATCATCTTTTCCTTTGGGACAGTGCTGCAGAGAAACTCGTGGGCGCCTACCGGATGGCTTTGGGTAAAGAAGTAATGAAAAAATCCGGAATCAGAGGCTTTTATACGAGTTCTTTATTTGAATTTGAGCAGGACATCCACCCGTTCTTTAAAAAGGTGATCGAAATGGGCCGTGCCTACATCTGCCGGGAATATCAGCAGAAACCGCTTCCCCTTTTCCTTTTATGGAGAGGTATTGTACATGTATGCCTGAGAAATCCGGATCATAAGTTCCTCATGGGCGGTGTAAGTATTTCCAATAAATTTTCCGAATTCTCAAAATCCCTGATGATCGAGTTCATGCGCTCAAATTACTATGATTCTGCAGTGGCACAATACATCACTCCGCGAAATGAGTATAAAGTAAAGCTCAGGGACAGGGATAAACACCTTTTCTTCGAAGAAATGGAATCCGACCTGAATAAGCTTGATAAAATTATTGATGATCTTGAACCGGAGCTAAGACTGCCTGTTTTAATCAAAAAGTACATCAAGCAGAATGCGAAAGTAATCGCATTCAATGTGGATCCGAATTTCAATGATGCGATCGATGGGCTGATGTATATCCGTATAAGTGATCTTCCTGAAAGCACGATTAAGCCCGTACTTGAGGAAATGAGTGAGCAGATCAGAAGGGAGCAGGAAAATAATACGGTTGAAAATCAGTAGTTTTTTAAGTTTTGTTAAAAAAAGTATTGTTAATACTTGCTTCATATACGAAAACTTACTACTTTTGCATCACTTTAAAACAACGAAGTACAAGAATGGTTTCTTAGCTCAGTTGGTAGAGCAATGGATTGAAAATCCATGTGTCCCTGGTTCGATTCCTGGAGAAACCACTTATAAAAACCACCTTTAAAAAGGTGGTTTTTATTTCAAAACTGTTTTAAAATAAACCTTGCAGAATTTAATAATTATTATTACTTTTGCACCACTTCAAAAACGAAGTACACCAAATGGTTTCTTAGCTCAGTTGGTAGAGCAATGGATTGAAAATCCATGTGTCCCTGGTTCGATTCCTGGAGAAACCACTTAAAGTCACCTCATATGAGGTGACTTTTTTGTTTTTAATTGAATTTTTGTTAAATGACAATTAATCTGACACCAATCCCAATTCATTTAAGTATCTTCGCTTTTTGAAATTTTTATTTGAAAATGAAGAAGATTGTCTCCGGTTTATTTCTATTTTCTGCAATAGCAGCATTTGCCCAGGAAGCCATCCAATTTCAGGACTTGCCCTTTAAAGATCTTATTGCCAAAGCAAAAAAGGAAAAGAAAATAGTTTTCCTGGATGCTTATGCTTCATGGTGCGGCCCATGCAAGATGATGGAAAGAAATGTTTTCACCCAGAAATCGGTAGGGGATTATTTCAACACCAACTTCGTGAACGCGAGATTCGATATGGAAAAGGGCGAAGGCAGGGATATTGCTGCAAAATACGGGGTCCGCTCCTATCCTACCTATTTATTCCTGAACGGCGACGGCGAACTGGTTTCGCAGAATTTTGGCTACATGGAAGAGAGTATGTTTCTTACCATGGCACAGGACGTGAATTCTCCCAAAAATAAAAAAGGTTCACTGAAGGAACGTTTTGCCCAAGGTGAAAAAAATCCTGAATTTCTGATCAACATCATGAAACTGAATTCTTCCACGGATTATCCTTTTGCCAAGCAGGCCTCCGAAAGATATTTCGAGAATAAGAAAAAAACCGAGGAGTTTACAAAAGATGAGGTTGGATTCCTGTTATTCTTTCTAAAATCCACAGAAGATAAAAACTATCAGACGTTCGTTGACAGAAAAGTTGATATCATTAAATTTCTACCGGAAGAAACCTATAAAGAATTCGACAGCCAGATCAAATTGGGAAAAATTGTGGAGCAATCTATCGATTCTCAAAATAAGAAAATCAATGACGAATATTTCATGAAAAATGCGGGGCCTCTCGTAGGGAAGCATGATGCAGAAATAAAACTTAATCAGACTAAATTAAGCTACTACGAACAGAACGCTAATTTCCCCGAATATGAAAAAGTAGCTCTCTCCTACTATAAAAATTCAGAAGCTTTTGAACCCAACGAGCTTTTGAAGGCTGCATGGATATTCTCCGAACACATCAAAACCCCGTCATCACTAAAAAAAGCAGCGGAATGGGCAGAAAAATCTGTTATGCGTGGCGAAACTTCCGAAAACACGTACATCCTTGCCAAACTTTATTTTTTGACAGGAAATAAAGAGATGGCAAAAACCTATGCAGAAATGTCTAAAAATATAGCCACCCAGTCACAAAAAGATTCCACCTTAGCTAATGAATTACTGAAACAACTGAAATAACGAATGTCAAAAATTAAATTTATTACAGGATTTCTTACCCTGTTTTTATTAGGAAATTTACATGCTCAGGAACAGGAGCTATCTTCTGAAAAAAGCGTATATGTAAAAGGAAACGCTTTATTTATCCCCATTGGAATTGTAAACCTTGGACTGGAACATCAGATAAGCAAAAAAATTACCGTGCAGGGCGATGTTCTGATCTCTCCATGGAAATCTTTTGCAGGACACGAGCTGCAGTACTATTCTATTTCTTTAGAAGGTAGATATTATTTCAACGAAGCTTTTAAGCACTGGTACGTTGGAGCCAATATTGCAGGCTCCCGCTTCACCTTACAAAAATGGAATTATTGGAACGATGGCCTCGTTACCGATGAAGAAACAGGAATTACGCGAAAAACATCTGATCTTTACCAAAAAGGATATTCGGTGATACTCGGTGTTACTGCAGGATACCAATTTAAAGTTTCGGATCGCTGGAACGTCGATATTTATGGAACCGTGGGAACATCACAGGACTTTTATAAAGGGTATGACCGCACGAGAGGCGACCGTTATGATAAAGCTGAAAAATTCAACAAAAGCGGCGAAATCATACCTTACAGAGGCGGTATCATGATCTCCTACAAATTAAAATAATCTCATGAAATTATTAGGAAAGAACCATATCATTATCTGCGTTATTACGTTTGTTATTCTTTTTCTCATGAACTATCTTGGAAACGACCAGGCAGATAAACTTGAAAGAGCTTTAATGATCGCCGGTGCCGGTGTTATCGGACTTTCCATCGGGCTGGTCATTATGAACAAAGGAAAAGACGATAAGACCCCGCCGCAGAATTTTGACTGATATATAGTGAATGGTCAATGGTGAATTTGCCAATGCTTGTGAATTTCTTAAAATTGACTGGCGATACCAAATTAACTATTGACCATTCATCTTTTTACTGTTCGTAAACAACATACTTTTTCCGGATCTTTTCAAACTGATCCAGATCGGATTTCCATGATGCTTTGATTTCGGAGATTGACTTCCCTCCAACGATTTGTTTTCTCAATTGGTCACTTCCTGCCAACGTATCAAACCAGAAATTTTTCCCGGCTGCCGGCTTCAGGAAAAAATCCAGTTCCGGATTTGTGTAATTTTTGTAGGCTTTGATCAGCCATTCCAGATTCAGCTTCATCAGATCAGCAGAGTATCCCGAAAGATTTTCACCGTAGCACAGTTTTCCGTTTAAGAATGGATCTTTTGCTCCCGCTGTAGGCTTTGGCGTAAACTGGTAAGGCAGGCTTTTCGTCCACGGAGAACCGTAAACCTGAAACGGAAGATCCGTTCCGCGTCCTACCGACACCTGGGTTCCTTCAAAAAAGCATAGGCTTGGATATAAATTGATTGATTTATCATTCGGCAGATTGGGCGAAGGGCGGTCCAGCATAGGGTAACGCCTGGTTTTATGATAATCTTTCATGGGAATTAACGTATATTTTACCTGCACTTTATTTTTAAGCCATCTTTCACCGTTTACCATTTTTCCGTATTCGCCGATCGTTAAACCATACACCACCGGAACTTCATGCATCCCGACAAAGCTGGTCCAGTTCTTCTTTAAAACAGGTCCGTCTGTATATCCATCATGCGGATTCGGACGATCCAGCACTATGACTTCCACCTTATTTTCCGCCCCGGCTTCTATCACATACGTCAATGTAGAAATATAGGTATAAAAACGGACCCCGACATCCTGAATATCAAAAAGTATTACATCAATTCCTTTCAGCTGTTCGGCGCTTGGCTTCTTGTTGTTACCGTAAAGGGAAACAATAGGAATTCCGGTTTTTACATCCATTCCGTTTTTTACTTTTTCCCCGGCATCCGCATCTCCCCTGAAACCATGCTCGGGAGCAAAAATAGATTTGATTTTAATACCGTTTTTCACCAGGAAATCCACAACGTGGGTTCTGTCGCTCATCAGTCCGGTCTGGTTGGTCACCACACCGATTGTTTTTCCTTTCAGAAGGGGCAGGTACAGCGCAGGCTGATCTGCGCCAGTCTTAAAATCAGCCGTATGCTGTGTCTGAGAATAATATTGGCTGAATACTCCTAAAAAAATTAGGCAAATCAGAAGTAAATTTTTAATTTTGAAATCTAAATTCATAGTCTTGAACTTTCCTTTATATTTTTCCAGAAAAATAGCGTTTTCCAAAGATAACAAAAATAACCTGTCAAGGGTGATTATCTTCATCGGCAGGCTTTCCGTGGCACTGGGAATCATCGTTTCACTGATTACCGTTTCTACCGGATTCGGATCCAAGAAGGCGATCAAGGAAAGACTGGCAGATTTCAGCGGACATATCACCGTCCGCTCTACCCGATCCAATTCCTCCTACAACACTTCCGTCCTTGATAACCAAGGGCTGGATCTGAAAAAAATCAAGGAACTTCCGGATGTGGAAAGTGTTCAGAAATACGCTACGGTAACGGGAATTATGAGAAATGAGCATAATTTCGCCGGCATTATCTTCAAAGGTGTCGGAAAAGATTTCGACAGCCTGAGATTTAAGAAATTTTTAGTAACAGGAACTTCACCGAAAGTTACCGAAAAAGGCTATTATAACGGTGTGACCATTTCCCAGAAGATTGCCAACGATCTTCATTTGAAAGTAAAAGACAGCATTGTTACCGTTTTCTCAAAGGCCGATCAAAAACCTATTTACAGAAAGTTTGAGGTAGTCGGGATTTACAGAACGGATATTAAAATGATCGATGACCAGTTTGTACTGGGCGGCATCAACCACGTCCGGAAGATCCAGGACATGAAGCCGGATGAGATCGGCGGACTGGATATTTTCTTTAAAAACGTGAACGATATCGACCGCAATATGCCTGAAATCGAGAAACTCATCGGCTATAAAAACTACGCGGAAAAAGCAACGGAAAAATTCCCGCAGATTACCGACTGGATCAGCATTTTCGATACCAACATCGCCCTGATTATCATTATTATGCTGATTGTGGTTGTCATCAATATTATTATGGTTCTTTTAATCCTGATCATTGAAAGAACAAATTCCATCGGTTTACTGAAAACACTGGGTGCCAGCAACGCACAGATCAGAGCTACATTTATTAATTATACACTGATTATCATGATTCCCGGACTGCTCTACGGAAATGCCATCGGTTTAGGATTAATTCTGATCCAAAAGTTTTTCGGAATCATCAAACTGAATCCGGAAAATTATTATGTCAGCACCGTTCCGGTAGATCTCAACCCGATTGCCATTATCTCCATTTCTCTCGGAATCCTTCTTATTTCCGGCCTTGCTCTCATAGTTCCGAGCTACCTGATCAGCAAGATATCTCCGGTGAAAGCGATTAAATATAATTAAAGGTGAAGAGTTAATGATCAATCGTCAATGGTGAATTTTGATGCGCAAGTTAATTTTAAAGTCATGAAAAATTAGCCATTGATTCGAAGAAATTCACTAATGACATTAAAGGAGAATAGTTAATTTTGCTCCAAAATTAAATTCTAGAGTCATTAAAAATTGATTATTGACCCGAAGAAATTGACCATTGATAATAAGCTAACTTTTGCTGATTGATACTTTCGAATGGAGATATTGAAATAAAAGGAATAAATTATGAATCTTACATTATCTCTCATAATTACGTAACATTATCATAAATAATACGCTGAAGGTTTTGCATCTATCCTACAGGTTTACAGTTGCTTTGTGTTTTTAATGATATATCAGTTACGATTAATTATCCGAAAGCCGTATCTTTGCATGTGCTTTAAAAAACATTTATGAAATACGCAAACAACATCCTCGAAACCATCGGAAATACGCCATTGGTAAAGCTTAATAAAGTTTTAGGCGAAGATTTTCCTGCATTGGTTTTGGCGAAGGTGGAAACGTTCAATCCCGGGAACTCTGTGAAAGACAGAATGGCCCTGAAAATGATCGAAGATGCCGAGAAAGATGGAAGATTGAAACCCGGAGGAACCATTATCGAAGGAACATCCGGCAATACAGGGATGGGGTTGGCTCTGGCCGCAATCATCAAAGGTTACAAATGTATCTTTGTAACCAACTCGAAACAGTCAAAAGAAAAATGTGATATACTCCGTGCCGTAGGCGCTGAAGTAATTGTATGTCCGACAGATGTAAAACCTACTGATCCCCGTTCTTATTATTCCGTTTCCAAAAGACTGGCTAAAGAAACCGAAAACGGATGGTATGTGAATCAATACGACAATTTATCAAACCGAGCAGCGCATTATGAATCTACGGCTCCTGAAATCTGGGAACAGACGGAAGGGAAACTAACGCATTTTGTAGTCGGAGCCGGTACGGGAGGTACGATTACAGGCTGCGGGAAATTTTTCAAGGAGAAAAATGAAAACATCAAAATCATCGGTGTTGATACTTACGGCTCTATCCTGAAAGAGATTCACGAAACCGGGGAAATCAAATTAGAAAACGCTTATACCTATATTACCGAAGGAATCGGAGAAGATATTCTTCCTGAAAACTACGATATGTCGGTGATCGATCATTTCGAAAAAGTAACGGATAAAGACGGTGCCATCTACGCCAGAAAACTGGCAAAGGAAGAAGGGATTTTCTGCGGGTATTCAGCTGGAAGTGCTATTGCTTCGATGGTTCAGATGAAAGACCAATTCACCAAAGATGATGTGATCGTGGTGCTCCTTCACGACCATGGTTCCCGCTATGTCGGAAAGATCTACAACGACGAGTGGATGAAGGAAATGGGCTGGCTGGATTAATTAATCAGATTCTATCATACATAAAAACTCAGAGCTATTTGCTCTGAGTTTTTTTATTGAGTTATATTCTTTTTTAGGATCTGCTTTAAAAAACTGTAATCTTTCTCGCTCATCGATTTCCTCGGAAACATATAACTGTATTTTCCTTCAAGGATAATACATTCATTATTGCTTTGGGAATACTCAAAGTCCTTCCATTCACTGGTTTCTTTTTCGCCGCCGATATTGACCGTGAAAAAATTTTCGTCAAAACAAATTTCGTAGATGTTACAATTTTCAATCTTTGTTAAATAATGGTTTACCTGTTTTTTCCACCGGGACACCTTATTGATGCTTACCGAAAGGAAAACGGCACACAATAAAAACAGAAAGCTGACAAAATATAAAATGCCTGCTTTTTCCTGTGTAAAATCGTTCCTGAAAATAAATACGATCAGCAAAATGGCTCCGATAACAATGGTTGTAATGGTTTTCCCCCTGGTAGTTGCCGAAAAAAATAAACTTCCCTGGTTACCATTAAAATATATTTCCTCGAAATCCTGTCTTTTCGGTTTTAGAATAATTATTTTTTCTTCGCTCATATGGATATTTCTGAATACAAAACTAACGGAAAAATTCAGAATTTCCTCTTCCATTCAAAAGGATTACCATAAATTCATGAAACACAGAAACTTTAAACGCTAAACCTTAAACTTTAAACTTTAAACTTTAAACTACCCTTCCTCATATCTCCCGCTGATCAAAGACAGCTTATTCATCAGCTCCCGGTTCCTGTTTCTCAGGTCTTCCATTTTCTGAAGCATGCCGTGGATCACTTCCAGTCCCGGAAGATTAATGTCCAGATCGTAATGCCAGTTCGTCAATTTTTCAAAGACTGGAAGGTCTTCATACATCAGGTAACGGATCTCATTATCAGTATGTATCTTCAACAGGCCGGAATCTACCAGCTCATCAAAAAAAGTGATTTCAATATTGTATATTTTTACGAGTTCTTCCCGTGATATTCTTTCATTCATAACCTAGGAATTTTTAAGTTGTTCAAAAAGTTCTTTCTGCTTATCCGTAAGATTCGTCGGCAATTTCACTTCGTAGGTCACGAACAGATCACCGGACTGCCCTTCTTTCTTGTATACAGGGAAACCTTTGCCTTTCAACCGTACGGTCATACCGTTCTGGGTTTCCGGTTTTACTTTCAGGTTGACGCTTCCATTCAGGGTATTCACTTTTACGTCTCCCCCCAAAACAGCTGTGTAGAGATCAATCGAAACTTTTGTTTTCAGATCATCACCAATTCTTTCGAAATCCGGATCAGCCGGGATATTAAAAGTAATATACAAATCTCCATTTGGCCCTCCATTATAACCAGGTTCACCATGGCCTTTCAGCTTGATCAGCTGACCGTCATACACACCTGCCGGAATGGTAATCCTTACTTTTTTACCGTTGATCTCGAAGGTCTGCGGATGTGTGGTGGCTGCGTCCCTTAAATTAAGATTCAGCTCCGCCTGAACATCCTGTCCTTTAAATTTCCCCGATGCGCTTCCCCGTGAACTTCGTCCAAAACCTCCGCCTGCTCCTCCAAACATGCTTTGGAAAAAGTCTGAAAAATCTTCTCCATCTCCAAAATCGGCACCGGAAAATCCGCCTCCGAAGTTTCCTCCCTGATTTTGATATTGTCTCTGCTGTTGTTGCTGGGCTTTTTCATATTCCTCGCCATGCTTCCAGTGCTCTCCGTATTTATCGTACTTGGCCCGGTTTTCGGGATTGCTGAGAACTTCATTGGCCTCGTTAAGTTCCTTGAATTTTCTTTCCGCTTCCTTGTCATCAGGATTAAGATCGGGATGGAGTTTTCTCGCCAGTTTGCGATATGCTTTCTTGATATCTTCCTGTGTTGCGCCCTTGTCTACGCCTAAAATTTTATAGTAATCTATATAAGCCATAGAAACAATTTTTTCTTAAAATTAACAAATTTGAGACCGAAAACAGCTGCGGGAATATTAAAAATTACTTCTATCTTTGATCAAAAAGCAACCCATGAACCATGTTCTGAAAAATTACTCCGGAATTTTATTTCTTCTTCTCGGAATTACCATTGGCAGCATTATCGGAATCGTTGCGCCCGGGCTTGTGGTTTACCTGAAACCTTTGGGCGATATTTTCCTGAACCTGCTGTTCGTAAGCGTTGTCCCGCTGGTATTTTTCGCCGTTTCGAATTCGATTGCCTCTTTGGAGCAGCAATCAAAGTTCGGAAAAATCATGTTTACGATGGTACTGACTTTCCTTTTTTTCATTCTCACCGCAGCTGTTTTTACGATTGGAGCCGTCTATCTGTTTCCGGTTTCGGGTATTATGGGCAGCAGTGAGATTGTAGAAGCAACGGTACGTGATGAGAGTTGGGGCAGCAGGATTGTCGGTTTCTTTACCGTAGGCGAATTTACGCAGCTTTTTTCCAGGCAAAATATGCTTGCATTACTGATCTTTTCGTTTATGACAGGTTTTTCTGCCCGCAAGGCGGGAGAAAAAGGCCAGGTTTTCCGTTCATTTATTGCTTCAGGATATGAAGTTATGAAAGAGCTACTCCTGCTGATTATGAAGGTGGCTCCGATCGGGCTGGGTGCTTATTTCGCCTATCAGGTTGCTACGCTGGGACCTCAGCTTTTCGGGTTTTATGCCAAACCGCTTGGCCTGTATTATATTGCGGGAGTGGTCTATTTCTTCGTGTTCTTTTCGCTGTATGCGTTTTTGGCCGATGGAAGAAACGGAGTAAAAAGCTTCTGGACCAACGCTCCGTTTCCGACTTTAACCGCTTTGAGTACCTGCAGCAGCTTTGCGACGATGCCCGCCAATTTACAGGCTGCTTCAAAGATCGGTATTCCGAGCCAGATTTCAAATATCGTGATTCCGATCGGGACGACTTTGCATAAAAACGGTTCGTCGATGTCGTCAATTATTAAAATTTATGTTGCGTTCCTGATTATTGGAAGGGATTTCTTTGATCCGATGAATTTGCTGCTTGCGTTAGGGATTACGGTTTTTGTAAGCATTGTAGCAGGTGGAATCCCGAACGGCGGCTACATCGGGGAGATGCTGATGATTTCGGTGTACCAGCTGCCTCAGGAAGCCATTCCGGCCGTGATGATCATCGGAACATTGGTAGATCCTTTAGCAACAGTTTTGAATGCGGTGGGACAATTGGTCGCTTCGATGTTTGTGAGTAGGTTTGTGGAGGTGTGATCTACTTATTTATATTAATTTCATTTAATTTACCATGAATTCTTTTTACAAAAGTATCGGACTCTATGACAGCTTAAATCTCAGTATTGAGATGGACGGATCTGAATTTACAGAAAGTCTTCGGAAAATCACTTATAAAACCAATACGACCTTCCTGTCATTAATTTCGGATAACGGAATTCCTACACGGTTTGAATACCGTGGAATAGTTAATCCGGATCATTTTACGATTAAAAAAAGAGTCTATTTTTTTGATTTTAATGTAATTCATTCTGTAATCAAAGGAAATCTATCAAAAGAAAATGACAGAACTGTTATTACTGTAGAATTTGTTCCTTTTCTGCCTTATTTTCTTTTGCTTATTTGTATGATGCCTTCAATGATCTTTATTGCTCTACAATTTTTTAAAGAGGACGAAAATTTTATTCTTACCGCTTTGCCATTTATTCTCTTATTAATTCAGTATTTCGGATTAAAAAGAGCAATAAAAAAAGACAAATATGACTTTGAAAGGGAGTTATACTTCATTGCCCGGAAAAGCAATCAGTTTAAGAGTATCCAATAATCATTTAAATCATTCACTCCGCTTCACCGGTTCCAGGTTTTTGAGTTCTTCGGGAGTAAAGAGCCTGTAAATAACCTTAAATGTTTTACCAAGAGGTGTTTCAAGAGAAAATCCGCCGGGTCCGAATCCGTCGGTCACATCCAGGGTAAAATGGGAATATTTCCAGTATTCAAAGAGATCTCGGTCGATCCAGAATTCGTGGTTATGGATCGTTCCGATCATAGCATCGTTCATTCTCGGGAAAAAGCCACCTTTCTCAAAACATTGCGGCTGGGTCCCTTCACAGCATCCTCCTGCCTGATAGAACATCAGATCGCCATATTTTTTTTCGAGTTCCCAGATTACTTCCAATGCTTTTTCTGTAACGGAAAGTCTTGCTATTTCAGTTTTCATAATTTCTTTTGTATTAATATTCTGCTATTCTTTTGTTTTATGGCAAAAAACAAACGTTGAAGACCCTTAAACTATGGCTACAAATGAATTTTATTCTGTAAAAATCCTAAAATCTTTGCGAATTGAGCATTGATACTCCAAATAAATTTGTGTCGCACACAAACAATAGAATTTCCTTTTGTTCATTAAAATCATTTTTTTAACACCTTCGTTTCATAAGTCTTTATAAAATTAAAAAAAAGCTCGGCGAAATTTCATTTGCCGAACCATATATTATATCACTGTTTTGCGCTTCCGGCAATATCCAGGACAATCCTTCCATCGATCTGCCCTTTTTTCATTTTATCAAAAACATCATTGATATCCTCTAATTTTGCAGCAGTCACCGTTGCTTTCACCAATCCTTCATTGGCAAAATCCAGTGCTTCCTGAAGATCTTTTCTTGTCCCTACAATAGATCCTCTTACTGTAATCCGCTTAAGTACCGTTTCGAAGATCGGAAGCTCAAATGAGCCAGGAGGAAGCCCGTTTAGTGCAATGGTTCCTTTTCTCCTCAGAACATCAATCCCCTGTTTGAAAGCAATAGGAGAGACAGCTGTAATCAAGGCGCCGTGCATCCCGCCAACTTCTTTATGCAGGTATTCCCCGGGATCAGTATTTTTTGCATTGACGACCAAATCTGCACCCAATTTCTTGGCGAGTTCCAGCTTATCATCAGCAACATCAATAGCTGCCACATGCATTCCCATTGCTTTTGCATACTGCACCGCAACATGCCCCAATCCGCCGATACCAGAAATGGCCACCCATTCTCCAGGTTTTGTTTCGGTTTCTTTTAATCCTTTATAAACGGTAACTCCAGCACAAAGGATCGGTGCAATTTCTAAAAAGTTGACATTATTTTTCAGGTGTCCCACATATCTTGAATCTGCAATTACATATTCTGCAAAGCCACCGTCTACACTGTAACCACCATTTTTCTGAGCTTCACAAAGTGTTTCCCAACCGGTAATACAGTAGTCGCAGCATCCGCAGGCCGAATACAGCCACGGTACACCTACCGCATCTCCTTCTTTTACATAAGCTTCAGGTCCGCAGGCTACTACAATCCCCACTCCTTCATGCCCCGGAATAAGCGGCATTTTGGGTTTTGCAGGCCAGTCGCCATCCACCGCATGAAGGTCCGTATGGCAAACACCACAGGCTATCACTTTTACCAGCACTTCATATCTTCCGGGTTCTCTTACCGGAACTTCTTCTATTTTTAACGACTGGCCGTACCCTTGTACCACCGCCGCTTTCATTGTTTTGGGGATCATATAAAATTATTTGAGTTAGTTTGAGTTAGTTTTTTTTGCAGGAGGCTCATCCGTTTTTTATTAACACCGGATATTTCAAGTTCGCAGACGTTTGACTCCATCGAACTTACATTCGTCGGCTAATGGATTATCTTCTTTTTCATTTACCAAAATATGCCTGAGATTTATACCAAACCTCTGTATTTTTCAGAACAAAACGTATTGCGTGAGGGATAGGAAGGGGGCACGCCGAAGGCGGGCGTGCAAAGCACCGAAACGAAGTGGAGCCCTGGATAGCCCGACCGTTTCCCCGTTGCAAGACGGGGAAAACGGGCACGCCATCATTTATTAAAATTAAAAGAAACCTAGTTTGTTCTTGTTATAAGAAATCAGCATGTTTTTGGTCTGACGGTAATGGTCGAGCATCATTTTATGGTTTTCACGCCCGATCCCGGACTGCTTATATCCTCCGAAAGGTGCACCTGCAGGATAAGAATGGTATTGGTTTACCCACACTCTTCCTGCTTGGATATGACGCGGAACATTGTACAGCTGGTGTGCATCCCTGGTCCAGACCCCTGCACCTAAACCATAAATGGTATCGTTAGCGATTTTTATGGCTTCTTCTTCATCTTTGAACGTGGTGAAAGCCAGTACCGGGCCGAAGATTTCCTCCTGGAAAATTCTCATCCTGTTGGAGCCTTTAAAGATCGTCGGCTGAATGTAATATCCGTTTTCCAGGCCTTCCCCAACATGATTCACATCACCACCTACCAATACTTCCGCACCTTCTTCTTTTCCTAATTTAATGTAAGAAAGGATTTTATCTTTCTGAATCTGAGAAGCCTGCGCTCCCATCATTACGGTTTTGTCCAGCGGATTTCCGACTTTAATAGCTTTTACCCTTTCAATGACTTTAGCAATGAAAGCATCGGCAATATCTTCCTGCACGAGCAGCCTTGAAGGACAGGTACAGATTTCTCCCTGATTCAGGGCAAAAAGAACAGCTCCCTCAATCGCTTTATCTAAAAATTCGTCGTCGGCATCCATCACGGAACTGAAGAACACATTCGGTGATTTTCCACCCAGCTCAAGGGTTACGGGAATGATGTTTTCCGTAGCATACTGCATTACGAGACGACCGGTTGCCGTAGATCCTGTAAATGCAGCTTTCGCTACTTTCGGATTGGTTACCAGTGCTCTTCCCAGCTCTGCCCCGAAGCCGTTTACGATATTAACAACACCCGGAGGAAGCAAGTCACCGATTAATTCCATTAAAACCATAATGGAAATCGGCGTGCTTTCTGCCGGTTTCAAGACAACACAGTTTCCTGCTGCCAATGCCGGAGCCAGTTTCCATACGGCCATTAAGATCGGGAAATTCCACGGGATGATCTGCGCGATCACACCCAGCGGTTCGTGTACAATAAGAGAAACGGTATCTTTATCCAGTTCGTTGTGAGATCCTTCTTCTGCTCTGATTACCGAGGCAAAATATCGGAAATGATCGATCGCCAGCGGAATATCTGCCGCCAACGTTTCCCGTACCGCCTTTCCATTATCGATGGTTTCCACAGTGGCGATATATTCAAGATTCTGCTCGATCCGGTCGGCTATTTTATTCAAAATGATGCTTCTCTCGGTAGAAGAAGTATCCTTCCATGTTTCAAAAGCTTTGTTTGCTGCATTGACTGCAAGTTCCAGGTCTTCCTTGGAAGAATGCGCTGCCTGGGTGAAATTTTTACCGTTTACCGGAGAAACCACATCAAAATATTGTCCGTTCACCGGTGCGGTAAACTGGCCGTTAATGTAATTGTCGTATTTACTTTTGAATTCCGGCCATTGCAATAAAGTTCCGGATTGCTGTTGTGTTGTAGTGCTCATAATTCGTACAATTTTTAATTTTTATGTGTACCAAATTACACTTCCCCATGATATTCGGATAGCATAATCGTACAAAAAAACTTCAAAATCGTACACTACAATTATTTTTATGCTTTCATTAACAAATTGGTGTGCAGATATTTTCTATATTTGGGTAAACAGGCACCGAAAAACGTTTAGAAATGAGCTGTAACAAGATTTTATTAGAAACTCCTGTACTACAAAGGGAAAACCAGCTGTTGAGCCTGGTTGAAAATCGGACTACTTTCAATCTGAACAACTGCGAATTCAGCATCTATGAAACGCACCAGGCGGCTTTCGGAGTAAAGCTGCATTTTGAAACAATTGCTTTCACGGCTATGCTTCGGGGAAAAAAGCACATGAAGCTTGATGACAAGACGGGCTATTTCGATTATTTTCCCGGGGAAAGCGTACTTGTATCACCGGGAGAAACCATGGTCATCGACTTTCCTGAAGCTGATGAAACACCTACGCAGTGTATTTCGCTGAGCCTTAATCCCGAATTTTTAGAAAGTTCTCTCAATTATCTGAATTACCACCTTCCGAAAGCGGATGAAACTTCTCACTGGAATATTGAACTGGATGAATATTTCCTTTTCAACAATACTTCCCTTGCTTCCGCCACGAATAATATTATGCGGATTGCCATGGATGATAATTCCCAGAAAGATATTATGGCGGATTTTGCACTGAAAGAGCTGCTGATCCGGCTGATGCAGACCCAGGCGAGAGGCATTGTTGAAAAGAATATAGCCAAAAATAAATCCAGAATCGGATTCGTCGCAGATTACATCAAAAAAAACCTGCATCAAAAGCTGTCGGTAGAGAGCATCGCTAAAATGGCTTACGTAAGCAAATCGAATTTCTTTAAAATGTTTAAAGAAGAACTGGGAACTTCGCCGAACGATTTCATTCTCCAGGAAAGAATCAGCAGGGCAAAGGAACTGCTGGCCAGCAGGAACAGCATTAAGGAAACGGCTTTCCAGACCGGATTTTCAGATACGAATTATTTTACGCGCGTCTTTAAACAGCTGGTAGGCGTTACCCCGAAAAGCTATCAGGACCAAACGGTTTTCTTTGAATGAAACCTATTCTTATTTTCGTGTTTTCCTTTATGGCGGTCAGTCATTCCCTTGGACAAAGCTTTACTTCGCCCAAGGATTCGGAACAGATCGACATATGGAACGACAAGATGCCTGATGAAGGCGAATCAACAGGATCTGAGACCATCAGCGATAAAGGTTCTGTTATCCATATTTCAACACCAAGGCTCATCATCCACCGGCCTGAACATCCTAACGGAACGGCTATTCTGGTCATAAGCGGCGGTGGCTATGCCCATATCGAACTGGGAAAAGAAAGTACGCCCGCTGCCGATTGGCTGCAATCCCAAGGGATCACTGCTTTTGAATTGATTTACAGACTCCCGCAGGAAGGATGGCCCACCACCCATGTCCCTTTTGAAGATGCGCAACGTGCGGTAAGACTCATCCGCAGCAGGGCCGGCAGATATGGAATAGATCCGCATAAAATCGGCGTTTTAGGCTTTTCTGCAGGCGGACATCTGGCAGGAATTACCGCTACTCTTTTCGATAAGAAATTTTATAAACCGGTGGATTCCATAGATTCATTATCGTCAAGACCGGATTTTACAGGGCTGATTTATCCCGTGATCTCCATGCTTCCCCCCAATAATAAAACGCACTCCCTGAAAAGTATCTTAGGAAATAATCCGACTATAAAAGAAGAAACTGATTTTTCAGTGGAAAAGCAGGTTACCCAAGATACGCCGCCCACTTTTCTGGCCCAGGCGGCAGATGATCCTATTTCCCCTGTTGCCAACAGTTATCTTATGGAAGCTGCATTAGAAACAGCCGGGGTTCCTGTTGAAATGCATATTTTCAGGACCGGAGGCCACGGCTGGGGGTTGGGAAAACCGGGAAACGAGGTTGCTCAATGGCCACAATTATTTAAAAGCTGGGCACAGCGTAATGGATTCTGGAAAAAATAATGTTATTCAATTTACATTTTCCTGGCAGAAAAGAGGCAAAAGATTTTAACACGTAAGGCACATTAGATTTTTAGTTGCTTACATTGTGCATATTTTAGAACACAGAAGAAGAAAATCAAAGATTTTCATGAGGCTGTACTTACTTTATTCGCTCGGTTTGTCATCCTGAAAAGGATCTGCACTGCATTATTTTAAGCATAATCATCTGTATACATCCGTGCAAATCCGTGGTTAAAAAAATATGCGCTCCTAAATATCCAGCTTCCTCCCATCCAGCCTACTAAACAAAGCATACACAACTATCTGTAAAAAACTTATGTAATCTGTGGGAGATTTTACACATAAGCCACAGAGAGGCAGAGAAAAGATTTAAAAATAGTTTAGAATACATTAGAGAAAATCTAGATTTTCATGTAAACGCGAATTTTACCTGGGACTATCTAATACTATGTTGAGATCCCTACGGGATGGACAATTAAATGTCATTTTACAGTGGTTTAAACAAAAAAATGCGCAAACATCAGTGAAAATCTGTTCAGATTTGTGGTTTTAATAGTCCAAACACGAATCTTTCCCGGTGGCTGATGGCGTATAAAATCCTTCGAGAGCCTCAGGATCAAATCGCGCTAATACTAAACGGAATTATATATCACTTTAAAAAACTATTTTAATTCAGATCAAATTGCATATATGCGGTGTCAGACTGAGGTTCTCTAAGCCATGGTATAATCGGTATAAATGTGGTTTAAAAATTTAATTTCAAAATTTACCCGGCGATGACAATGACGGTAATTCTTCATTATAAAGTTAGAGTTGGTTTGAATAAAAAAACCGGAACTTATTGAAATTCCGGTTGAGGCTGTATTAAAGCTGAATTTTATTTCTGAAAACCGTAATATCTTGCTCCTTTCAGCACCGGATTTTCAAGTTCTACGGATTTCAGTCCGAAACCTTGGTAGTTCGTGTTGACGGATGCTTCCATTTGCTTCCGGTGAAGTTTTTCATAAGTATCAAAGTCTATAGGTGAACGTTTTTTCAACTCTTCAAAAATATTCCATTTTTCGGCGGCCTTTTTCCAGTTTTCTGAAATTCTTCCGGCAAACACTTTGGATTTCGAGCCGCTTCCGTATCCCAAAAATCCGATTTCCTGACCGGCCAATTCTACATTTTCGTCAAATGCCGTCTGCAAAGCGGAAAGCAAAGCCATAAAAATAGAAGCCGTATACATATTTCCGATTTGTGAAGAAGCTCTTTGGGAGGTCTCAATTTTTTCGTTGATAAACTGGAGATATTCCTCCGATTTTGCTACTGCTTTCTGTTCTTCGGGTGTATTGTAAGGCAATCCGTTTTCCAGGCTGTAAATTTCGGTAAAGACCCGCTTTCCATGAAATGCATACGGAAGGTGGAAAATAAGATATTTCCAGTTTTCATAAGGTTTTTCCTGACCTGTGATTTCCTTGTACTGCTGGTAGGCCTCCCTGATCCTGTCCTGATAGCATTGATTGGAATACTGTCCGTCGAACACCGGCTCGTCGGTAAAGACTTCGATTTTATCGGGGAAACTTTCGGGAGCACCGGCTAAATCATTCTTTTGAAAATGCCGCCGCGGTTTGAAGAAATCAAAGACACTTTCGGTAGCAACGCCCCAGTTGTTTTCAATTACCATTAGGTCCGGTGTTGAAGAAACCAATACGGCTACTGCCCCACCGCCCTGGGTATATTCCCCGGACGAAGCCAGTTCATATTTTGCGTAATCGCTGGCAATCACTACTGCTTTTTTATCAGGGTTTACGCGTACGAAATCCAGTGAATTATGAAGCGCATCCACAGCACCGATACAGGCAAAGGTCATATCCACCACATCACAGTTTCTGAACACCCTTGCGCCGAATTCAGGTTCCAGGACTTCTTCCACCATCTGCATGGCGTATGAAGCAGTAGGTTTAGCCGCATCAAGGGCACTTTCCGTACCGAGATAGATTCTTGCTATTTCTTTCGGATCAAGATCATAATCCCTGATCAGTTTAAGCAACGCTTCCGCCGCGAACGTAGCCGCATCTTCGTGCACATCGGGAAAGCCCATTTTGTGAAGACCAAGGCCTTTTTCCAGTTTTGCAGGTTCAATTCCCCTTTTTTCTGCGAGTTCTCTAATTTCCAGATATAATGAAGGCACATGGTAGCTTGCCGCCTCAATTCCAACAGTCATATGATTTATTTTACTACGAATTTAAAAAATGTAAACGTTTAATCATATATGATTTTTATCGGATTGTTCATTTTTGTTGAATATACGTTCTATCAGATGAGGAACTAATGAAGGAATTTTCCATTGGATATTCCAGCTAATGAAAAGGACATCTCCATACGGAAATGTCCAAGGTGTAAATTATTAATTAAATTTGTGTTCAGCTATAAATAAAAATATTTATTATTTCCATAACCCTTCCTGAACTTATAATATTTAATGATTATTCCGGTCAGCAGCTATAAAAATTAAATGTAATAAGGTAATTTGTGTGGTGTATCCTGAATAATGATTATCATTGATTTTCATACGTTTAAACTGAAATTATTATCAATTTATCCTGTCCTCAGACACACTGTATTAACTTCAATGATTATCGGTATTAATTTGACAGCAAAACTACGGTAAAAAAACAGATAAATGAAATATTTTGTTAAAAATTTAAATTAATTTTAATACAATCTCTAAAAATAAAAATAACCGCTATCCGAGAACAGCGGTTATCATATTTACTGAAATAGTACGATCTTATATTATTATTTAAAATCTTCGATGGCTTTATTAATAGCATCGATCTGTTTATTGATGCTGGCTGCACTTTGAGGATTCTGTTTCAGCAGTTCCATTTTTTTGTTCAGCCCCTCTTTCAGCATCTGGCTTATCATCATTTTAACCTGAGGGTTATTTCCGATCTCCCCTTTTGCCTGGCCCAGCATTTTGGTAATATTTTCCGTGGCCTTCAGGTTATCGGAACTCATTATCCAGTTATATCCCTCTTCTGCCGACTTGCCCAACTCGGGATTCTGAAATTTGATAAAAGGATAAAAAGCAACCAGCTGGGTAATATTCTCCATCTGTGAAGTCACCTTATTCTTCACAATTACCGGAAGTAATTTGCCCATAAGTTCCTCCGAAGCATTTTTCAGGTCGATTTTTTCTGCCAGCGAAGCCGCTTTTGAAGGATCAATTTCGATAATGGCACTTACGGAGCTTCCTCTTACCGAATTAGAAACCGCATTCATGCCTTTTTCAAAAATAGGGAGATATTTTCTGTCTTTGGTCTTTGCCAAAGCTGAAATAGCTGCTGCCTGCACGAGTGTTTTAGGATCATTGGCTGCCAGTTTTTCAACCTCTGCTCCCATCGCCTTGAACTGTTCGGCGTTGGAGAGGTCCATCAGCTTTAAAGCCCTGATTCTTATTCTGAAGAAAGGATCTTTAAGAGCAGCTGCTAAAAGTTTGGTAGCTGCCGGATTTTTTCCTACCTGATCTTTAATTCCGTTTAATGCTTCATATCTGCCTTTGAATTCTTTTGACCCTGTAAACTGCGTCAGATTCTGTTCAGGAGTTTTAGCATCGGTAATCTCAGCCAGTAAAACACCGTCTGCATTGATGTTCACCAGATCCGCATTTTTGGAAGCATCGAAATTAAACGTATTTTTCGCTTCCGCATTTACCCAGACGTTGTATCTTTTCGGCTTGCCGTTTTCGTATACATCGATGGCCAGCGGAAACTGGAACGGCTGCTCCTGGGTCTGCTCGATAATAACAGCTACCTGTTTTTTTACAGGCTCGAAGGTGTAGGAATATTTCAGCTTCGGGTTACCGCTTCCGAAATACCATTGGTTGAAAAACCAGTTTAAATCTTTTCCGGAAACTTTCTCGAACGACAACCTCAGCTGATGGGCTTCTGCATTTCCGTATTCGTAGGTTTTCAGATAGTCATTCATTCCGGCAAAAAAAGCATCATCGCCCAGATAGTTTCTCAGCATGTGAAGAATTCCGCCTCCTTTCTGATAGGTTACCAGGTCGAAAACATCCTCACGGGAATCGTAATTAAATCTTACAAGGTCTTTACTGAAATTACCGGGTGTTGTGAGGTACATGTTTACATCTTTCATCAAATGGTAATCAGCCTGGTCTTTTCCGTATTTATATTCGTTCCACAGGTATTCGGAATAATTGGCAAAAGATTCGTTTACAGTAAGATTGCTCCAGCTTTCTGCCGTTACGAGATCTCCGAACCAGTGGTGGAAAAGCTCGTGAGCAATGGTATCTTCCCATGCATTTTCATCAACAAGCTGTCCCGGCTTCTGCAGAACGCCGCTTCCGTGAAGCGTGGCCGTTGTATTTTCCATCGCACCACTCACATAATCTCTTCCTGAGATCTGCGCATATTTTGCCCACGGATAGTCGTAGCCCAGCTTTTTAGAGAAAAATTCGATCATTTCAGGCGTATTTCCGTAGATCTGCTTAGCATACGGCTCATATTCCTTCTCCATATAATAATCCACCGGAATATTTCTCCATTTGTCTTTCACAATGGCATATTCGCCTACGCCCATGAAGAAAAGATATGTGGAATGCCTTTTATCCATCACCCAGTGATCCGTTCTCAGGCCGTTTGCCTCTTTTTGGGAATCTTTTAAAATTCCGTTGGAAAGGGTAACGTATTTATCAGGAACCGTCATATAGATCTCTTCCGTAGTTTTCTGGTTGGATTTATCGATGGTCGGAAACCAGGCAGATGAGGATTCCGTTTCGCCCTGGGTCCAGATCTGGGTCGGCTTATCGGGATCCGTTCCCTGCGCATTGATGAAATAAAGACCTTTCGCATCGCTGATGGCTGCACTCCCCTCCTGCTTTACTTCGTTGGGACGCGCCGTATATTTGATGTAAACCGTATAGTCCTGATTTTTCTGGTAAGTTTTATCCAGTGTAATTTTTAAAACATCATCTTTATAATCATATTTTAAAGGCGATTTTTTACCGTTCGCCTCCAATGCCACTTCGTGAATCAGCATGCCTTTGGCATCCAGCGTGAGTTCGTTGGTCGGATAGAAGAAAGGAGCTGCCGTAAGCCACTCTTCCCCGTTCATCTGTTCTTTCTGATAGTCGAAATTCACCTTGAGTTTTGTA
Source organism: Chryseobacterium sp. sg2396 (assembly GCF_042610505.1). NCBI lineage: Bacteria > Pseudomonadati > Bacteroidota > Flavobacteriia > Flavobacteriales > Weeksellaceae > Chryseobacterium > Chryseobacterium sp. sg2396. The sequence goes on along the minus strand of NZ_JBHGAQ010000011.1, from coordinate 708 downwards.
TGCTTCAGCTCCGTGACTTTAGTGTGGGTTGCCCGGTAGACTTTTTCCCTGCCTGAGGTTTCGGTTTGGGCCGCTGCATTTGTGGAAAAGAAAATACCAACCAATAAAGCAATCGATAAAATGGCTTTTTTCATGTACTTTATAATTTATTTTTTTGTTAGAATATCAAATATATCGTTGACCAATGTTTCATAATCCCCTTTTTTAAACTGTTCCTTTGTTTTGGCAAAAGCTTTTTTCAGTTCGCTTTCCGGATTTTCGTCGTCGATTATTTCTACAGAGTCTACGCCTTTCATCTGGAGGATGGCATTTTTCAGTGCTTCCATATCGGCATCCTGCACGGTATTTATTTTTAAATATTTCATTGTATTATTCTTTTATAAAAGTCTCTTTTGAATTATCCTGCGCAATGATAAAATGTTTTTTCTCAGAAAGGAACTTAACGGTAATATTTGCCGACTCAAATTTGAAGTCCTATGGAAAATAGGTTTCAGTGGAAATTTCGACGGCAGAAAGAAAAAGTAACTTTTTCAACATACTTCTGAGATTTACCGATAAGTTGTAAAATTCGGGAAGATGTTACAAAAAAAGTGAAGTTTTGGGCTTCACTTTTCTTATTTTCATTAAGAATATTTTTTAACCGTATCGGGTCCTGTCTGCCGCCCCAGAATAATTTAGAAGCTGTTTGAGTTAAATTTTCTTAGCCAA